>JBDTCO010000143.1:0-14949 GCA_039923495.1 Polyangia bacterium
GGCCGATGGGGAACGCCTCGGGGTTGCTGTTGCGACGGATGCCGAAGACCTTCGGGCTCCTGGGCTCGAGACGATTGGCGATGCTCCGGAGCGCTGCGCTGGCGGGACCGATCACCGCGACGTCGACGGGGAACGCGCGTCCGACGCGGCTCGAGTCGATGTCTATCTGGATCATCGGCCCCTTGAGCTTCTTGCTCCAGCCGCCGGTGGACAGCTCCGACAGGCTCGTGCCGACCGCGAGGATGCAGTCGAAGCCCTCGTCGAGGAACTCCACGGCCGACGGGTGCAGCGCGAGCCCGAAGATGCCGAGCGCGAGAGGGTGGCTCTCGGGGAACACGCCCTTGCCGTGCGGCGTCGTGATGACCGGGACCTGGAGTCGCTCGGCGAGCGCCCGCAGCGCCTGCGGACCGTCGCCTGCGCGCACGCCGTTGCCCGCGTAGATGACCGGGCGCTTCGCGTCACGGAGCAGCGCGGCGGCGCGATCGAGCGACTCCTCGTCGATGATGGCAGGGCGGTAGCCCGAGAGCCCGACGTGGGGCCTGGGTGCGCGCGCAGCGGTGACGTCGATGGGACACGTGATGAGCCCCGCGCCGGGACGCCCCTCTTTCATCGCCTGCAGCACGGCCATCACGCGGGGCAGCGCGACGTTCGGATCGATGAGCTCTGCGACCATCTTCGTCATCGAGCGTGCGACGTGGAGGATGTCGAGCCCGTGCGCGCTGCCGTCCTGCAGCGAGCCTTGCCCCGCGCGAGCACGCGGCGCCTCGCCGGCAAGGACCAGCACGGGCAGGCCTTCCAGGTGCGCCGACGCGAGCGCGTTGAGCGCGTTGAGCACGCCGGGTCCCGACGTGACGAGCGCGACGCCCACCTTGCCCGTCGCGCGGGCATAGCCGGCTGCCGCGAAGACCGCGTCGGCCTCGTGGCGCACGGTCACGATGCGCACGTCGTTGCGCGCGTGCAGCGAGTCGTCGAGCGGCGAGATGGCGCCGCCGGGCAAGCCGAAGAACACGTCGACGCGCTCGCGCACGACGAGGTGATCGATGATGTGATCGGCGGCGCGGAGCTGCGGCTCGACGGTAGGCGTCAATGCCTTGACGTTCTCGACGACAGGTACGGTGACGGGCGTCAATGTGTTGACGTGGCCGCTCCTGTCGGACGACGTGGGACTTTCACCCAGGGTTGCGGAGCGTTGTGTGAGCGCTGATCGGTGTTGCGTGTCCATGAGTCACCTCGACGACGGGCATGTCGAGGTGCACACGCTGCAACGTCAAGGCCAGCCCATAGCGTCACACAGGGGTAGCAGTCAAGAACGCGTTGTCGGTGTCGTGATGTCTTTCACGACTTAGCACGCTAGGGGCAAGCCGTGTCGAGCGACGCCGGAGCGGAGATGACCGGCGCACCCTTCGCTGCCGACGCGAGGAAGCAGCGATACTGGTACTTCACGGCGTCGAGCTGACGGTAGATGTAGTGCGGATCGGCGAGACCGTCGCCCATGTACTGGACGATGGCGCCCGTGAACGGCGTGCCGTTCTTCGACATCCGGTTGCTCTGGATCGGGTAGGGCTGGAGCCCCGCACGATCGTCGAGCGCGAGGGCCGCCTGCATCGTCGGCCACACCTCGGTGCCCGCCTCGGTGTGCGCGTAGCCGAGCGCCATCGCGTCGTAGACCGTCGTCGGAAAGTACTGATCGTTGAAGCCGACGGGCTCGTACACCGAGCGCACGGGGCTGCCCGGCAACGGATCGAGCTCGAGGCGCGGCGTCGACACGAGCGGATCGGACGGCTCCGTCGCGGCCTCGAACAGCGTCAGCAGCGGATGCACGAACGTCGTGACGCGCAGGTTGAAGACGGCGACGAGCAGGTCGAGCGCGTGCGGCACGAACGAGGTCTCGAGGATGAAGTAGCCCCAGTACCCGCCGGCACCCGTGGGCACCGACGCCTTGATGTGTGGCTCGATCGCGGAGAAGAGGTTCGTGTACATGCCGCCCATCGACTGGCCCTGCGCGAACTCCTTCTTCACGTCGAAGTGGTAGGTCGTCGCCGACGCGGGGAGCGCCGCGCCCGTGCACGAGCCGAGCGCGCTCGTGGGGATCTGTAGCTGCTCGAGCGCGGCGAGGAAGAGGCGCTGCTCGATGACACCCTGACGGAAGATGTCGCGTGTCGCGGCGAGGTTCTGCAGGTTGACGTACGCGTAGTCCGACGCACCGGGCACGCGACCGGGCGCGACGGGGAGCGCGCTCGCAGCCATCGCGAAGCCCTCGGGCGACAGGACGTACGCGGGACCCTGTCCCTTCACCGGGCTCGCATCGGCATCGCTCGTGCCGGGGCCCGCATCGGCGATCTGGTACGGGTCACCGCCCGAGCCGTGGAAGTAGAGGACGAGCGGGTAGCCGGCGTCGGGCATCGGCGTCTTCGGAATCGTGATGACGACCTCGGCGACCTCGTCGCGCTGCTTCACCGGCGTGCCCGAGGCGTCGACGACGAGCAGCCCATCGGTGTTGAACGGCGGCACGCCGCCCTGGAACTGCGGGTACGTTATCTTGCCCGCGAGCTCGCAGTAGCGATCGTGATCGCCGTCGCCCGCGTGGAGCTGGAGATCCGAGATGGTGACCGTCTGCGTGGCGAGCGCGCGGTCCGTCAGCTGCTGCGTCTCGAGCACGGCGTCGTCGGTGGTGAACACCGTTGCAGCGGCGACCTCGCCCTTGTTCACGCCGAGCTCCCTCAGCACGGGCCACAGCGGCGCGTAAAGATCGTGCGCGGCCTGGCCGTGCGCCCCCGATGGCACGTGGCCTTCGGCGAGCTCCTCGAACACCTTGGCCGGCACGAGCGGACGACCGTTCGCGTCGCCGAGATCGCGGCGCACCACGAACGCGTACTGCCGGCCGGGCGAGAGCACGAAGCCGGGGCGCGCAACGACCGAGAGCGAGGTCGCAGGCAGGTACTCGTCACCCTGGCCGCTCTGCAGCCAGACGGGCGTGAGGCGACCGCGCGCCGGCGGGGAGTCCGACAGATCGATGAGGAGCACCGGCGCCTGCGCTCCCGCAGCAACGGGATCCTCGAGGTTGCGGAGCGCGAGCGGCGCGGTGAAGTCGAAGTATCCGGTGGCGAGGACGGGCCAGCGCTTGCGCGAGGCGACGCTGTGCACGAGGCCGTCGATGAGCGGATTGTCCTCGGGGTTAGGCCAGCCGGTGAGCATCGGATGACCGTCGGCATCGAGCCGCAGATCCGACGGATACGGCATCGCGAAGAACTGCTTCTGCTGGGTCGTGTCCGCCTCGAGATCAAGGCGAGCCCGCGTCACGGGACCGCTCTCGCAACCGATGAGCACCAGGAGTGGAAGGAGGAGCCACGAGCGCATGTGCGACTCGTAGACCGGATCAGTGGTGGTCGTCGAGAGAATGTTCGCTGGCGTGCTCGTGGTCGTGGTGCTCGGGCGCCGGCTCCTGTGCGAGCTGACCGAGCCACAGGTTCGGCCCGAGCCGCAGCAGGCTCACGATCAGCAGCGCACCGACGAGGATCGCGGCGCTGACCTCCACGATGGTCGGACGGGTCGCGGACCATGCATGCAAGGGAGGTGGCACGATCTCGATCCAGCACGTCATCACCCGACCGAGCGCCGCGCTGCCGAGCCACGCGGCCAGCACGAACGCCGCGCGGTACGAGGTGACGAGGTCGCGTCGCGCCCGCCCACCGATCGGTCCGGCGAGTAGCATGGCGAGCACGGCGTCTGCCCGGATCCCCTTGTGCAGCAGCACGGCCGCGAGCGGCGCGAGCAACAGCGGGGTCGCGCCGAACAGCAGCGCGAGCAGCGGCAGCAACAAGAGCGGCGCGAGCGGAGGCAGCGACGCCATCCACGAGGGATCGACCGACGCTTCCACGCCCGCCGCGATGATGAGCCCGGCGACGAGGTGGGGCCCGAGCTGATCGAGGGTGCGCAGGGCGAGCACCGACGCCGCACGCAGCGCGTCGTGCGTGTGCAGGCGGAGGTCGATCGGCGCGCTCCTGCCGCGCGTTACCACCGCACCAACGAGCACGATCGCCAGCGCGCCGGTGAGCTGGAGCCCGGTCAGCACCGGTCCCACGAGCCGCGCCATCACCAGGACCCCGTCGAGCCCGAGCGCGGTGGCCGCGAGCAGGAACGCGACGAGGGTGGCGCGCGACGCTCCCTGCAGGACGAGGCCGCGCGCCGCGGGGATCGTCTGCGCGGGGCCGAGCGGCGCAAACAGCGCGAAGAGCACGCCGTCCTGCGCACCGCCACCGACGGGTGATCTCATGCGGACCACGGCGTGCAGGACCGCTGCGAGCACGATCGCGAGCAGCAGCGCGGGCGCGACGTGCACGAAGAGCGGGGCGAGCGAGCGCGTCACGGGGAGCTCCGCGGCACGAGCGCGCGCGAGCAGATCGTCGGGCGCGGGGACGACGAGAGACACGATCACACCGACGAGCAGGGACGCGCTCGTGATCGCTCGCGTTGCGTTGTCCGTGGGTCGCTCGGCGTGGCTGTGGAGCACGAGCTGCAGCATCGCGCCCAGCCCGATCGCGACCACGGCATCGAACAGTCGCTCGGACAGGAGAGGCAGCAGCGCACCACCGAGGAGACCTCCCACCACCGTCGCTGCGAACAGCCCGAGTGTCCGGTTCAGCGTGCGTCGCCAGCCATACGACGGCAGCAGTGTCGTCGCGATGAAGAGGCCCTCCGGCAGCCGATGGATCACGAAGGCAGCGGTGAGCGTGACGTCGACGGCCGTGTGCTCCGGCGTGCCCGCCGCGATGGCCGCTGCCAGCCCGACGCCATCGGTGAACGAGTGCAGCAACAGCGCGGAATAGATGAACGCGCGGCCCATGCGAGCCGCCGCGCGGTGGTGCGCACGATCGAAGGCGCGCAGCACGAGGAATGCGCTCGCGAACAGCACGACCGCGAGCCCGCCGAGCGACTCTGCGACATGCGGCAACAGGCGCAGCAGCACCATCGTCGGCACGAGCCCGAGCGCGAGCCCCTCCACGAGCGCGCCCGCGGTCGCGCGACCTCGCCCCAGCGACAGGATGAGCGGCCCCGCGAGCAGCGCGACACCCGACAGCGCGAGCGCGACGAGCAGCAGCATGGGCGGTGCAGCGTGCACGGCGCGGAGCTTTACCGCTGCTGCACTTCAGATGCAACCCAGCTACGGATAGCAGCTCGACGAGCCTGCGCAGCGCTGCTCCGGTTGCACCCGCAGCGTCGGGAGCTTATCCTCGACGTCTCGATGGCGAAGAAACGTAACCCAGCCGCAGAAGCGTCCATCCTCGATCTCGCGGCGCTGGCTGGCACGCTGCGCGCCGCCGGTTTGCGTCGCACGGGGCCGCGCGTGGCGGTGCTCGCGCGTCTGTCCGCCGCCGAGTCACCGATGACGCACGCGGCGCTCGCCGACGAGCTCGCGCACCTCGGCTTCGATCGCGCCACGATCTACCGCAACCTCATCGACCTGTCGGATGCCGGCCTCGTGAGCCGCACCGACCTCGGCGATCACGTCTGGCGCTTCGAGCTCAAGGGCTCGACGGGCAAGCACGCCAAGGTGCATCCGCATCTGGTGTGCAGCGAGTGCGCCGAGGTGTCGTGTCTCACCGACGTGGAGGTGAAGATCATCCCCGTCCGCGGATCGGTCACGCGGCTCAAGGCCAAGGACTGCGAGGTCCAGCTGCGCGGCGTCTGCGACCGCTGCAGCTGAGCCGAGCTCAGTTCATCGAGGTGCAGGTGCCTTCGGGGCCCGCGCCGTCGGCGACGCCCGAGACCCAGGAGCCCGTGCTGGTGCACTGGTAGTCGATGCCATCGACCGAGGACGTGACGCAGGCACCGTAGGCGAGCTGCGACTGCGTCGTGTACGACCAGCAGGTGTTCGTCGGGCTGGTCGCGACGGGCGCGCCGGTATCGGGCGCGGTGGTGTCGTCGGGGATCGTGGTCGGTTCGGTGTTGCCGGCGATCACGATGTCCGCGCCGTAGAAGTAGGCGAGCAGCTGGGGGGCCGTGTAGTCGTCGTTCTGCGCGAGGCAGTTGATGTAGTTCTGACCGAGCGCGCCGCGGTTGTCGGGCGAGCTCTTGCTGCCGATGCTGCTCGGTGTCACGTCGGAGCCGCTCTTGCCGGCGTTGACCGTGACGTACTTCTCGGTGTTCGTGGCGTCGCTGCCCTTGGCGCACGACTCACCCGTGCGCTTCGCACCAGCGACGAAGAAGCCAGCGATGACGTGACCGTCGTACGTGACGATCTGGCCTGCGGTGTCGGCGACCGCCTGAGCCACCTCGCTCGAGACATACGAGCCGTTCTTGTTGCTGTTGCACGTGAAGACCTGATCCGACTGACCGTCCGCGATGCTCGGGACGCTCTGACCCTTCGTGCGGTACGTGAGGTAGGTGCGTGCGGCGATGGCCTGCGCGCGGAGGGCTTCGGGCGGAGCGCCAGGGTCCTCGCACTGCACGACGCGGGGGAGGTAGGTCTTCTCGACCGAGTACGTCTTGCCGTTCACCTTCACCGTGCCGGGGACGCCCGTGAGCGCGTCGCTCGTGCCGTCTCCGCTGCTGTCGCCGACCATGGCGGGAGCGCAGCCAGCGAGGAGAAGACCAGACAGGATGATCGACATCGGAAGGCGCATGGTTCTGTAAAGCTGCATACAGCCTGCCATGTGAAGAATGCAGCTCGATCAGTGCCGGCTCATTTGAAATCAATGAGATGAGAGCCGTTTCGTCAGCCGGCGCTCCGGTTCGAGGTACGGTCGACCGCAGCCAGAAGGCAGCACTGCGGTCGACCGTCCTCACTCCGCGGATCCGCCAAAAGGCTCGGAACGCGACCTGTGATACGGTCGAACGCGATGGCGTCGCGACAGGTCCTGCTCGTCGGCAACCCGACCGCACAGAGCGGCAGGAACGCCGAGCGCATCGAGCGCGCGACGTCGCTCTTTCGCGCGCGCGGCATCACGCCCGAGCTCATCACGACGGAGCCCGAGGGCCGCACCATCTCCAAGATCGTCGAGCGCCTGCACGCACGCGAGCCGCTGACGCTCGTGTCGATGGGCGGCGATGGCACGTTTGCCGAGGTCGCACGCGCGCTCTACGCGAGCGGTCGCAGCGAGGAGGTCCCGCTCGCGATGCTGCCCACGGGGACCGCCAACGATCAGGGCAAGAGCTTCGGTCTCGACGCGGAGGAGGCGGCGCTGGAGCGCAACATCGAGGTGGTGCTCGAGGCACGGGAGACGCGCCTCGACGTCGGCCACCTCCGCACCTTCGACGCCGTCGGCACGCTGGTCACCGAGGAGCTCTTCTTCGACTCCGCGGGCTGGGGCATCAGCCCTCGCACGCTCCAGCTCCGCAACGAGGACCGCGCCGCGATCGCGCAGGTGCCGATTCTCCGCGCGGTGTATCGCGATCAGCTCGTCTACGCGGGCGCGCTCCTGCGGACGTTCCTCTCGTCGTACGTCGAGGAGCAGAAGTTCGACGTCGAGATCGAGGCCAACGGGCAGTACCGGGTGCTCGAGGGCCTCACCGATCTCATCGTGAAGGGCACGCGCATCTACGGTGGCATGTGGGTGTGCGACGAGGCTTCGCGCCACGACGACGGTCGCTTCGAGATCGTCCCGTTCCAGGGGAAGCGCGACTGGATCTCGAAGGCGCTCGTCATGCTGAAGGGCTCGAAGCTCGACCTCGATTCGCTCTCGAAGATCGGCCTCCAGCACTCGGAAGGCCTCTCGGCGAGCTGCATGCGACTGCACATCAAGCCCAGGTCTGGTGGCACCCCGGTGGTCGCGCAGCTCGATGGCGACGTGTTCGTGTCGACGGCGGATATCCGCATCGACGTCATCCCGCGCGCGCTGCGCCTCGTGGTGCCGAGGGACCACGCGGACGAGCGCCGGCTGCCCACGGGTACGGCCGATCAAAACAAATGACTTAACAGGCCCTGCGCGCTAGCGTCCGCCCACCGATTTCAACGAGGTGGTGGATGTTCAAAAGCAACGTAGTGGTGGTGGCACTCTTTCTCGCGGCCTGCGGTCCGAACCAGGGACGTGACACCTCGTCGGGCGGTAGCGGTAAAGATCTCTCGTCGGAGCACGGGCTGCCCGGCGATGGCTCGGACGACATGTCCATCGAGCCGTCGGGCGACTTCTCGGCGCAGTGTGGCGTGCAGAACTTCATGCTGCAGAAGGGCCTTCCGCCCGAGGTCATGATCGTCCTCGATCGCTCGAGCTCGATGACGACGGACTTCGACAGCGGCACGCGCTGGAGCAAGGTCACCGACGCGGTGAAGCAGGTGGTCACGAGCCTGCAAGGTCAGATCGGCTGGGGCCTCACCGTGTTCCCGCACGACAACGACTGCGGCACCTCGGCGAGCGTCGATGTCGCGATCGCGCCGATGAACGCGACCGCGATCGGCATGCAGATCTCGAGCTACTTGCCCGATGGCAACACGCCCACCGGCGACGCGATCAACAAGGCCGCGGCGTACATGGCGTCGCGCACCACCACCAACCCGAAGTATCTGCTCCTCTCCACGGACGGCGAGCCGAACTGCGGCACCATCGGCACCTCGTGCATGTGCGTCTTCGGTGGCACCCCGGACGCGCAGGGGCAGTGCCACGTGAGCGGCGTCCCCGTCGGTGCGTGCGTCGTCGTGCCGACCGACGATGGGACGTCCAAGGCGGAGGCCGCGCTCAGCGCAGCGGCTGCCCAGGGCATCCACACGTTCGTCATCGGCGTCGCGTCGGACTCGAGCGACGGCGCCGAGCTCGACACGCTCGCGACGAATGGTGGCGAGCCACGCGCGGGCTCGCCGAAGTACTACGCGGTCGGTAGCGAGGCGGACCTCGTGACCGCGGTGACCACCATCGCGTCGCAGATCATCTCCTGCTCGTTCGGCGTCACCACGCCGCCGCCGACCGATCAGACGCTCGTCACCATCAAGCTGAACGGCAGTGATCTCGGCCGCGATCCCACGCACATGAACGGCTGGGACTTCAGCACGAACCTGTCGTCGCTCAACTTCTACGGCGCGGCGTGCGCGACGCTCCAGGCGGACCCGAACGCGACCGTCCAGGCCATCTACGCCTGCCCGCCGGTGAACTGAGTCCAAAAGGACCCTGGCGAGGGTCCTGTCTCACGGGCTAAACGGCGGTAGTTTTCTCGCCGCTCCTTCCCCATACTGCCCCGTCGCATGCGCCGGCCCCTCGAACCGAACGAAGAAGCCTCGACCATCACCTCCGAAGAAACGGAGCTGCTCGGTCGCGTCCTGAAGTTCGCCGCCGATCGTGCCGCGGAACCCGTCGGCCAGGGCCCGACGCGACAGGACTACGAGGCCGAGATGATCGCGTTGCGCGATCAGATCGGCGAGGAGCGCCTCGAGGATCACCCGATCCTCATCGAGCACATGACGCGCATCGCGGCGCTCGCGGGTCGTGCGCAGCAGCGCGCGTTGCCCGTCGACGTGCAGTCGCCGTACTTCGCGCACCTGCGCCTGCAGCTATCGGAGAAGGGCAAGAAGCGCGTCTCCGACGTGCTCATCGGCAAGCGCGGGCTCATCGATCGCCAGGCTGGCGTGCAGATCGTCGACTGGCGCGACGCCCCGGTCTCGCAGATCTACTACCGCTACGACGAGGGGGACGACTACGAGGAGGAGCTGCCGTCCGGCGCGTTGAAGGGCGAGGTCCTCGCGCGGCGCAACGTCACCATCGCGCGCTCGCTGGTGCGGCGCATCGGCTGTCCACAGGGCACGTTCGTGTCGTCGGTGGACGGGCAGTGGTACGCGCTCGAGGGGCAGGGCGTCGCGCTGCTCACGGGCGGGCAGGGCACCGCCGCGCGAGCGCCGCGGCCGCAGCCGACGCCGAAGGGGCGCAAGGACGGCCAGCGTCGCGGGGAGATCGCGCGTGGCTCGCACAACCCGGACAAGGCGCTACCCGAGATCGCGGCGCTGGTCGATCGCACGCAGTTCGAGCTCATCACCGAGCCGGGCGCAGGCCTCGTGGTCATCCAGGGCGGCGCGGGCTCCGGCAAGACCACCGTCGCGCTGCATCGCATCGCGTACCTCGTGTTCCAGCAGAGCGAGCGTGTGCGTCCGTCGTGGTGCCTCTTCGTCGTGCCCTCGTCGGCGCTCGAGCGCTACGTCGCGGGCGTCCTGCCATCGCTGGGAGTCACGGGCGTGCCGGTCAGCACGTATCGCAACTGGGCCCGTACGCTGCGCAAGCGGCTCGTGCCGGAGGCGCCCGACCGCTACTCCGACGAGACGCCGGCCTCCGTGCAGCGCCTGAAGAAGCACCCTGGAATGCTCCCGCTGCTCGGGCGCGCGGTCGCGCTCGAGATCGAGCAACTGGAGCGTGAGCTCGCGGCGGGACTCGACGCCGCGCACGACGAGGCCGCGAAGAAGCTCGTGCTCGACGGCTGGCGAGAGCGCGAGAAGCGCTCGCCGTACGAGCGTGCGCGCTCGCTCATGACCGCCGCGAAGAACGGCAAGCTCGCGGTCACGCCGGTCGTCGCGCTGCGCGTGGAGCAGGTGATCCGTCGTGGCGTGCGTCGGCTGCGCGATCCACGCCGCATCCTGTGGGAGTTGCTCACCGATCGCGGTCGCCTCGAAGCGCTCGCGAACCCCGCGCTCTTCGAGCCCGCACAGGCGAGCGAGCTCGACGAGCTCGTGCGCTGGTGTGCGGCACAGCTCGACGAGGAGATCTCCGACGAGCTCGAGGGCACCGACGAAGAACGCATGGTCCCCATCGACGGCAAGCCGCTCGACGACGGCGACGACTCGGGTGCGCGCGCGCGCCTCGACGAGGAAGACGACTCGCTGCTGCTGCGCCTGTACCAGCTCATGCACGGTCACCTCACACGCGTCGACGGCGAGCCGCTCGTGTACGACCACATCGCGATCGACGAGGCGCAGGATCTCGCGCCGATCGACGTCGCGGTCCTCGTCGCTGCAACGGGCGAGAAGCGATCGGTCACCATCGCCGGTGATACCGCGCAGCGCATCGTGTTCGACAACGCGTTCCGCGGCTGGGACGCGCTCATCGGCGATCTCGGCCTCGCCGACCGCGCGGGCGACGCGCTGCGCCTGCGACCGCTCGAGCTCGCGTATCGCTCGACCGCCGAGGTCATGGACTTCGCGCGCAAGGTGCTCGGACCGCTCGCCCCCGCCGAGCCGCCCAAGGCCGCGCGTCACGGCGCCGAGGTCGAGCTGCACGCGTTCCCGGGGCTGGGTGAGGCCGTCGCGTTTGTCGCCGAGGCGCTGCGTTCGCTGCTCGGTCGCGAGCACTCCGCGTCGGTGGCGGTGCTCTCGCGCTACGTCGGGCAGGCCGACGCGTGGTACGCGGCGCTGCAGCGCGCCGAGGTGCCGTCGCTGCGTCGCGTCCGCAAGCAGGAGTTCCTCTTCACCGCGGGTGTCGATGTCACGGACATCTCGCAGGTGAAGGGCCTCGAGTTCGACTACATCATCCTCGTCGACACCAACGCGCAGGGCTATCCCGACAACACCGAGTCGCGTCACCTCCTGCACATCGGCGCGACGCGCGCGACGCACCAGCTCTGGCTCATCTCCACCGGCGACATCTCGCCGCTCGTGAGCTACCTCGCCGAGGAGAGCGAGCCGGAGGGCCTGCGCACCACCGAGCGCGCGCTCGCCGAGGCGCGCGAGGAACGCACCGACGAGACGTAGGAGTTCCGTTCACGCTCGCCGAGTGGTACGCGAACGAGAGGCAGCGCAAGACACGCAGAGCTGCCGTCCTGCGCCGACGACAAGGTGGCGCGAAGTAACGCGTCTCAGTCTTCCTTGCTAGCCTTCGCGCCACCACCACCGGTGAAGCCCCAGCGGAAGTCCATCCCGGCGACCCGGGCCGGCATGAAGCCGACCATCTCGATCTTGTGCAGGTCGAGGATCACGCGCTGGCTCTTCGCCGTCACGAGGCCGTCGTTCTCGAAGCACAGCTCGGCCGTGCTCTCGTAGACCGTGACCGGGCCCGGCACCATGCGCGTCGTGTAGAGGGTCCGCGTGCGCCAGCTCTGGCAGACCTGGTTCGCGTCGCGCGAGGCGCAGTACGTCTCCGAGCCGGCCTCCTGCTGCTCCTCGACGAGGCCGGTGTACGTGTGCTCGGAGCGGCGGCCACCCATGATGCGCGCACCCTCGATGGTCCTGTTGCTCGGCTTGTCCTTGAGGATCGCGGTGAGCTGACGGACGTCGGAGAGCTCGGCGCGGAGGCTGTGCAGCTTGACCGCGAAGCAGGCGTTCTTCTCGTCGAGCTTCGTGAGGCGCGCCCGCTGCGTCATCGAGCCGTCGGGCAGGCCATTGCCGGACTCCACGAACGACATCGGCTTCTCGACCTCGGTCTCCGCGGACGGTGTCTTCGCGATGAGCGGGTGGGTGATGAGGACATCGGCGTGGCCGAGGCAACCAGCGAGGAGGAGCGCGGAGAGCGTGACGAGCGGGCGAGCGGTCATGTGCGGTGGCCTCCAGGGTGGACGGAGGCCAGGTACGACGCGAGCGGTGCAACCTTCCCGGGGATCACACGAACGAGGTCGTTACAGGCTGAGACCGGCGGCCGCCGCCTGGCGACGCAGCGTGCCCTCGACTGCACCGTCGAGCGAGCCCGCCTTGGGCTTCGATTTCTTGAGGTACGCGTTGCGCTCGTCGGCGAGCGTGTTGATCTCGGTGCTCACCTCTTCACGTTCGCGCGCCTTGTGGGACACGTAGGCGGAGCGCGCCGGCGGGGACATCGCGGCGATGGCGGCGGGCAGGTCCGACGGTGCGACATCTTCGGCCTTCACACGACCCTCGGCGATATCCTTCACGAGGTCGCCCATACCACCGACGGCACCGCCGCCGCTCTTTGCGAAGTAGCTCGCGCGGTCGGCGTTCATCGCAGCCGGTGCGGCGAGGCTCCTCGCGACCTTGCGAGCCACCTCGTCACGCGACTTGCCGTACCCGATCGCGGTGCCCATGAGCTTCGCGTTCAGCGCGGCGAGCTTGTCGTCGTACGGCGTCGTGATGGTCTCGACGCCACCGCCCTGGTCGATGGACGCGAACTCGCCCGACGCCAGCTGCGAGATGCGGTTGAACGCGAGCTGCGTCGTCGCATCGGAGCCGCAGCGGATCGCGTTGATGCGGATGCCGCGACCCTGCGCGCGGCGAGCGAGCGCCTTCGAGTCTGGCGCGTCGTGGTAGTCGTCGTGCGGCGGTGCATCGCCCACGAGGTAGACCATCTTCAGCGTGTTCTGACCGTCGGTCCACGAGCTCTTGTCGATGGCGTCCGCCAGCGCGCGGTTCACGTCCTCGGGACCATCGCCGCCGCCGTCCGCCTCGAACGACTGGAGGTGATCGAACACCTTGTCGAGATCGTCGGTGAGATCGTAGAAGCGCGTGACGTAGGCGTCGCCGCGATCGCGGTACGCCACGAGCCCGATGCGCAGCTCCGGCTTCGGCTGACCGTTGCCGATGTACTGCGCGACGGACCAGATCTTCTTCTTCGCACCGTCGAGCATGCCGCTCATCGAGCCGGTCGTATCGAGCGCGAACACGACCTCGATGCGAGGCGGCGCTTTCGGCACCGTCACCTGCTGCTGCGCGACGCGCTGGACCGGCGTCGGCGGATCGTTCATGGGGATCGCCGGTGTGTGATGCGGCATCGCGGTCGCAGCCCAGGCTGCGAGACAGAGAGTGCCGCCGATGAGCCCATAGGTGACGCGCTTCCGGTTCATGTGTTGCCTCCGTGGATGGGAGGTCGAACGCGGGGGCGCGAGAAACGATCTGGCTCATTTACGAAAAGTGCCGGAAACGAAAAAAGCCCGCCGGTCGAGACCGGGCGGGCTTTTCCCTACGCCTCCTCGCGAGATGCGAGCGCGCTGCGCTCGGCCATTCGTGGGGAGCCTGGCAGGACCGCGGGGCCGCGGAGCCTGCTCGTGAGCGAGGAGGGCGTCAGGACGCTAGTGGAGCAGTTAGCGCTTCTTGCCCTTCTTCGGGGCGGCCTTCTTCGCAGGCGCCTTCTTGCCAGCGGCCTTCTTCGGGGCGGCCTTCTTCGCAGGCGCCTTCTTGCCAGCGGCCTTCTTCGCGGGCGCCTTCTTGCCAGCGGCCTTCTTGCGCTTCTGACCGCCGACGGCGCGCTTCGCACGCGCCACATCGCCGTTCGAGTCGAGGAAGTACAGGTGACCCTCCTCGCGCTTGAAGCCGCCCGACGCGACCTTCTCCGCCTTGTTGGCGGCCGACGGGCCACCAGCGCGCTTCATCGGCGTCTTGAAGACGTCGGAGCCACGCAGGAAGTACAGGAACCCGGGCTCACGCTTCACACCAAGCTTCGCGACCTTCTCAGCCATTTTAATACCCTCCCGTAGTGCACTTGTACTGCGTCTGGTGTCGCTGCGAATGCAGCTGCTCGACGGTGTCGAGCTCCAGTTGTCGGCAACCCTAAGTCGCCACCGACGGGGCTGTCAATTCTTTTGCGACGCAGCGTAAATATTTGTCGACGGGAAGCCGAAAACGGCGGTCGTCCGTACCGACGGTAAACGGTAGTTTTTACGTGGTTACCGTCGAGAAACACTGGTGGATTCGGCTTTTACCGTCGACGTGCGACCGTGCAAAAAAGCACCTGCTGCTCGCTCTCCGGCTGGAGCGACTTTCCGCCGAAGTCGCCCTCGCGCCGCTCGATCACGAAGCCGTTGTAGTGGAGCAGCGCCTCGAGCTCGCGCGGATAGAAGTGCCGGTGCGTGAGCAGCGTGCGCTTTTCGGAGCCTTTGCCGTCGACTCGCTCGTAGAAGATCGTCATGAACGCGACCTGCAGCGGCGAGTCGTAGACGATCTGCGTGGAGTAGATCATCGGCACCTTCGTGCGCGGATCCTTGAAGCGCGTGCGCGCCCAGCGCTTCGTCGAGTCGCGCGAGAGCCAGCGGAGATCAGGGTTCATGAGGTCGAACACGAAGCGGCCGCCCGGGGCGAGGTGGGCGCGCACCCCGTCGAGG
>JBDTCO010000144.1:0-29875 GCA_039923495.1 Polyangia bacterium
GAAAAGGAGCACGTCATGAGCCTCTTCCGGAAAAAGCGCACCAGCGCCCCCGTCATCGCCGCGTTCATCGGTGGCAGCGTCGTGGCCCTCGCAGGCGTGGCTTATGCGGCTTCTCGACTGCTCCGCAACAGGCCCGTCGCGAAGCAGGACGAGAACGACTTTTCCGACACGTACATGCCGGCCGGAATGAAGCGCGGATCACGTCGCTCGGTCCACGCGACCGTCTGAGCTATCGAGACGGAATGACGACGTACTTCGCCCCCGTGGCGCGCTTGCTGAAGCCGGCGAGCGTGTCCGCGGCGAGGACGTCGGTGAGCGCAACCTCGTGGTTGTAGGTGGTCGCGAACGTGGTCTTCAAGCCGCGCGCGATCTTCGCCTTCAGCTCGGCGAGGCGCTCCGGGCCGGCCTTCTGCAGGAACGGAAAGAGGAGCCAGCCGCCGACGCCCCACGCCATGCCAAAGTTGCGGCGGAGCTCCGTCGGAGACGTGTCGAGCGCGCCGTACAGATAGACCTGCTTGTGGGTCTCGGAGCCGTACCGGTTATAACGCTCCATCTTCGCGACGAGCACCGACTCCATCGCGCCGAGGATCTGCCCGGCGAGCTTGCCGCCGCCGATCGCGTCGAACGCGAGGGTCGCACCGGTCGCCGAGATCGCAGCCTCGAGATCCCGTTGAAACGTGTCCGACGTGGCATCGAGCGCGTGCTCGGCGCCGAGGTGGCGTAGCAGCTCCACCTGCGCTTCGGAGCGCACGATGTTGACGAGCGGGATGTTCTCTTCGTTGCACGCGCGCACCAGCTGCTGCCCGAGCGCACCGGCCGCTGCGGTGTGGACGAGCGCGGTGTGCCCCTCGATACGCATCGTCTCGATCATCCCGAGGACGGTGAGCGGGTTGACCATGGCGCCAGAGCCCTCGATCGCCGTGGTGCCCTCGTCGAGCACGAGGCACTGGTCCGCGGCGACGGCACGGTACTGCGCATACATGCCGCCCGGCACTGCGCTCACGATCTTGCCGACGAGCGCCCGCGCCGCCTCCGACGAGCCGGCCGCGACGACGAGGCCGGCCCCCTCGTTGCCCGCGACCTGCGGCCGGTCGAGGCGTGCGTGCAGCGATGGGAGCATCGACCCGGCGACGCGGGCCGTCACGACGCGTGCCTCGCCCTGCCCTGTGGCCTGCGCCGCTTTCATGTCGGCCGGGCCGAACAGGAGCCCGATGTCCGACGGATTGATCGGCGCGGCGTCGACCCGTACGAGCACCTCGTGGGGCTTGCACGTCGGCATCCCGATGTCGTCGAACGAGAGCCTCAGCTCCCCCGACGACGTGATGAGCGAGCGCAGCGCGAGGTTCTTCGAGGGGAGCGTCATGCGCGTTGTGTAGGTCGGCCCCGGCTCGCTTTCAAGTACGCTGCCGCGATGCGCGCGTGCCTCTGGGTCCTGCTCCTTTTGACAAGCAGCGTCGTTGTCGGCGCGCCATCGGGCACTGCATCGGGCACTCCGTTGATGCAGGAGCAGCTCCCCGATGAAGCCGCCGTCGCCGCCGCCCTGCGCAGGCACTACACGAAGTACGTCTATCGCATCCCGATGCGAGACGGCGCCAAGCTCTACACCGTCGCGTTCGTGCCAAAAGACGACCGGCGCACGTGGCCGATCCTCATGACGCGCACGCCGTACTCGTGCAGGCCCTACGGCGTCGACAGCTACCCCACGACGAACCTGCGCGGCCTGCTCCCCGCCGCGGAGCTCGTGCGCGCGGGCTACACGTTCGTGCAGCAGGACGTGCGCGGTCGCTGGATGTCCGAGGGCACGTTCGTCGACATCCGGCCGCACCGGACCGACCCCAAGGGCATCGACGAGTCGACCGACGCCTGGGACACCGTCGAATTCCTCGTGCACCACGTGCCTCGCAACAACGGCAACGTCGGCCTCTGGGGCATCTCGTATCCGGGGTTCTACGCCTCGTGGGGGGCGGTCGATGCACACCCGGCCGTGAAGGCCATCTCACCGCAGGCGCCCGTCACCGACTGGTTCTCGGGCGACGACTTCCACCACAACGGCGCCTTCTTCCTGATGGAGGCGTACATGTTCATGCGGCACTTCGGCGTCGCGCGACCTTCACCCGTCGACTGGGAGGCCGACGTCGCGCCGTACCGCGCGGGGGACCTGTACGACTTCTTCATGCAGACGGGCACCATCGCCGCGCTCGACGCGACGTTCCTGCACGGGACAATCGCCTTCTGGAACGAGCTTTTGAAGCACGGCACGCTCGATGACTTTTGGCGCGCGCGCGATGTGCGGCCGTACCTCAAGAAGGTTCGCCCCGCGATGCTCACCGTCGGTGGCTGGTTCGACGCAGAAGATTTACACGGCACCCTGTCGACCTACCACACGCTCGAGCGGCAGAACCCGGGCATCGAGAACGAGCTCGTCATGGGGCCATGGCAGCACGGCGGCTGGGCGCGCCATGACGGCGAGGCGCTCGGCGAAGTGAAGTTCGATGCGAAGACGTCGCGCTGGTTCGCGAGCGACGTCTTGCTTCCGTTCTTCGAGCGCACGCTCAAGGGTGCGTCGGGTTCGCGCCCAGCCGAGGCCACCGTGTTCGAGACCGGCACCAACGAGTGGCGTCGGTACGACGCGTGGCCGCCGAAGAAGGCCACGGCGGCCACGCTGTGGCTCGCGCCGCACGGACAGCTCGTGACGCGCCCGCCGAAGGACGCCGCCGTCGAGGCGTACGTCAGCGATCCCGCACGGCCCGTGCCGTACGCCGAGCGCTACGATCTCGAGCGCGGCGTCGAGTACATGGATGCCGATCAGCGCTACGCCGCGCGCCGGCCCGACGTGCGCACCTGGTCGAGCGCGCCGCTCGCGGACGAGGTCGTGCTCACCGGTCCGATCGAGGCCGACCTGTGGATCTCGTCGACGGGCACCGACGCCGACTTCGTCGTGAAGGTCGTCGACGTGTTTCCCGGCGATCTCGAGCCGCCCGCGGGCATGACGAGCTCGGCGCTCGCAGGTCGTCAGCAGCTCGTGCGCCTCGAGGTGATGCGCGCGAAGTTCCGCGACTCGCTGTCGAGCCCGCGCGCGCTCGTGCCCGACGCGCCGACCCACGTGCACTTCTCGCTACCCGACGTGAACCACGCCTTCCGCGCCGGACATCGCCTCATGGTGCAGGTGCAGAGCAGCTGGTTCCCCATCGTCGATCGCAATCCGCAGCGCTTCATGGACATCTACGCCGCGAAGCCCGACGACTTTCACGCAGAGACCGAGCGCGTGCTCGAGGGAGGCGCGCAGGCCTCGTCGCTACGAGTCTCCATCGCGCGGGGCGCGCTGCCCTAGCGAGGAGAAAGGGGAGACAGGCACTGCGAAGTGCCTTCAGGGCGCGGGCGTAGGCGACGGCACAGGCGCCCCGGGTGCCGGCACAGGAGGCACCGCCGTCGGATCGAGCGGATCCGGCGTCACGGGGACCTCCGCCTTCGCGCCGAACACGGTCATGCGATCGGCGAGCTTCACCATCTTCACGGAGATGGTGTCGTTCTTCACCGTGTACGCGCGCGTGTGCATCGGGAAGAAGCCAGTACCACGCAGCACGAGATCGACGGGACCCGAGTCGCGCGGGCGCTCGACCGTGAGCGGCGTGAGCCCCAGGTTCTTCTTGCCCCAGTGCACGAACATCTTCGTTGGTGACGTCCGCACGAAGATCTTGATCTTCGACGGTGGCCTCGGCGCGGTGACCGCCGTGGGGTCCGGCGTGGGCACGTGGTCCGACGACGGACCCGCCGAGCTCGTCTGACCCGCGTCGCCGGTCGTGTGGGGCTCGTGCGTCGAGCCCTTCGGCTCGCCGGGCGCGACGTGCGAGTGCGGGCACGCCGAGAGCAGCAGCACGAACGCAAGCGGAAGAGCACGCCTCACTCGTCACCTCCCGCGCGGGCTTCGGGACTGTCGGGCGGGATCGGCATCGGACCGGGCGGGTACGTGATGCCGGGCATCGGCATGTACGTGGTGATCGGCTTCTTCTGCTTGCCGAGGATATTGCCCTCGAGGACGTTGACCGGCAGCGGCGGCTCGAGCTGGAAATAGTAGCCACGCGACGGCAGGCGCATCTCGTAGATGTCGTCCTTCCACAGGAACTGCCGCGAGAAGTTGAGCGGGCGCTCTCCGATGACGGTCATGGTCCGGTGGTGCAGCGTGAACGAGAAGAGCCGCACGGCGAGGTGGTTCATGAGGCGGTGGCAACCGTGCGAGTACGCGTCCGGGTTGCGGATCGACAGGATCTCCGAGCTGCCGTGCACGCGCACGCCGTTGTCCCAGTCGGGCTTGCCGTCCTTGCCCGGCACGACGTTGTACGCAGCAACGAGCCCGTACGCCGAGAGATAGCCGGGACCGACCTCGTCGTAGTTGACGACCCGCTGCGACGAGCCGGCGACGTTCTTGTACTTCACGAGCGTGCGCACGGGCGTCGAGTTGGGCGCGATCCACACGGGGCCGGCGGCGATGTGTCTCCACACGCGCGGACCGATGTCGGAGCCCTTGTACCGGTAGTATTCGTAGCCGTTCGACGCGAGATCGGAGCGCCAGCCACCGATGGTCGTGCGCCAGCGGACGAGCGGGATGAGCTGGCCGTTGTACCTCACGCGCATCGTCATCGACGGGAAGTGGTGGCGCGACTGGTCGGTCGCCTTGCCCTTGTCGTCGTACGGCGGGTCGTAGAACACGTCGCCGCGATCGATCTCTACCGACAGATCCATGTGCGGCGCGTAGTACGCTGGACGGTCCGGGAGCTTGAGCGCCACCGCGTAGTCGCGGAACGAGTCGTGGTGCTGGAAGAACGCCAGCGCCTTTTCCGGCGTCGGGAGGTCCATCGCGGCGAGGAGCGCCTTTGCGCACTCGTCGACCATGTTGCGGACCGCGACATCCTCGCCCTTGTCGTTCTTGTAGGTGTGAGGACCCTTGGTCGAGCTGTCGGTCGACCCGTCCTCGAGGACATCGGCCGCCGAGACGACGCGCTCCGTGAGCACGCGGACGAGGTCGGCGTAGTCGTTCTCGAGCAGCGTGCGCCCGAGCGCGGCCATCGTCTCCTTCTTGAAGGCGGCGGCGTCGTAGAGCTTGTGCTTGCGCTGGAAGCGCGTGACGGCGACGCGCAGCGCGTCGTCGAAGGTGCCCGTGACGTGCTTCGACTTCTTGTCGAAGAAGCCCTCGCACGCGAGGCGCTTCTCGGCCTCGGTGAACGCGAGCCGCTCCGCGTCGAACTTGTGCTGCAGCACCACCGCCGGCCCGAGCTTCGGATCGGAGGCGAGGTCGTCGATGGTCGCCAGGTGGCGCTTCTTCACCTCGGAGGCGAGCATGCGCGCCGCCGAGGCCATCTTCTGGTTCTCCTTGATCGCCGTCTTGCCCTCGCGGTACGGGATGTAGACGACGCTCTTCAGCACGTCGAACTTCACGTCGGCGCAGCGATCCGGTGCAGCACCATCGTCGAGGAAGCGCTGCCGGAGCACGCGCAGCGTTGGCGGGATGCCGTAGAGCTCGAGGTAGTTGTGCTCGGTCGCGGGGATCGGCTGCCCGTCGAGATCGGCGACGTCGTTGGCGAGGCCGAGGAACACGGACTTGTAGCGGGCCTCGAGCATGCCGCCGGGCTCGCCGTTCGGACCGGCCGGCGCAGGGGCGTCGCGAAAGATGTAGGGCACCCAGCGATCGGTGAGGTCGACGACGGTGAGACCCTCGCGCTGCGCCTGCACGGCGTCGATGGGGCTCTCCTTGCCCGGCTCGACCCTGAAGATCTTGAGCGGACCGTCGACGGGCGCGGCAGGGCTGCCCGGCGGGTCGATCATCGCGGGCGCGCCTCCGGAGTACGCCCCGGAAAGGAGCAGGGCTGCTCCCAGACTGATGGACCAGATCTTCTTCATCGTATGTCTTACTTCTTGTACCCCAAGGTCGCAGCCCGCAACAATTCCGCCATGTCCACCCACGAGACGCGGCTCACCTGGAAGCTAGGCAATCGCGCGTTCCGCCACCAAGAGTACGGCCGCGACCACGAGGTCTTCCTCGCGGACAAGCCGCTCGCCGTGTCGGCGGCCGCGGAATATCGAGGCAACCCGGAGCTCACCAACCCCGAGGACCTGCTCGTCGCCGCGCTCTCGAGCTGCCACATGCTGAGCTTCCTCGCCATCGCGGCGAGGCGCGGCTTCACCGTGCAGAGCTACGACGACCGCGCGGTCGGCACGCTCGCCAAGAACGACGAGGGACGCCTCGCCATCACCACGTGCGTGCTGCACCCGCAGATCGTCTTCGGAGGACCCATCGATCGCGCGCAGCTCGACTCGCTCCACGACGAAGCGCACCACGCGTGCTTCATCGCGTCGTCGGTGAAGACCGTCGTCACCATCGAGCCGAGCGCCTGACCCCCGCGGTCGCACGGCGTCGATCGGCGCTCGGGCGCGCCGTCTTCTCGTCGCTGCGGTGGTTCCTGCGGCTGGTGTCGCGCGCCTATTTCCGCGAGATCACCGTCGTGGACTCGCCCGCGGCCGACGTCGCGGGGCGGCTGTTCGCCGCGAACCACTGGAATGGCATCGTCGACCCGCTCGTCATCCTCACCGAGGCGCCGTTCCGCGCGTCGCCGATCGCGAAGGCCACGCTCTTCGAGCTGCCGGTGTTCAGCTCGATCATGCGCGTGGTCGAGACCGTGCCCATCATGAGGCACAAGGACGCGCCCGGGATGCAGGCCGGCTCCAACGACGCTGTGTTCGATCGGATCGCGAAGCACCTCGCCGATGGTGGCAACGTGCTCATCTTCCCCGAGGGCGTGAGCCACGACGAGCCCACGGTGCTGCCGCTCAAGACCGGTGCGGCCCGCATGCTCGCGCGTGCACGCGGGCTCGGCGCGCGCGGCCTCAGCCTCCAGGCCGTCGCGCTCGACTTCGACGCGCGCGACAAGTTCCGCTCGCGCGCCGTCGTCACCTACGGCCCCGTGCACCAGGTCGACGCGCTCATGACCAGCGACGCCACCGAGTCGGTTCGCGCGCTCACCAACGCGGCTGCGCACGACCTCGATGCGCTCGTCATCACGGGCGAGAGCCGCGGCGAGGTCGTGCTCGTGCGCGAGGTCGCAGAGATGCTCGCATTCGAGGAGCACGATCGCTCCCAGGCGGCGCGTACCGAGATCGCGCGCGGCGTCGTCGCGCAGGCGCGCGCGCTCGGCGCCGACGATCCACGCTATCGCGCGGTCGCCGATGCCGTCGAGACGTACGCGGCGGCGCGCAGGGCGACCGGCCTCACGGACGCGCAGGTCGCGCGTGGTGCCGTGGCGTTTCGCTTCTCGCGCCTGCTACGTGGCCTCGGTCTCGGCCTCCTCGCGCCGCTCGCGCTCGTCGGTGCGGTGCTGTACCAGGTGCCGTACCGGCTGCCGCGGCTCGCCACGAGGATGGCCAAGGGCGAGGTCGACGTGGTGTCCACCTACAAGCTCGCGATCGGCCTCGTGGCGTTTCCGCTGTGGCTCGCGCTCTTGATCGTCCTATCGAGCACGCTGCTCACGGGACCTTCTCGACTCGCGGCGCTCGCGCTCACCCTCGTCACGCCGTTCTGCGCGCTGGCGTGGAGCGACGTGCTCGACGATCAGCGCGGGCGACGTCTGCTGCGCACCGCCTCGACGGCCGGCGTGCGCGACCTCGCGCGACTACGTCTGCTTCGACGGCGCGGGCTCGACGCGATCGAAGCCGCCCGTCGCTAGACCGTTACGCTTGGGAGGCTTCAGCACGGCGGCCGAGACGAGCAGCGCGACCGGCAAGATCATCATCGCGATCCGCATGGGCAGGCGATCCGCGAGGACGCCGACCAGCACTGGCGACCAAAGGTCCCCGAGGCCGTGGATCGCGGTGATCGACAGCGCCATGGCACCGGCGCGGCGCTCCTCGGGCACCGAGCGCAGGATGACGGCGTTGATGGGCGACGAGTTGAGGAACAGCGCGGTCATGCAGAAGAACGCGGACACGAAGAACAGGAACGAGCTCGACGCGAGGAAGCAGGCGACGGCGAACGGCGCCCCGACGAGGCTGCCGATGGCGCAGATCCACAGCCCGGCACGCACCACCGCCTTGTCGCCACCGCCGTGCGCCGCCGCGTAGTGGTCGTGGAGCCAGCCACCGAGCGCGGTCCCCACCACGCCGGCGATGGCCGCCGTCGCGCCGAACTTGAAGTTGGCCGAGGCGAGGTCGATGTGCAGCGTGCGGAACAGGAACGTCGGCGCCCACAGCGCGAAGCCACCGACGGCGAACGTGTACGCCGCGTAGCCGAGCACGCCGTGCACGTAGCTCGGGTAGCGGACGAGGTGCTTCACGTCATCGACCAGACTGCCGTGCTCGAGGATGTTCTTGCGCTCGGGCTCCTGGATGAAGAGGCAGAGCAGCGCGAGCACGAGGCCAGGTCCACCGCAGACCATGAACGCCGCGCGCCAGCCGTACTTCGCCTCGAGCGCGCCACCGATGAGATAGCCGAGCGCGGAGCCGACGGGCGTGGCCACGTAGAAGATGGCGAGCCAGCGCGACTTCTGCGCCGGCGGTGCGAGGTCGTCGATGATGGTCGGTGCGATGGTGGCGTAGCTCGCCTCGCCCACACCGACGAGGATGCGCATGACGATGAGCATCGGCAGGCCGTGCGAGAGCCCCGTGCCGATGGTGCCGATGCTCCAGATCGCGACGCCGATCGCGATGAGGCCCTTGCGCGAGCCGCGATCGGCCAGGCGACCGAAGATCGGGCTCGTGGCGAAGTACCCGACGAGGAACACCGTCGCGAGCCCACCCGCCCACGCGTTGGAGAGGTGGTTCTCCTTCTGCATCGGATCGAGCACGGCCGCGAGCACGAAGCGGTCGAGGTAGTTGAGCAGGTTGAGGCCCGTGAACAGGGCGAGGATGGCGACCGGCGAGCGGAGCTTCATCGGGTGGCGCGCCTCGATCTCTCCCGATCGAGGTGCTGCTGCACGCTCGTGACGGAGAGCCCGAACAGCTCCTGCAGCGTCCCGAGCACCATGGCCTCCTCGGCCTCGGTCTTGCCGTCGGCCACCAAGACGCGGGCGCGAGCGCTGACGTTCGCGTGATCGCCGCCGTGGCTGCCGCCCGCGGTCAAGCCCACTGCGGAGAAGATGCCGCGCGTGCTCGAATCCATCATTGGCGCGAGCATAGCCCGGCCGGACAGGGAGCCCGCAAAAATCATTCCTTCGTCGACGTGCTCGCGTCGCCTAGAGGCCACACCCGAGCGAATGCGACGCGGGACAGGCAGCGATCGCGTGGTCGTCCGCGGCCTTGTCGAGCGCGCGAAACATGCCTCTGACCGAGCCGCCCGCCGCCCGGTTCACCATCCACGTGGGTACCGTGCCCGCGGGGTCCGTTACCGCCTGGTAGGTCACGCGCGTGGTCCCGTCGGGAAGCGGCGCCAGCGTCCAGCTACCCTCGACGCGGTTCATGCGCACGAGGCCCGACTTCTCGGGCGGGCAGCCGTCGCTCGACGTGCGAAAGAGCGTCTGCAACCGACCGTCGGCGAGCTTCGACATGTCGATCTGGACGCAGTAGTCGCGACGGTGGATGAGCGGCGGATCGATGACGATGTAGAAGCGCCCGGAGTTGCCCTTCGGCGACATCGTGCTGCCGAGCGCCTTCGTCACCTCCGTCGGCGGCATGAAGCTCGAGTAGTGCGCCACGTCGCCGATGAGCGCTGCGAGACGCTGGGCCGGGTGCTTGAGCGTCGCCGTGATGCGGATCTCGCGCACCTTCACGCCTGCGACCGGGCGCGACTCGATCTTCGCGAAGCCGTCGTCGTCGACCTCCTCCCAGCCGCCATCCTGCGCGGCCGCGCGTGCGGCGAGGGCGCCACACAGCACGACGGCCATCGTGGCGGCGGACACGAGCCCCTTCCAGTGCACCATCAGGCGAGGTGCTTTCGTTGCCTTGCCATGAGGACTCCAGATCGAGAGATGCCAGCGGTCGACAGTCGAGAACTTAGAGCATTACCGGCTCGTTTTGGTTCGCCGCGAGCAGACGATTGGATCCTGATAAACTACGCCCCGTCATGATCCGGTCCGTCTGCCTACGCCTGCTCGTTGCCCTGCTGCTCTGCTCCGCGGGGGCGGCGCATGCCGATCGCAAGGCCGACGCCCACGCCGCCGAGGCCCGTGGCGACCGTTCGTTCGGAAAGGCCGCCTACCAGGAAGCGCTCGACGAGTACAACGCGAGCTGGTCGAAGTACCCGAAGCCCTACCTGCTCGTCCGCATCGCCGACTGCCAGCGCCTGCTCGACCGCCCCGCCGACGCGCTCTACAACTACCAGAAGTACCTCTCGAAGGTCGCGAAGGGCACCGAACGCAAGCGCGCGCAGCAGTACGTCGCGGAGCTCGAGCCCAAGGTCGCGGCCGCAAAGAAGGCTGCAGCCGACGCCGCGGAGAAGGCCACCGTTGCTGAGGCCGCGCCCGCGCCGCAGGCCAGCGATCCCGAGTCCGTGCCGATGTCGCCGGAGCAGCTCGCGAAGAAGCAGCGGCAGGTCGACAAGGCGATGCTGGCGAGCGAGACCGTCTCCGCCAATCACCCCGTGGCTGTCGAGCCTCCTCCGCCCGGCTACGATCCGGCCAACTACGTGCGCGATCCGAACGATCCGAAGATCGCGCCACCGCCCGCGCACGTGTACCCGCCCGGCTACAAGCCGCCTGTTTATCGTCGCTGGTGGCCGTGGACGATCCTCGGGGTCGGCGTCGCAGCCGGGGTCGCCGTCGGGCTCGGGCTCGCGTTCGGGCTCCCGAAGTTCAACTCGGAGCTGCCCGTCGGCGGACCCCATGCGCAGGCGCTCGGGGTGAGGTTCTGATGCGCGCGCTCGCCTGTCTTTCGCTGGCCCTCGCGCTCGCTGGGTGCGGCGTCGCGAAGGAGGTCCACCTCACCATCGTCGCGGGAGCCACGGTCACCGATGCGCAGCTCGCGCAGATCCGCGTGCTGCAGATCGCCGTGCTCGGCGACGAGCCCAGCTCCGTCAGCTACGGCATCTCCGGCGAGCTCGACGATCGCAAGGCAACGTGGATCTACCGCTCCGCCATCGATGGGCGGCTCGAGTTCGAGGTCCTCGCGCGCGACACCGCGGGCACCCTCATCGCCTCGGGCACGTCGAAGATCGTGAAGACGAAGGGCACGCCCGTCTCCGCCAAGGTCGTGCTCGGCACCGATCCGCCGCTGCCCACGAAGAGTCGCCTCGGGCAGAGCTGCATGCCCGGCGTCGACACCTGCGCGAGCGGCTTCTGCGTCGATGGCGTGTGCTGCAGCACGGCGTGCGACGGCTCGTGCAACACGTGCAACGGCATCACGCCGGGCACGTGCTCACCCGCGGTCGCCGGCAGCAACCCGCGCAACGGCTGCACGCCGGACCCGATGAGCCCGTGCGGTCAGGACGGCGCGTGCGATGGCAAGGGCGCGTGTCGCAGCGCTCCCGCCGGCAAGGTCTGCGCGCCGCCGACGTGCTCGCTCGGCGCGCTCACGTCCACCGCGCTGTGTGACGGCAAGGGCACCTGCACGCCGCCCACGATGCGGCAGTGCGCACCGTACGCGTGCAACTCCGCGGGCAACGCGTGCGCGACGATCTGCACGGCGTCGTCGGGCTGCGCATCCGGTGTGGCCTGCACCACGGGCAGCTGCGGCAAGGTCGGCCTCGGCGCGCGCTGCTTCGGGGGCAGCGACTGCAGCGAAGGCACCTGCATCGATGGCTACTGCTGCAACGCGGCCTGTGACGGCCAGTGCCAGAGCTGCGCGGAGCGCGGTCACGAGGGCACCTGCACGCTCGTCGTTGCAGGAGGCGTCGACACGCACGCCGTGTGCACCGATGGCGGCACGACGAGCTGCGGCACCGACGGTCGCTGCGACGGCACGGGGATGTGCGAGCACTACGCCGCGGGCACCGTATGCGCCGCGGGTGCGTGCAGCGCCGATGGCTCCTCGTTCTCGGCCACCTCGGTGTGCGACGGCACCGGTGCCGCGTGCCCGGCGCAGGCGCCGGTCGCGTGCGGCAAGTATCGCTGCGTCACCGACGGTGCGCCGGGGTGCGCCACGAGCTGCGGCGAGTGCACCTACTACAGCGCAGGGGCCCCGCCGTTCCAGTCGAGCTGCGCGAGCGGCGCGACCTGCGCCAACCACTGCGTCGACGCCGCAGCCTCCTATACGTGCGAGTGAGACGTCGTCGCGAACGGCTCCGGTAGAAGCCGCAGCAAGAGCAGGCTCGCGAGGCCGAAGCACCCGCAGAAGACGAAGTGCGTCGTGTACCCCAGGTGCTCGGCGAGCCGACCGCTCACCATCGACGAGAGCCCCGTCGCGATGACGATGCAGCTCGCCTGCACGGTGTAGTCGGTCGAGCCGACGAGCGGACGGCTGTAGTCCATCATCGCGGTGAACAGCGTCGCCGTGGCGAGGCTCGACGCCAGGGCCTCGACGAAGAAGATGCAGCCCATGCCGGTGCGGCTCAGCGGTGCGGAGGCTGCGAGCGCGAACAGGAACACGGCCGCGCTCTGGAGGAGACCCGCGATGAGCAGCGCGGCGCGACGAGGCAGACGGCTCGCGAGCGCGCCACCGAGCAACGCGCCGACGAGGCCGCCCGACGAGCCCGCGATGCCGCTGATCTTGCCGATCTCGGCGAGTGAGTGGCCGCGATCGACGAGGAACGGTCGGAGCACGCCGCCCGCGAGCGACTCGGCAGCCTTGTACGTCGCGAGGACCACGAGCAGCCGCCAGATCCCCGGCAGCAAAAGGAAGTGCGGCAGCTTCACCGCCGCCTCCGCCTCCCTCATCTGCGGCGGCGCCTCGCGCACGAAGAGCAGCGGGATCGTGAGCACGATCGTGAGCGCAGCCAGGAGCTGGAACGCGCGCGCGAGCCCGAGCTCGTCGAGCACGACGAGCATGAGGCCGCCGCTCAGCACCATACCGAACCGATAGCCGCCGACCTGGATGCCGTTCGCGTAGCCGCGCTCGCGGCCGACGAGCATGTCGACCGCGAAGCCATCGGTGGCGATGTCCTGCGTCGCCGAGATGAAGTTGAGCAGCGCGAAGCCGCCGAACAGGGCCGTGAGCGTGGGATGGTTGCCCACGGCCGACATCGCGAGGAACGCCACCGACGACGCGAGCTGCATGAGGAGGATCCAGCGCTTCCGCCTGGCGCGCACCTCGGGCGTGGGACGGGGCCAGCGATCGACGAGCGGTGCCCACAGGAACTTGAGCGCCCACGGGAGGTTCAGCGCAGCCGCCATGCTGATCGTGCTCAGCCGGTAGCCTTCCTTGCGCATCAGCGCGGGCAACGTCTGCGTGAAGAAGCCGAACGGCAACGCCTGCGCGATGTAGAGCGAGCCGAGCAGCGCGAGCTTGCCGGCGAAGCCGAGGTGCCGCGTGTCTCGCCTGTTCAGCGCATCGCTCGCGCTCACCTGGGCTCGCCTGCGCGTGCGACCCGGATCACCGGACCCTCGATGCGCAGGCCGTCGCCTCGTTGCGTGACGTTCTCGATGCGCGCGAGGTCACCACGCTCGAGCTCGACGAACACGTCGGCGTCGCGATCGCGCTGCACCAGCGCGTGACGTCCACGCGGACCGCAGCCGAACAGCACGTGCTTGCCCTTCTGCGGCATCGGGCTCGACACGATGCGGAACAGCGCTTCGTCGACGGGCACGACGTCGCGCTCGTTCGCGAGCACGAGGTAGCTCATCTTGAGGCGCTCCTGGTGCAGCTTCGCGACCTCGGCGAGCTGCGTGAGCTCCGCGGGCGGCTCCCATGCGCGCTCGGCGTGGCACCAGTCGCTCTCCTTGCCGAGCGCGGGACACGCGAGCTGCATGAGGCACGGCGCGACGATGTGCGCCTCGCTCGCCAGCCGATCGCGCAGCTGCAGCAAGGCACGCGAGGTCTCCCGCAGCGCCGGCTCGATGATCACCAGGCGACCGCGCGGGGCGAGCCGACGCAGGAGCGCCTGCACGAGCGCGACGCGACGATCGAGCGCGCGCGTGCCCGACGACAGGAACAGCTCGTTGAGCACGTGACCCGCGAGAATCGTGTCGAACGGCCCGTCGGGGAGCGCGTCGCCGGACTGCGCGTCCCACGACTGCGTGACGAGCTGCGACGTCTCGCCGATGCGACGCCCGAGCGCGAGCGCCTGGTCCGAGCGATCGAGCGCGCGCACCGAGGTGGCGCCGCGATCGAGCGCGGCCCACGTCATCGGCAACGGACCCGCGCCGAGATCGAGGGTGCGCCCCAGCGGACCGGGGAGCTCGCCGAGGATCGACGCGGCCTGCGCGTACGAGCGTGGCCAGTAGAACAGGAGGTACGCACCGAGCAGCGTCGGATCGTCGAGGTAGCGCACGCCGGCGAGCTCGCGCTCGCGCGTGAGGCCCGCCGAGATGCGCCCGATCCCCTCGACGAGGCGGGTGCGCTCCTGCGCGGTCAGCGGGCTGTCGTCGCCACCACGCCACGCGGCTCGAAGGCGCGGCCACCTGTCATCGAGCCCAAGGAGCCCTGCGCTGGCGTCCGTCACGAGAGCGACAGCCCGACCCGGCGGCGCGCGACGAGGCAGCCATCTCCGCCCGCCGGCAGCGACGAGCACGTGTCGGGGCGATCCTCGTAGATGCCGCAGGCGAAGCGCTCGCGGCCCTGCAGCGCGGCGCAGCGATCCTCCCCGAACTGCGGCTCACGGCGGAGCTCGTAGGTGCCGTTCTGCGCGACGACGAGCTGCGGGTGCCGCTTGATCACGACGTCGTCGGTGTCGCACGGCACGAGGTCGTAGCCCGAGCGACAGCACCCGCCGCAGCTCTGGCAGTCGAGCGTGGGCGTGTGGCGCGTGCAGCCGATGGTGGTGACGCCGACGGGGATCGGCGCATCGGCCGCGACGCAGTTGCCCTCGCCTTCACTGCGCCCGTCGGGCGAGGCCGTGCCGCGGGAAGAGGCCTCATCGAGCCACGCGCAGTCCCCGCAGCGAAGGTCGTCGCGAACCGCACCGCCGCTCGCGTGCAGCGCGACGCCGAGGGTGACCGCGGTGCCGCGCAACGCCGTACCGAGCGCGCGCTCGTACGGCGAGTGTCCGGCGCGGGTGGCGGCGTCACGAGCCATCTGCGCCGATGGCTCGTCACCGGAGAGCGCGTCGTCGGGGAGCGACTCGAAGAACGGCCGTACGACGGTCGTGGGGTGAAGGAAGCGGCGCAGGCCGTGACCGCCCGCGAGGTGCGCCTGCAGCCGGACCGCCGCCTTCTCGCGCTCGTCGTCGAACGGATCCGCGCCGGTGTTGTCGAGCCCCCAGTCGGCGACGTTGCGCTGCGCGGGGCCCTGGACGAGGAGGTGGCAGATCTCGTGGAGCACGAGCTGCGCGAGCGAGTCGTCGTGATCGAGCGTGTCGTCGGTGGAGATGTGCAGGCGTGCGCCGTCGAAGTGCACGTAGCTGTCGCCACCGCGCACCACGGGGAGGTCGAGCGCATCGGCGCACGCGATCCAGATCGAGTCGAGGGCAGGCAGCGCCATCGCGAAAAACCTACCCGAGACGGGCTAGGATGTCGCGTCCATGGCGAAAACGGTCACCGTCCTCTCCTACGCCGGCTGCAGCACGTGCAAGAAGGCGCTCAGGTGGCTCGCGGACAACGACGTGCAGCCGACCGTGCGCCCCATCGTCGACGAGCCACCGACGCGCGCGGAGCTGAAGATCTGGATCCCCGAGAGCGGTCTTCCCATCCGTCGCTGGCTCAACACGTCGGGCCTCAGCTACCGCGCGCTCGGCAAGGCGGCCGTCGACGCGATGACCGACGCGCAGCTCGTCGATGCGCTGGCGAAGGACGGCAAGCTCGTGCGCAGGCCGGTGCTGGTGCGTGGCGATCGCGTGCTCGTCGGCTTCGACGAGGAGGCCTACGCGGACGTCTTCGGCTGACCACCACCGCGGCGCGCGACGAACGCGACGTGATGCGGCGTCACCGTCGGTGCTGTGAACGAGCGCAGGCTCGCCTCGTAGCCTGCTGCACGGAGACGATCGAGGCGCCGCGCGTCGACGCTCAGCGCCGCATGACGCGCGGCCAGCGTCGCGTCGCCGTATCTTTCCGCATCGCTCAGCGCAGCCGCGTAGCCCGGGATCTGCACGCCATAGCAGCACGGCGCGCACACGATCCAGCGCGCGCGCGCCTGCGTCGCACCATCGAGCAACGCGTCGGTGGCGGCGCCACAGGCATGGAGCGCGACGACGATGTCGGCCTCGTCGGGGATGCCCTCTTGCAGCGCGGCATCACGCACCTCGAGCTCGATGTCGAGCCCGGTCGCAGCCGCTCTGACCCGCGCAGCCCGTCGGGGATCCCGCTCGATCGCCGTCACGCGACGCCAGCCTAGCAGCACGGCCGCGCACAGCCCGACGTAGCCGTGACCTGCCGCACCATCCACGAGCAGCCGCGGCTTGCCACGCGGCGCGGGCTGCGGCTGGAGCTGCGCCACGAGCGTCAGCAGGTCAGCGACCTCTCGGGCCTTCTTGCGCTCCTCGTTGCGCGGCGCGCCGTCGCCGAGATAGAGGCGCTGGAGCAAGGCCTCGACGCGCGCGACCTCGATCGTGATCAACGGCACAAGGCCGTCACGGCGCGTTGACGCATCAGAGAAGCGACGCTACCCTCGGCACGGTGCGTTCGGCAAGGAACGCACGGCAAGGACATCGTGCTGCCTGCACTTCTAGGATTCACCCTCTCGATCCCCGGCCTGTTCCTCGTGCAGGTCGTCGCCGGGCTCGCGCTCTACTACGGCCTCTCGTGGCTGTCGTATCGCTATTTCTTCGTCTGGAAGAAGGACTACTACTTCCCCGGCGAGCCCACGCCGCCGCGCTCGGAGGACGTCTCCGCGATGAAGCTCGGCTTCTGGAACGTCGTCGGCAACGCGGCGCTCGGCACGCCGTTCCAGTACTGGATCTTCCACGGTCGCGGGAAGATCTACTGGCACGTCTCCGATCGCGGCTGGGGCTACTACATCCTGTCGTTCGCCATCTTCCTGCTCGTCACCGAGTTCCTCGTGTACTGGGCGCACCGCATCCTGCACCAGCGCTGGCTGTACAAGCACCTGCACCTCTATCACCACCTGTACCGTCGCCCCACGCCGTGGGTCTCGATGGCGTTCCACCCCATCGACTCGTGGCTGCAGGCGCTGCCGTACTACCTGTGCGCGCTCTTCATCCCCGTTCACATCAGCATCTACGCGATGATGTTCGTCTTCGTGATGCTCTGGACGTTCTTCATCCACGACCGCGTCAGCTTCGTGCGCCTCGAGATCGTCCACTACACGGCGCACCACACGATTCATCACGCCTACAACAAGTACAACTTCGGCCAGTTCCTCACGATCTTCGACCGCGTCTTCGGCACCCACAAGGATCCGATGGAGGAGAAGAGGTTCGCCGTCATGTATCCACCGACGGCCAAGGTCCCCGCCATCCCTGCGCAAGCCAGGGCCGCCTGAAGCGCTCGCTGCTCCCGGGGCTGCTCGCGCTGTCGGCCTGTCACCACGGGTCGACTGCCAGCGATGCGGCCGGAGTGCACGACAGCGCCGTCGTATCGGTGGACGCGGCGACGGCCGACACCGTCGGCGCGCAGTCGGTGCTGCAGCGCGGCCACGACCTCTACCGTCGCGCGACGTTCGTGCAGCCCGGCCTGACGAAGGCGGCGGCCTCGTCGATGGCCGCCGATGACACGTTCGACGGCAACGCCACGTTCCCCGCCACCGGCAACACGCAGAACCAGGGCGCGGCGTCGGTGCTCTACGTCGAGAAGGGACCCTCGAGCGCGGGCTGCCCTCCTGGCGCCACGGGCTGCATCGCCACGTCGCGCGCGGCCGGTGCGGGCGTGTTCTTCGCGTTCCCCGCCCTCGGCTCCGATCCCAACGTCGTCGCCTTCGACGAGACCACCGGCCTCCGCGTCTGGAGCGCGCACGTCACCGCGGGCAACGACGGTCTCCGCGGGACGCCCGTCATCGACGCGGCGTCGCGTCGGCTCTTCGTCGTCACGGGTCCCGATCCGCACCTCGTGCACGCGCTCTCCATCGACGACGGCACCGAGGTCACGAGCGACGGCTGGCCGGTCACGCTCTCGATGAACACCATCACGGCTGGGTCGCAGAAGCTCGACTCGAAGGATCAGAACCAGCACGGTGCGCTGCTCCTGCAGAACGGCATCCTCTACATCCCGTTCGGCGGTCAGTACGGCGACGGCGGCTCCTACCTCGGATGGATCGTCGCCGTGGACATCTCGGACCCCACGAAGCTCGCCGGCTGGGCCACGCGGAGCGCGCGCTCCGGCATCTGGGGCGCCGGCGGCCTCACCGGCGACGGCACGTACGTCTACGGCGTCACCGGCGACACGACCGGCCTTCCGCGCGCGATATCGGACTCCGAGGAGGTCGTGCGCGTCAAGGGCATGGCCGAGCTCGTGCGCGACGCCACGAACCTCTTCGTCCCGACGGAGTGGCAGACGTGGGATCGCCCGGCGGGTGATCTCGACTTCGGCGCCTCCACGCCGTCGTTCGTCCCGCTGCCCCAGGGCGCAGCGCCGAAGAGCGTGCTCATCGCGCCCGCGAAGGGCGGCCGGCTCTACATCCTCGACGGCGAGGACCTGAGCGCGGGCAGGTACCCGACGCCGGGCGGCGAGCTCGTCGACCTCGTCGTGTCGAAGACCACGAGCGAATCTGTGTACACGGCGCCCACCATCTACTCCACGTCGTCGGGTCTGCACGCCACCATCAATGTCGGCGACGGCGCGGTCGGCTGCCCTGGCACCACGCCGAGCTCCAGCGCGGCCATCGTCTCGGTGCTCGTCGAGCCCGGCAAGACGCCCATCGCAAGGACGGTGTGGTGCGCGCCTGCGTCGGGCGGTCGGCATCTCAACTATCCGCCCATCTCCACCACCACCGACGGCGCGAGCGGCGACCCACTGGTGTGGTTCGTCGATGGCAACCAGCTCACCGCGCTCGACGGCGACACGGGCGAGCGGGTCTTCACCACCACGGGTGCGAGCTGCGACGGCGTCCCTGGCATGAGCTTTCCCATTGCCGTCAAGAACCGCATCGTCGTCTCCGCGCTCGGACATCTCTGCTCGTGGTCGCTCGGCGGCCAGTGAAGGATTGCTCATGAACAAGCTCCTGCTCTGCTCTATGGTGCTCGCGTTCGGCTGTCACCACTCGACGAGCAACACCGGCGACGGCTCGACGACGAACCACGACGGCGCGGTCGTGCTCCCCGACGGCTTCACGCAGACCAGCGACGGCTCGATCGTGCCGATCGGCGATGGCGGCACCACGGGTACCGACGCGGGCAACCAGGCGACCGACCGCTCGGTGCTCCAGCGCGGCAACGACCTCTACCGCCACGGAACGTACGCGCAGCCCACGCTCACGAAGGCTGCTGCGCTCACCATGGCCGCCGACACCACGTTCAACACGAACGCCACGTTCCCGGCCAACGGCAACACGATGGGTCAGGGCATGGCGTCGGTGCTCTACGTCGAGAAGGGCCCCGCGTCGGCGGGCTGCCCGACGGGCGTCAGCGGCTGCACCGCCACGGCGCGCGCGGCGAACGACGGCATGTTCCTCGCGTTCCCGCCGCTCGGGTCCAACCCCAACATCATCGCATTCGACGAGACGACGGGCCTCACCACCTGGAGCGCGCACGTCACGTCCGGCAACGACGGCATCCGCGGCACCCCGGCCATCGATCCCGTGTCGCGTCGCATCTTCGTCGTCACGGGCAACAACCCGCACATGGTGCGCGCCGTCTCGCTCGACACCGGCGTCGAGGTGACGACGGGCGGCTGGCCGCTCAAGCTCGCGGCCGACACGCTCAGCTACAACGGCAACATGTTCGCCTCCGAGGTCGAGAACCAGCACGGCGCGCTGCTGCTCATGAACGACATCCTCTACATCCCGTTCGGTGGCGAGAACGGCGACGGGGGCGCGTACTACGGCTGGATCGTCGCCGTCGACATCACCGACCCCACGAAGTACGCCGGCTGGTCGACGCAGAGCGTGAAGTCCGGCATCTGGGGCACCGGCGGTCTCGCGTCGGATGGCACGTACGTCTTCGGCACCACGGGCAACACCGGCGGCCTCGCGCGCAACGTGTCCGACTCGGAGGAGCTCGTGCGCGTGAAGGGCCTCGCCGAGTTCACGCGCGACGCGAAGAGCCTCTTCGTCCCGACGGAGTGGCAGGCGTGGGATGGCGACGATCTCGACTTCGCGTCGGGCACACCCGCGTACATCCCGCTGCCGCAGGGCTCCACGCCGTCGAGCGTCGTCCTCTCGGCCGGCAAGGGTGGCCGCGTGTTCGTCGTCGACGGTCAGAACTTCAGCTCGGGCATGTATCCAACGCCGGGCGGCCACCTCGCGGACCTCGCGGTCTCGGGGACGACACAGAACTCCATCTACACCTCGCCCACGATCTACAAGACGGCGTCTGGCATCCACGCGACCATCAACGTCGGCGGCAGCCCGCAGGCCAACGCGGTGAGCTGCCCGGCCGGCACGCAGGCGTCGAGCGAGGAGTACATCTCGATCCTCATCAAGCCCGGTCAGACGCCGATCGCCGCGACCGCGTGGTGTGCATCCAACGACGGCCAGGGCGGCGGCACGTCGAACCATCCGCCGATCTCCACGACGAGCGATGGCAACATGGCGGACCCGATCGTGTGGTTCACCGACAACGGCCAGATAACCGGCGTCGACGGCGAGACGGGCGAGCACATCGTCTCGACGAGCGGCGATTCGTGCGACAGCATCTTCAGCATGAGCTTCCCCATCGCCGTCAAGGGCCGCATCGTCGTCGCGGCGCTCGGTCACCTCTGCTCGTGGTCGCCCAATGGCCAGTGAGCGCTGGCTCCTCGTCGCGCTCCTCGCTGGCTGCGGCGGGAGCGCTGCAAAGGGAACGGGCGACGCCGCTGTCGTCATGATGGACATGAGCGCGACCTTCGACGCCGCTGTCGCGAGCGATGCCGCAGTGGATGCCGCCGCCCCGACGTGCGTGATGCCTGCGACGCCTCAGTCGTGTGTGCCCTCTTCGGGTGCGTCGTTACCCGTGTGCACGCTCGCGCTGACCGGCTGTATGAACGCGGCGACGCCGACGCAGCCCATCGCCAGCGCGCACGCGTACGAGGTCAACAGCCCCTTCTGGTCCGACAACGCGGCGAAGACGCGCGCGTTCGTGCTGCCCTCCGGCGGCAAGATCCGCGTGAAGGACTGCACGCAGGCGAGCGCCGACTGCACCGCACCGAACGGGATGCCCGAGGGCATCGCCGACACCGGGCGCTGGGTGTTCCCCGTCGGCACGGTCTTCATCAAGAGCTTCGAGCTCGACGGCAAGCTCGTCGAGACGCGCCTCTTCATGCACGTGGATGCGGCGACGGCGGCCACGATCGGCAACGGCACCGACTGGGTCGGCTACACGTATGCGTGGAACGCGGCGCAGACGGAGGCGACGCTCGTCGACGACGCCCGCACCACGGTGCAGTTCGACACGGGCTCGCGCACCGTCGAGTGGAACTACCCGAGCCGCATCGACTGCATCGGCTGCCACAACGCGTCGGTGAACACGCTCGGTCCCGAGACCGCGCAGATGAACCGCGTCGTGGGCGGCGTGAACCAGATCGACACGTTCATCGCGGCCGGGCTCTTCGACAGCACGGCGCCGACGACGCCGTACGCGGGGCCGCTCGTCGAGCCGTACGCGAACGCCTCGCTCGGCCTCGTCGGTCCGCCGATGGGCGCGAGCCCGGAGACCATCGCGCGCTCGTACCTCAACACCAACTGCGGCTTCTGCCACCGCCCCGACGTCAACGACAAGGGCTTCGATCTGCGCTGGCAGCTCTCGTTCATGGAGACGAAGATCTGCAATCATCCCGATGGCAGCGGCATCGGCACGATGCCCGGCCAGAGCCTCGTCGCCTTCGTCCCCGGCGACCACGCGAGCTCGTCCATGTGGCTGCGCATGAACATCCCCATCGCAGCCAACAACCCGCACGAGTACGTCAACGTGGATCGCATGCCGCCCGTCGCGAGCTTCATCGTCGACCCGCAGGGCGTGGACGCCATCGGCGCATGGATCGACTCCGTCACCACCTGCCCGTAGGGGTCCGTTCGACACCCAAGTGAAAGGCACCTACATGCACAAGGTCCTGTCCAGCCTCCTCGTCCTCACCGTCGCGAGCTGTCATCACGCCGGCCCATCACCCGGTACCGACGCAGCCACCTCGAGCGATGCAGCCGCCTCGGGCGACGCGGCCGCAAAACCCGCCGACGGCTCCACCTTGCCCGGCACGGACGCCGGTGGGGACGCGAGCGTCAACCAGCCGCTCGACCGCTCGGTCCTGCAGCGCGGCAACGATCTGTACCGGCGCGCGACGTTCACGCAACCGCTGCTCACCAAGACGGCCGCCACGACGATGGCGCCCGACACCACGTTCAATGGCAACGCCACGTTCCCCGCCAACGGCAGCATGACGGGCCAGGGGATGGCGTCCGTGCTGTACGTCGAGAACGGTCCACCCGGGGCGGGATGTCCCGCTGGCGTGACGGGCTGCACCGCGAGCGCGCGCGCGGCGGGTGCCGGCGTCTTCCTCGCGTTTCCGCCGCTCGGGTCGAACCCCAACATCATCGCCTTCGACGAGACGACGGGGCTGCCCGTGTGGACCCAGCACGTCGACAGCGGCTCCGACGGCATCCGTGGCACACCGGTCGTCGACCTCGCCACCCGCCGCATCTTCGTCGTGACCGGGAGCGACCCGCACTTCGTGCGCGCGATCTCCCTCGACACCGGCGCCGAGGTAACGACCGGCGGCTGGCCGCTGATGCTGTCGTCGTCGACGCTGTCCTACCAGAGCAACGCGTTCGCGTCGCAGGTCGAGAACCAGCACGGCGCGCTCCTGTTCATGAACAACATCCTCTACATCCCGTTCGGCGGCGAAGACGGGGACGGTGGCGCCTACTACGGGTGGATCGTCGCCGTGGACACGACCGACCCGACGAAGTACGTCGGCTGGGCCACGCGGAGCGTGAAGTCGGGCATCTGGGGCGCAGGGGGCCTCGCGTCCGACGGAACCTACGTATTCGGTGTGACCGGCAACACGAGCGGTCTGCCGCGCGCCATGTCGGACTCCGAGGAGGTCGTGCGTGTAAAGGGCATGGCGGCGTTCACCCGCGACGCGAGCAGCCTCTTTGTTCCCACCGAGTGGCAAGCGTGGGACCAGTACGACCTCGACTTCGCGTCCGCCACCCCGGCGTACGTGCCGCTCCCCGCGGGCTCGACACCGGCCAGCCTGCTCGTCGCGCCCGGCAAGGGTGGACGCGTGTTCGTCCTCGACGGCCAGAACCTCAGCAGTGGCACGTATCCCGCGGCGGGCGGCGAGCTTGCCGACCTCGTGGTCTCCAACACCACGTCGTTCTCGGTCTACACGGCGCCAACGGTGTACACGAGCGCATCGGGGATTCACGCGACGATCAACGTCGGTGGTAACTCGACCGACAACGCCGTCAGCTGTCCGGACGGCACCATGGCCTCCACCGAGGAGTACGTCTCGATCCTGCTCTCACCCGGCAAGACACCCATCGCGAAGACGGCGTGGTGCGCGGGCGGAACCGGCGGCGGCAACTCGAACCATCCGCCCATCTCCACGACCAGTGACGGCGCCAGCGCCGACGCCATGGTGTGGTTCCTGGACGGCGGTCAACTGACGGGCGTCGACGGCGACACGGGCGCGAAGGTCGTCACGACCGCAGGCTCCACCTGCGACAGCATCTTCAGCATGAGCTTCCCGATCGCCGTCAAGGGCCGCATCGTCGTCGCTGCGCTCGGGCACCTCTGCTCGTGGTCGCCCAACGGCCTGTAGCGCTGGCAGGCGCCTGCCGCTAAAGCTCCTACTTCGAGAGCGCGACGCCCCAGGGTAACCCGCCGAGCGCGACGCGATGCACGACGTTGCCGCTCTGCAGGTCGGTCATGGTGAGATCGTGTGACGTGCCGTTGGCGGTGTAGACGGTCTTGCCGTCGGCGGACAGCGCGATGCCCCACGGCCTGTCGCCGACGCCATCGATGGAACGGACCTGCTTGCGCGTCGCGAGATCAATGATGGAGAGCGAGCCGCCGCGGCCGGTCGAGACGTAGAGCTGCGTGCCGTCGAGCGAGAGCACACCGCCCATCGGACGCGCGCCCATGAACATCGGCGAGTTGGTGCTGACCACGACGTTGCCGAGAGCCTTCCACGCGACCGCGTCGATGACGGTGACCATGTGGCCGGCCTCGTCCATCGCGTAGCAGGTCTTGCCGTCGCGCGAGAAGACGACGGAGCGGGGACGTGGCCCGGTCGGCACGTGCGCGATGGCCGCGAGCGTCCTCGTGTCGACGACGGTCACGTCGCTGTCGGCCTCGGACGTGACGAGGACGATGGAGCCGTCGGTACTGACGGTGACGCCCTCGGGCTCGTGCCCGACGGCGGCGCGGCCGCGGATCTTGCCGGAGGCGACATCGACGAAGCTCAGCTCGGCGGTCTCCTCGTTGGAGACGTAGAGCGTCTTGCCATCGGGCGACTGATCGAAGGCCTCGGGATCCTGCCCGCTCTCGATCGTGCGCACGAGCCTGCCCGACGCAACGTCGACGACGCCGATGCCGTCTGCGCTTCGATCACCAGGCGGTAGCTTCGACTCGTCGACGTTGGGACCGCCACGCGGCGACCCGGAGAGCGCGACATAGACGGACTTGCCGTCTCGCGAGACCTGGATGCCGCGCGGTCGCTTCCCGACGGGGATGCGCTGCACCACCTTGGCCCTCACCGGATCGACGACGACGACGGCGCCCTTGTCCTCGTCGCTGACGTAGAGGAGCGGCGAGTGCGCGCGGTGACACGCGGCGAAGAGGACGAGGAGCAGGAGGCACGGCTTGGCCATGCGGCCTTTTAGCAGAGTCAGCGGCGCTTCTTCGTTACGCTCATCGGCAGCAATGGTCGCGATTCTTCGCACCATCGACAATCGGGCCAATTCGGGCTACCACGCCCGTCGCTCATGATCTCTTTCACGAACGTCACCAAGCAGTACGGTCCGCAGATCCTCTTCGTCGACGCCAGCTTCCAGATCAACCCTGGGGAGAAGGTCGGGCTCGTCGGTGCGAACGGGACGGGTAAGTCGACCATCTTCCGGCTCATCACCGGCGAGGAGACCGTCGACGACGGGCAGGTCGACAAGCCGAAGAAGCTCTCGCTCGGCTACTTTCGCCAGGACGCCGGCGACATGCAGGGCCACAGCGTCCTGTCCGAGACCGTCTCGGGCGCCGGCGAGGTCGCCAAGCTCGGTGAGGAGCTCGCAGTCCTCGAGGCCAAGATGGCCACCGGCGAGGATCTCGAGAAGACGGTGGACCGCTTCGGCGAGGTGCAGGCCCGCTACCAGGAGCTCGGCGGCTACGAGCTCGAGGCGCGCGCGCAGGAGATCCTCGCCGGCCTCGGCCTCACGCAGACGCAGATCGTGAACGACGTCGGCGCGCTCTCCGGCGGCTGGAAGATGCGCGTGGCGCTCGCGAAGATCTTGCTGCAGCGCCCAGACGCGCTGCTCCTCGACGAGCCCACCAACTACCTCGATCTCGAGTCGATCATCTGGCTCGAGTCGTTCCTGCGCGCATACCCGGGCTCCGTCGTCATGACCTGCCACGATCGCGACGTCATGAACCGCGTCGTGAAGAAGATCGTCGAGATCGACGGTGGCGAGGTCCGCGCGTACACCGGCGACTACGACTTCTACGAGCGCATGCGCGCGCAGGAGGCCGAGCGTCGCGAGGCGTCGTACCTCCGGCAGCAGGCGATGCTCGCCAAGGAGATGCGCTTCGTCGACCGCTTCCGCGCGCAGGCCGCCAAGGCGTCGCAGGTGCAGAGCCGCATCAAGAAGCTCGACAAGATCGAGCGCGTGCAGGCACCGAAGCGCCTCTTCGAGAAGGAGTTCGACTTCCGCGCGCCGAACCGCTCGGGCGACGACGTCATCAAGGTCGTCAACTTCCAGAAGCGCTACGGCGACAAGGTCGTGCACGCCGGCCTCGACATGCTCGTGCGTCGCGGCGAGCGCTGGGCGATCATGGGCGAGAACGGCGCAGGCAAGTCCACGCTGCTCAAGGGCATGGCCGGCACCATCAAGCCCGACGCCGGCGAGATCACCGTCGGTGCGTCCGTGCAGATGGGCTACTTCGCGCAGCACCAGATGGAGCAGCTCTCCGGCGAGCGCACCGTCATCGAGGAGATGCAGGAGCACGCACCGCTCGCGAACATGGGCACGCTGCGCAACCTGCTCGGCGCGTTCCAGTTCATCGGCGAGGACGCCGACAAGCCCATCCGCGTGCTGTCGGGCGGCGAGAAGTCGCGCCTCGTGCTCGCGAAGATCCTCTTCGACGCGCCGAACCTCCTGGTCCTCGACGAGCCCACCAACCACCTCGACCTCGTCACCAAGGGTGCGCTCGTCAAGGCGCTCAAGGCCTACGAGGGCACCATCGTCTTCGTGAGCCACGACCGCGGCTTCCTGCGTCTCCTCGCCACGCGCGTGCTCGAGCTGACGAGCGCCGGGCCGCGCATCTACAACGGCTCGTACGACGAGTACGTCACGTCGACGGGTCGTGAGGCACCCGGGATGCGCGTGCTCGAGTAATGAGCGAGCACCGGCCGCTTCGCGCCGAGGACGAGGAGCGCCTCGCGCGCGGCGTCGAGGTGAGGCTGCAGACGCAGCGTCGTCTGCTCACCGACCTCATGCACTCCGACGCGCTCGCCCACGGCGATCTCGCGCGCGCCGTGCAGCAGCTCACCGAGACCGCCACGAGCCTGCTCCGCTGTCAGCGTGCGAGCGTGTGGCGGCTGTGCGAGGAGCCCGCGCGCATCGAGTGCATCGATCTGTTCGACGCATCGACGGGCGAGCACCAGAGCGGCGCGATGCTGTTTCAGGCCGACATCCCGCGCTACTTCGGCGCGATCGCAGAGGAGCGCTCCATCGTCGCGCACGACGCATGCTGCGATCCGCGCACCGATGCGCTCAGGCAGAGCTACCTCGAGCCGCTCGGCATCACGGCGATCCTCGATGCGCCGGTGTTCGTGCGCGGCAAGCTGGTCGCGGTGGTCTGTCACGAGCACGTCGCGACGCCACGACGCTGGCTCTTCTGGGAGGAGCTGCTCGCTGGCACCTGCTCCGACTTCGTGGCGCAGGTGCTCGAGGCGCACGGCTGGCTCCAGGCGGACCGCGCGCTCCGTGCCGAGCGCGACGAGCTCGAGCGCAAGGTGGCCGAGCGCACCGCCGAGCTGCGCGCGCTGCTCGCCGTCACGCCCGTCGCGCTCGTGCTGCAGCGCCTCGAGGATCAGCGCGTGCTGTTCTTGAATCCGCGCGCCGAGCAGCTGTTCGCGGTGGAACCGGGCGAGACGGAGTCGTTCGACGCGGCGCACGCCTGGGCCGATCCCGCGCGCCAGGCCGAGTTCCTCGCCGGTGCGCGCGCCGGCCACGTCGAGGGCGTCGAGGCCGAGCTGTGCAGCCGCGCCGGCACGAAGTTCTGGGCGCGCATCTCGTCGCAGCGCATCTCGTTCGACGGTCACGAGTGCTACCTCGCGACCTTCGACGACATCACGAGCGTGAAGCAAGCGGAGGCGCGACTGCGCGAGCAGGCCACGCGCGATCCGCTCACGAGCATCAGCAACCGACGCGACCTCCTCGAGCACGGCGCGAACGAGCTCGACCGCGCGCGTCGCTACGGTCGTCACTTCTCCGCGGCGCTGCTCGATATCGATCGCTTCAAGCTCGTGAACGACGCGCACGGCCACGCCGCCGGAGACGCCGCCCTCATGCAGGTGGTCGAGCTCGCGCAGCGCCTCCTGCGCGCGAGCGACCTCATCGGGCGCTGGGGCGGCGAGGAGTTCGTGGTCCTTTTGCCCGAGACGGACCTCGCCAAGGCCGCCACGGTGCTCGATCGCATCCGCGCCGCGCTCGCCGACACGAAGCTGACGCTCCCCGGCGGCGCGCCGGTCCGTGTGACCGTCTCCATCGGCGTCGCGGAGTGGACGGGCATCGAGGGGCTCGAGTCCCTCGTCGAGCGCGCCGACGCTGCCTGCTACCAGGCCAAGCGCCTCGGTCGCAACCGCACCGAGCAGGCCGCACCGCGCTGAGGACGCCGGGAGCTCAGAACGTCCTGCGCAGCACGATCCCTCGCTCGCCGGCGACCAGCACGGTGCTCGCGTCGAGCCACGTGGCCGCGCCGAGGTAGCCGTCGAGCCCGGTGGAGATATCGCTCCACGTCACGCCGGCATCGTGCGTGACGAACGCTGCGCCGTGCGAGCCGACGACGATGCCGGTGTTCGCATCGTGGAACGAGACGGCATAGAGGTCCTCGGTGGTCGGGATGGGGACGCCCGCGAACGTCATTCCATCGTCGCTGCTGTGCTCGACACCGCCCTGCTCGCCGACCGCCCACCAGCCGCCCATCTCGTCAGGGACGATGTCGTTCCACCACTGCAGCGCGAAGGTGCCCGCGACCGGCGTGAACGTGACGCCGTCGGTGGAGCGCGCGAGGTAGTCGTAGTAGCCCGCCGCCATCCACGTCCCGGACGCGGAGCGTCGCACCGCGACCGCGAAGGCCTGGTCGTGCTGCGCGTCGACCGACACGCTCGCGGACGTCCACGTCTTGCCACCGTCGGCGCTGGACTCCGCGGTCCACAGGCCCACGCCGGTGATGGTCGTGGCGCTGCACGCGACGGCGTTGATGTAGGCGCCACCGAAGCCCTGGTCCACGTGGGTCTCCGTGACCGGTCCTGCGACCGACCAGCTCGTGCCATCGAGGGTCGTGTACGCGGCCGCTTCCCCGACGGCGATCCCGGTGCCATCGGCGAGGAAGCAGAGGCTCTCGAGGTGCTTCGGCAGCGTCGACGCTGGCAAGGTCGCGGTGCGCGTCCACGTGGCGTCGGCCGCGCGGCGATAGACGCCGCCCGTCGCGGTCGCATGCACGAGGCCGGCGGGATCGAGCGCGAACGCCGTGATGCTCGCGGCATCGGGCAACGTCTCTGACTGCCAGCCGGCACCGAGCGTGCCCGCGGCGGGGCGCACGCCGCGGTCCATCCAGTCGAAGGCCTCGTCGTAGTGCCACCCGTACAGCTCGTGACCCGTGTCGGACTCGCGCTGCCACAGGTTGCTCATGTCAAAGCCGTGGGAGCCGAGGAAGCTCCACAGCGTGCGCGCCGCCTCCCAGATGTAGTCGCGATAGCCAACGGTGACGTAGATCCGACCATCGGCAGACGTGAGCTTCTTCGTGGTCGAGAGCAGTCGGTTGAGTCCCCCTTCGACCACCATGTAGCCGTGCACGAGCGGCGGATCGTTCTGCAGGAACTCGAGCGCCTGGCTCGGTCCGTTCGAGAAGCCCGCCGCGTACACGCGCTGCGGATCGATGTGGTAGCGCGTCTCCAGATCGGCGACGAGCTCGGTCGCAAACGTGCGGTTCTTGTCCTGGTCACCCGGGTTGATGTCCCACTGAAAGATGTCGATGCCACCGATCTCGCGGAAACGAGAGCGCGGACGCACGACGATGAAGCCCTTGGCGTCGGCCGCCGCGATCATCTCGTCGAAGGCCCACGACTCCTCCACCGGGTCGGTGGGAGCGCCGCTCCCGGTGCCGTGGAAGTCGACGAGCAGCGGCCACGCGTCGGTGCATGAGTATGCGGGGGGGACGTGCAGGAAGTAGTAGCGCGTCTCACCGCCCGATTCGAACGCGACGCTGTGCTGATCGCCGGCCTGTCCGCCGCATTGCGGCTGGAGCAGATCGGGATCTCCCAGATCGGCCTGCGGGGGGACGGCGCTCCCTCCGCACGCGGCAAGCGAGAGCGCCAGCACCATCAGCGCGCGCTCAATCCGCACA
>JBDTCO010000145.1:0-17953 GCA_039923495.1 Polyangia bacterium
AAAGGGGCACGAGCAGCGCAAGGTGGTGCAGACGCGCCATGCTTTCACGATACACCCGCTGTGGTAAAAGCGATCGCATGACGTCCACCCTACGTCCGTTCAGGTTCGCTCCTCGCGCTGTCCTCGCCCTCGGCCTGGGACTCGGGCTCGGGGTGGTGCTCTCGTCGAGCCGCGCGCTCGCTGATGCAGCGCCGCTCAAGAATCTCCAGGTCCTGCCCAAGGCCACGACCAAGGACCAGATCAAGGCGATCATGAAGACGCAGGCGAAGGCGCTCGGCGTCGAGTGCGACTTCTGCCACGACGTGCCGGACATGGCCGCCGACACCGAGCACAAGAAGATCGCTCGTCAGATGATGAAGATGACGGACGAGATCAACGCGAAGTGGATGAAGGGCTGGCCCGGCGCCGAGAAGCACCAAGTGAGCTGCAACACCTGCCACCGCGGCAACGCCGAGCCGACGCCGTAGCGGTCTCTCAGCTCCCGGAGAGCGCGGCAGCAGGGTCCACGCGGGCGGCCATTCGCGCGGGGAGCAGCGCGCCGACGAGGCAAGCGAGGATCGACGCGCCGAGGCCTACTGCGACGACGCTCCAGTCGAACGCGAAGAAGCTCTCGGGCTTGAACGGGAAGTCCGGCACGAAGCGCCGCGCGCACACGTCGACGATGACTGCGGCGAGCCGCGCGCCGACGAGCCCCGCGAGGCCGCCGCACACGCCGAGCACCGCGGCCTCGGCGAGCAAGAGCGACGCGAGATCGCGCTGCGTGGCACCGAGCGCGCGCAACAGGCCGAGCTCGCGCCGACGCTCTGCGACGGCACGCAGGAAGCTGTGGGCGATGTTCATCGTCGCGACGAGCAGGATCGCGAGCGACACGAGCGCAAAGAGCGCGGTCATGAGGGTGATGGCGAGTCCGGCCTGCTCGGCGCCCGAGTCCGCGAGGTCGTAGCCGCGATCGCGAACGAACGCTGCGACGCCTGCCGTCCGCGCGCCGTCCTTCAGGATCGCGACCACCGACGAGAGCTCGCTCGCCGAGCCGACGTACTGCTGGTTCCACCTTCGCACGTACTCGATGGGGACCGACAGCGCGAGCGGTGACGACGCGCGGCTCGTGCCGACGAGCATCATGCGCCGCTGGTGCGGCTCGGCCTTCATCGGGCCTGCGCCGCCCATCGCTGCGCCGAGCAGACCTGCGCCTCCACCTGGCCCATTACCGAGGAACGAGCGCCCCAGCTCTGCGGTGAACTCCAGGCCGCGGAAGCGAGCGAGCAGGGCGGGTCCGAGCTGCGGCAGGTTGTGGCTCTTCGCGATCGTCGAGTTGTAGATCTCGACGAGGAACGGCGAGATGACGACCGGTACCGGCGTCTCGCACCGGTGCGTGTCCCACGGGCAGTACTCGGGCGCGGCGCACTCGGTGTCCGCGTTGCACGTCTTCTGCGAGCCACCAGGACCCGCGAACGGGATGGGTCCGAAGTCCTCACCCGCCGTCGCCGAAGGGTCGAGGCCCTCGGCGATCAGCTCCGCGTGCACCTCGCGACCGATGAGCTGCTGGCCGCCCCAGGCGCGCGCGGGGAACGCGAGCTTCATGCGCCGGAAGACGCTCTTCACCTCGGTGCGCTGGCGGAGCGCGTCGACGAAGCGATCGTCGAGCGGCGTCGGACCGCCGAAGCCACCCAGGCCGCCGAGGCCGAGCGGGCCGACGCTCGCCTTGCGGGGTACGATCTCGAGCTGACCCACCGGGAACACCTTGCCGAGGACCACGCCCTGCACGCCGTGCGACAGCGCGAGGAAGAAGCACAGCGACGCGATGCCGATGGCGACGCCTGCGGCCGACAAGACGAAGCTGCGCCGGCCACGCCTGAGCTGCAGGCGCAGGAGGCCGAGGAGCGCAGAGAGGCTCACGCAGCCTCCACGACGCCGTCGGCGAGATGGACGACACGAGAGGCGACGCGAGCGACGCGCTCCTCGTGCGTGACGATGACGATGGTCATGCCCGCCTTGTTGAGCTCCGAGAACAGCGAGATGACGGCGTCGCCGGTCTCGGCATCGAGGTTGCCGGTGGGCTCGTCGCACAGCAGGAGCTTCGGTCGTCCGTGCAGCGCGCGCGCGATGGCGACGCGCTGGCGCTGGCCTCCCGAGAGCGCGGAGGGATGGGCGTCGGCGAAGCGCGTCATCTCGACCCTGGCGAGCGCCTCGTCGGCGGCGACACGCCCGGCGTCGTCGAGCGTCGCCTGCGAGCCCGCGAAGTAGGCCGGCAGCCGCACGTTCTCGCGCACGGTGAGGTGGTCGAGCAAATGGAACGCCTGGAACACGAAGCCGAGCTGGCTCGCGCGCAGCCGGGCGAGGCCACGATCGTCGAGTTCGGACAGTGTCGTGCCACCGATGCGGATCGTGCCGGTGAAGTTCCGATCGAGCCCGCCCATGAGCTGGAGCAGGGTGGACTTGCCCGAGCCCGAGCGCCCCGTGATCGCCACGAGCTCTCCCTCGGCGACGGCCAGCGACACACCGCGCAGCACCGGGACGTCTCCGTAGCGCTTCTCGACGCGGGTGACCTCGACGCATCCGAAACTCTCGGCGTTCCCCATGCCCGGCGTTTTAGCACCGTCGATGCGCTCGCTGCGCACGATTGGTCGCGCCCGCGGGCTTGTGCGGGTTGTCGACTTTCGGCTACGTTGACGGCGCGTGCCCAACAGCCCTGCGGAGCGTCAACGCCTCGTCGAGGGGCACATCGCCTTCGTGCGCTCGATCGCCGCCAAGGTGAAGGAGCAGCTCCCGCGCGAGATCGACTTCGATGACCTCGTCGGGTACGGCACGCAGGGCCTCATCGAGGCGGCCGATCGCTATGATCCGGTGCACGGCACCGCCTTCTCGACGTTCAGCTATTACCGCATCCGCGGCGCGATCTACGACGGGCTGCGCGGCATGGGCTGGCTCCCGCGTGGTGAGTACGCGAAGCACCGCGCCGAGGAGCGCGCCAACGCGTACCTGCAGAACGTCTCGGACCGAGAGTCCGGCAGCAGCGACGGACAGGACACGCTGGAAGACGACGTCCGGTCGATCGCCGATGCCCTCGGTGGCCTCGCGACTATCTTCGTCATGGCGCTCGACTCGCTCACCGAGGAGCCGGTCGATGGTGCGCCGCTGTCGTCGCAGCTCGTCGAGGAGGAGCAGCAGCGCCACGTCGTGCGCGAGGCGCTCGCGAGCCTGCCCGAGAAGGAGCGTCGGCTGCTCGAGCTCTACTACTTCGAGGATCGCTCGCTGCTCGACGCCGGCGCGGAGCTAGGACTCTCGAAGTCGTGGGCCTCGCGGCTCCACGCGCGCGCCGTGACGCTGCTCAAGGAAGCGCTGCATCGAAATGGCGCGCTTCCCGAGGAACCACCTCCCGAAGAATCCGACTATCGCCCGGGCCGCGCCCGCAGATAGTCTGCCCACCTCACTCACACAGGAGCTCCACATGAAGAAGGCACACATCGAGACCGACAAGGGCGAGATCGTCCTCGAGCTCTTCGAAGAGGACGCACCGGGTACGGTCGCGAACTTCGTCGAGCTCGCCAAGGGCACCAAGGAGTGGACCGACCCGAAGACCGGCAAGAAGGAGACGAAGGCCTACTACGACGGGCTGCGCTTCCACCGCGTCATCCCCGACTTCATGGTGCAGGGCGGCGATCCGCTCTCGCGTCATCTCGACGAGAAGGGTCGCTGGGGCACGTCGGGCCCGGGCTTCACGATCAAGGACGAGGTCAAGGGCGCCAAGCAGAAGCACGAGCGCGGCTCGCTCTCGATGGCCAAGACGGCCGCACCGGACTCGGGCGGCTCGCAGTTCTTCATCTGCCACGCGCCGCAGCCGCACCTCGACCGCAAGCACACGGTCTTCGGCAAGGTCATCTCCGGCATCGAGATCGTGGACAAGATCCAGGGCGGCGACGAGATGAAGCGCGTCTGGATCGAGGAGTAGTCGCTGCGAGCAGTTATGTAACTCCTTGCATAACTCCTTGCATAACTACTCGTGTAGTCAGGAGCGCCCGGGAGATCCTTTCCGGGCGCTCGTGCGTTGTACAAATTGCCTCTTCGGCGGTGCCGAATATGCTAGACAGACTCACGCGTTAGCGACGCGGCGGAGAGGTTTGGGAAGTTGAAGAAGCCCGTTCAGTTCGGCAAATACCTGCTGCTCGACCGCATCAACGTCGGCGGCATGGCGGAGGTCTTCAAGGCGAAGGCCTTCGGCGTCGAGGGCTTCGAGCGTCTCGTCGCGGTGAAGCGCATCCTCCCGAACATCGCGGAGGACGAAGAGTTCATCACGATGTTCATCGACGAGGCGAAGATCGCGGTTCAGCTGAACCACGCGAACATCTGCCAGATCTTCGACCTCGGCAAGGCGGACGACGCGTTCTTCATCGCGCTCGAGTTCGTGCAGGGCAAAGACCTTCGCGCGATGTACGACCTGTGCAAGTCCAAGCCGGGCATCAACGAGGGCTCGCCGGCGATGCCCATCGGCCAGGCGTGCTTCATCATGATGAAGGCCTGCGAAGGCCTCGACTACGCGCACAACAAGAAGGATCAGAACGGGCAGGAGATTCACCTCGTCCATCGCGACGTGTCTCCGCAGAACATCCTCATCTCCTACGAGGGTGAGGTGAAGCTCATCGACTTCGGCATCGCGAAGGCGGCCGGCAAGGTGAGCAAGACGCAGCAGGGCATCTTGAAGGGCAAGTTCGGGTACATGTCGCCCGAGCAGGTCCGCGGCCTCCCGCTCGATCGTCGCTCCGACATCTTCTCGCTCGGGATCTGCCTCTACGAGATGCTCACGGCCGAGCGCCTCTTCATCGGCGAGAGCGACTTCTCGACGCTGGAGAAGGTCCGTAACGTAGAGATCCTGCCGCCGTCGACGTACAACCGCCGCATCCCGGAGGAGCTCGAGCGCATCTGCTTGAAGGCCCTCGCGAAGGACGTCGAGGATCGCTACCAGAACGCGATCGACATGCACGACGATCTACAGGCGTTCATGTACACCGCCGGTGAGTTCTTCTCGCGCAAGGATCTCGGCGGGTGGATGAAGCGCGTGTACGACGACGACATCCGCGCCGAGCAGGCGAAGCTCGAGTCGTACCAGCGCCTGCCTGCCATCATGCAGCCGTCGCCGGAGACGCCCGTGGCGACGTCGCGTCGCACCGGCGCAATGGCCGCGGTCTCGTCGGCACCGCCGCCCGTGCCGCCGCGCGCGTCGGGTCAGCACGCGGCCATCCCGGCGACGGAGATGCCGACCAACGAGGTCAGGCGCGTCGATCCTCAGCCGGGCCCGCCGCGCGTCGAGGCGAAGACGCCCGCTGGCAACAACGGCCACGTCAACGGCGCGCCGAAGCCTGCGCGCAACGGCCAGCACGCCGCCGACCTCAACTGGGACGACGAGGAGCTCGCCACCAACATTTACGACGACAAGCCGGAGGCCGCGCCGATCTCGGAGACCTCGCGGCCCGATCTCTCGAAGGTCGAGCTGTCGGCCGACGGAGCGCCCGTGCCGTCCCGTCCCACGCCCGCGCGCGGCATCCGCATCGACGCGTCCCGCACGGCACCCGAGGCCGCGCGCCCGCTCGCGCAGCACCGTCCGCCGCGCGCGCGCAAGGGTCCGTCCACGACGATGATGGCGGCGGGTATCGGTGCCGTCGCGCTGCTGTTCGCGTTCGGCATCGGTTCGTTCCTCTGGCTCGCCGGTCGTCCCGGCTCCATCCACATCACGACGGAGCCGCCGGGCGCGCAGATCCTCATCGACAACGCGCGCATCGCCGAGGACACGCCGTCCACCATCGAGGAGAAGCCAGGGTCGTACGCCGTCACCGTGCAGCGCGACGGCTACGTCCCGCATTCGGAGCAGGTGGACGTGCGCTCGCGCGAGGCCGTGCGGCGCAACTTCGTGCTCGAGCCGCTCACGTCGGGCACGGGCTTCAAGCTGTCGGAGCCGATCGGTGCGCAGGTGTTCCTCGATGGCAAGCAGCTCGACGGCCAGACGCCACTGCAGGTGCAGTCGGTGATGCCGGGCAAGCACAAGATCGAGGTTCGTGGCGCGTACGGCTCGTGGAGCGAGGACGTCACGCTCGAGGCCGGCAAGATGGCCGACCTGCACCCCGTGTTCCCCTCGTCGCCGAGCAACCTCGCTCCGGTGCCGCCCACGCCGACGCATGTCGACCCGCTCGAGCCGCCGACGCCGCATCACGTCGCGTTGGAGGAGGGCACGCCGCACGAGCGTCCCACCCCGAAGGTGCTGACGCGGCGTCACGTCACGCCCGCTTCCGACGAGGCGGATCCCGTCACGCCGTCGCGTCCCCCCGTCGAGCGCCCGACCGCCGGCGGCGAAGGCTACCTGCGCATCAACTCGAAGCCGTGGACCAACATCACGATCGACGGCAAGGACAGCGGGCTCCACACGCCGCAGACGCAGCTCAAGCTCCCGGCCGGTAGTCACCGCGTGCAGCTCGCCAACCCGCAGTTCGGCGTGCGTGAGACGTTCTCCGTCGAGATCCACGCGGGCGCGACCGAGACGGTCGTGAAGGACTTCCGTCCGAAGGACACGCAGCAAAGCGACGACTGAGGGTGCGGTCCACGCCGCGCTGGTTGCTGGTTTCGTTCGTCGTCGCGCTCATCGCGAGCGCGGCGGTGTACGCGCCATGGCTCGACAACGACTTCATCTGGGACGACTTCGTCCAGATCTCCGACAACCCTGCGGTCACCAGCGGCGTGCCGCTGTCGCGGTGGTTCACCGATCGCGAGACGACATCGACTCGCGCCGACTACAACACGCGCATCTGGCGGCCTCTGCGCGGTGTCGCGATGCGCGCCGTGTGGCGCATGTCGGACGCCACTCCAAAGCACCGCACGCGCGTCTTCCACGGCGTGAACCTGCTGCTGTACCTGGTCGGCGGAGTGCTCGTGCTCGTGCTGCTACGGCGCATCGTGACCGACGATCTGGCGGCGCTGCTCGGTGCGGTGGCGTGGTTGCTCCTGCCCGTGCACGCGGAGGACGTGCTGTATGCGTCCGCGTTCGGCGATCTGCTGTCGTTCGATCTGCAGCTCGTCGGGCTCCTCTTCGCGCTGCGCGTCGTCGACGCGGCGAGCGTCTGGCGCCTGGTCGCCGCGCTCGCGTGCTGCGCGGTCGGGTTGCTCGTGAAGGAGATGGGAATCACGACGCTGCTGCTGCTGCCCGCCTACGTCGTGTCGCAGCGACCGGCGCTGCTGTGGAGGCGCCGCACGATCGTGCTGGTCGGCCTGCACGCGCTCGTCGCGTTCGCGTACCTCGCGGTGCGCACGAAGCTCCTCGGCCGCGTGGGCCAGGACGACGTACACGCGGGCGAGACCGTGCGCGCCATCCTCGATGCGCCGTGGTTGCTCGGGCAGTACGTGCGGCTCGCGTTCTCTCCGCTGGGTCACGCGCCCGACTACGGCATGCACGGTCCCACGCGGCTGCCGTCGATGCTCGCGATGCTCGTGTTCCTGCCGCTGTTCGTTGCTGCGAGCTTCCGGGCGCGCGGCGGCCTGCGCTGGGGCGTGTGGTTCTTCGTCATCGCGCTCGTCCCCGTGCTCCATTTCGTGCCGCTGTGGACGCTGCTCGCCGATCGCTTCCTCTTGCTGCCGTCGGTGGGGCTCGCGCTTGCCGTGGCGGCCGCGCTGAGCTTCCTGCCGGAGCGCGCGCGACGGCTCGAGGTCGGGGTCGCGGTCGTCGTGGCCCTCGTGTACCTCGGCGCGACGTCCCTCGAGGCGCGCCGCTTCCGGAACGACGAGAGCCTGTTCGCGTTCGGTGTCGAGGAGGTCCCGGACTCGGGCCTGTCGCAGCACAACCTCGGGCTCGACCTGCTCAAGCGGGGTGAGTTCGTGCGCGCGCTCGAGCATCTGCAGCGCGCCGAGGCCCTCGGTCGTCGCGATCCGAGGCTCTACGTGCACCTCGCCGGTGCGTTCGAGGCGACGGCCGACCTCGCGAACGCCGAGAAGGCCACCGACCTCGCACTTCACTTCGACCCCGAGCTCGGCGGCGCGTACCTGCAGCGGGCATCGCTCGAGCGAGGGCGCGGCGATCTGGACGCGGCCGAGCGCGACCTCGAGCTCGCGCGCACGCACCACGGCAACGACCGCCAGCTCCGTCGCACGCGCGCGCTCATCGCCGTCTCGCGAGGCCGGGTGCGTGAGGCCTACGACCTCTACGTAGGGCTCGCGCGCGAGGCCGGCAACGATCCCATCTTGTGGCAGCACGCTGCCGAGTGCGCGAGACACGAGCACCTCGACGCCGGCGCGAACGACGCGGCGAAGCGCTGCCTCGCCCTCGCACCCGACCGCGCGCCGTGCGCGGCGCTCGCCGACTAGAGTTTGAGTGGCGAGACCGACGGCCAGTCGAGGCGCGTCGCGGACGGTGTGCCGAGGATGACGAACATCGTCTCCGAGACAAACGGCAGCGTGTCGTGCCAGCGCTGCTGAAAGGCGGTGCGCTCCTTCGTCTCGCGCTCGAAGTCGATGCTCGTCTTCAGCGAGATGAGGCGGTTGCGGACCTCCTTGCGCGTCTCTTCGTCGGTGGTGGAGTAGTACACCTGCTCGAGGTGCCGGAGCGCTGCGTCCTGCCGCCCCTCCTTGCGGAGGATCGTGGCGGCGAGCAGCGCGGTCCACGGCGGCGCACCCGCCACGAGCGACGCGCGCTGGATGTAGCTCGCGCCCTCGGCGGTGAGCTTCTGCTTCTCGGCGGGATCGGTCGGGTGCATCTCGAAGAGCAGGTTGCAGCCGAGCATGAACGGCATCTCCCAGTCGTCGGGGAAGTGCGCGATGCCGTCGCGCAGGAAGCGGTTGGACTCGAGGATGCCGACCTCGGTGATCGGCATGCCGTTGTACATCGTCGCGGTGCCGCCCCATCGGTAGGGCGTCTTCCAGTGCGGGTCGAGCTCGATGGCGGACTCGATCATCGGGACGAGCGCGTCGAAGTTCTTCGTCACCAGCGTCGCGTTGCCGAAGTAGATGACGGCGCGGAGGTAGACGAGATCGGCGAGCAGCTCGCGCTGGCCGAGCGACAGGAAGCGCAGCGCCTCCGCGCTCGGGACGAAGAGGATGTCGTCCTCGGGCGGGATCTTGGCGCGCTCGCCGGCAGCGAGGAGGTGGCCCGCGGTCGCGGTCGCGACCGAAAGGCAGAGCGAGAGGATGGCGAGGCTGCGCTTCACGACGGTTCCATGTTACGCGAGCGCATCGACGGAGTGGAGCTTTGCGCCACCCGTGACGTCGAGTCCATGGTGCAAATAAAAACGGCGGCGCTGGCCGAAGCCGGGCGCCGCCGTCGAATTGACAGACCTACAGAGCTACAGAGTTACTCGATCTCGTTGACCGAGTAGAGGCCGGCGCCGCCCGTGACGTTACCCTCGGCCGTGATCGAGCCCGAGCGGTTGAAGTACGAGTACGTGCCGTCCTTGTCGAGATCGCCCGAGGCCCACGCGTAGAACGTCGACGTGGCATCCGAGCCGCCCGAGGTGTACTGGTACGAGAAGTAGAACGGGTCATCGACCGAGAAGTTCAGCGCCGTCCACGTCGCGTTACGCCACACCGAGGCGTTCGTCGCCGGGTTGCACTTGCCGCCCGTGGAGGTGGCGCAGGTGCCCTGCGCGGGCGACCAGGCGACCGACAGCGGGAACTGGCGGGCGATGATCGACCCGTTGGAGCTCGCGTGCTCGGCCTCGTAGTAGGCGACGGACGAGTCGAACAGCTTGCGGACGTTCATCGTCGCTTCGACCGTCTTCGAGCGACGGATGTACTTCATGAACGCCGGGATCGCGACAGCCGCGAGGATGCCGATGATCGCGACGACGATCATGAGCTCGATGAGGGTAAAGCCTCTTGCACCAGCGCTACGCAGCTTCTTCAACATGGACTCTCCTATTTTGCTTGCTCACGCGGTGCGCGGGCAATTGGGGTGGTGGGCCTTACTGGCCCTCATTGAGCACGGTCACGGTTGCCGTGTTCATGGGTGTTTCGTAGATCGTGTTCGTACCGGGGACGCCGTCCTGGTCGCACGTCCCCGTCGCGTACCACCACGCGCCCGTGGGCTGCGTGCCGCCGAAGAGCGCGGCGCCGTTCGCGCCGGCGGTGAACCCCGCGCACGAGGCGCCGCTGGCCGAGCCACAGCCCGCGACGACCACATAGCCGCAGTACAGCGCCGACTTGCTGGTGCTGATGCCGAGCGCTGTCCACGCGGCGGGCCACGTGGCCGAGCTCACCGGCTTGAGCTTCGGCTCCTGCGTGACCAGCGCGGGGTAGAACGTGGACTCGGACGCGGTCGTGGCGCACGTCGACTGCGTGTTGCAGTACACGGAGTACTCCGCGCGATACGCCTCTTCCTTGGTGCGGAGCTCGCCGAGCATGCCGTAGACCTCCGCCGAGCGTGCCCGTGAGCTGACGCGCTTGAAGGAGATGACCGCGAGCGTCGTCAGCACCGAGATGATCGCGACCGCGATCATGAGCTCGATGAGAGTAAAACCCCGGCTTCGCATTCCGTCTCTGGGTCGCTGCACTGTCCGTGCCCTCTCTCGTGGAGCCTCGCGAAAACAGCGAGTTCCAGCAGCGTAGAGGGGTTGCGTGCGGACAGCCACATTTCGGCGTCATCAGCCTGGCGATCCGGCGACCCAAAATGGGCCCGGGTGACGTTTTTCGTCACTCGCAGACCGAAACGCGGCTCGCCTCGATCTGCTGGAGAATCGCGTGTAGGTGAATCACCCTACTTGTCGTCTGGCGAGGGCTCGGGTTCGTCCGCATCGGCATCGCCCGCGAGGCCGAGCTTCTGCAGGCGATAGCGCAGCGAGCGGAACGAGATGCCGAGCAGGCGTGCGGCCTGCTTGCGCGACGAGGTCTGACCGAGCGCGCGCTCGAGGTAGTCGCGCTCGAACTCTGCCACGAGGCGATCGAGATCGACGCCATCGCTCGGCAGGGCGGAGGCCTCCGTGGCGACCGGCGCCTTCTTGTGCGGGGTGAGCTCGCCGAGCGACGCGCGTGTGATGCGATCGCTGGTCTCGAGCGTCACGCCGCGCTCGACGAGGTTCTCGAGCTCGCGGACGTTGCCGGGAAAGTCGTAGTCGCAGAGCGCTGCGATGGCCTCGCTCGCGAAGCCGCCGATCCCGCGACCGACCGCGGCCGCGTGCTTCTTGAGGAAGTGCTCGGCGAGCAGCGGGATGTCGTCGCGGCGTGCGCGCAGGGGTGGCAGGGTCACCTCGATGACGTTGAGGCGATAGTAGAGGTCCTGGCGAAACGCGCCGCGTGCGACCTCGGTCTCGAGGTCGCGGTTGGACGCGGCCACGACGCGCACGTCGACCTCGCTCTCGGTGTTGCCGCCGACCTTCTTCACCTTGCGTTCTTGCAGGACGCGCAGGAGGCGGACCTGCATCGCGGTGGAGACCTCGCCGATCTCGTCGAGGAACAGCGTGCCGCCGTCGGCCGCGGCGAAGAGCCCTTCCTTGTCGGCGTGCGCGCCGGTGAACGCTCCGCGCACGTGGCCGAACAGCTCCGACTCGAGGAGCGTGTCGGGGATCGCGCCGCAGTTGATCGCGATGAACGGCCCGCGCTGCCGCGGCGACAGGTGATGCAGCGCGCGCGCGACGAGCTCCTTGCCCGTGCCCGACTCACCCGACACGAGCACCGTGGTGCGGGTCGGTGCCACCTTCTTCACGAGGTCGAACACGCGCTCCATCGCCGCCGACTTGCCGACGAGGCGATCGAGCCGGAAGCGCCCGCCGAGCTCCTCGCGCAGCTCGCGGTTCTGCTGGATGAGCGTGCGGCGCTCGAGCGCGCGCTCGACGACGAGCTGCACCTCGTCGACCTTGAATGGCTTGAGCAGGTAGTCGTACGCGCCCTGCTTCATGGCGGCGATCGCCGTCTCGGGCGTGGCGAACGCGGTGATGACGAGCACCTGCGTCTCGGGGCGGTGCTCCTTGACGTCGCGGAGCACGTCGAGGCCCGAGCCGCCCGGCATCATGAGGTCGGTGATGAGGAGATCGAAGTCACGCGCGACGAACGCCGTCTTCGCCTCCGCTGGACTGCCCGCGACCTCCACTTCGTGTCCCGCGCGCTTGAGGGCGATGCGCAGGAAGTCGCGCATGGATCGCTCATCGTCGACGACGAGGATCGCGGCCATCAGAGCTTCTTGCGGAGCACGACGATCAAGAAACCACCGAGGCCGCTCAGGATCGGCGCATCGGCCGCGCGCGTCTCGAGCATGCCCATGAGCGGTCCGATGAACGGCAGGTTGTGCACGTGCGAGACGGGCGTGAAGATGCGCACGCCGCGCTGATCGACGAGCTCGAGATCCGGCGGCAGGTAGCGCTGGATGTCGGTGATGGAGTCGTAGCGCGTGTACACGGCCTCATCGGTGGTGGCGTCCGAGATCGGGGTCGCCGGCTTGAGTTGCTTCACGAGGTAGCGGAGCGACCGCGTGTTGTAGAACTCGGCGAGCACGTGGCCGCCGGGCCGCACGACGCGCGCCATCTCGGAGAGCGCCTTGCCGATGGCCTCGATGTGCGCGAGCACCTTGAACGAGTACGCCACATCGAAGGAAGCGTCCGCGAACGGCAGCTCCGTGATGGACGCGTTGGCCACGCGGAGGCCACGCTCGTGCGCCTTCTGCAGCATGCCCGGCGAGAGGTCGATGCCGACGGCGCTCGACGCAAACTCGGCGACGCGCGCGAGGATGAGGCCCGTGCCACAGCCGGCCTCGAGCACGCGCGCGTCGGTGCCATAGCGACGGACGAGGTCGACCTCGAGGCGGTCGATGAGGGCGTGGTATCCCGCATGGCGCGCGTCGTCGTAGCGGGCGGCGAATTCGTCGTAGTAGGCGCGGTTGGGCTTCACGGCTGGTCGCTCCTGTAACACGGCGGACGGCGATTGACAGTCTCAGTCGGCTTCTTCTATTGATGGAGTATGAACACGAAGCTCGGTCTGGCCGCCGCCTCCTTCATCGTCGGCGCAGGGTTTCTTGCGGGCGGTTGCAACAGCGGCCGCGGTCACGGTCGCGGCGGCAACAACGACGGCTTTACCTCGAACACCAGCGACTTCGCGACCACGAACGCCGATGGTGGGATGATCGTGACGGATGGCTGCTCCGACTCGGCCAAGCTCGTCTACGTCGTCGACCAGGACTCCACCCTCTACAGCTTCGATGTCCCCACGCTCAAGTTCACGCAGGTGGGTACGCTCAACTGTCCCGCACAGTTCGGCGCCACGCCATTTTCCATGAGCGTCGATCGTAGCGCCAACGCGTGGGTGCTCTACAACTCCGGCGAGATGTTCGAGGTCTCCACCACGGACGCGTCCTGCACTGCGACGTCGCACCAGGTGGGCCAGGCTGGTCTCGAGAACTTCGGCATGGGCTTCGCGTCCGATTCGTCCGGCTCCACCGACGAGACGCTCTACATCGCAGGTGGCAGCGCCAGCAACGCCGGCACCGGCGGGACGGCGAAGTTCGCGACGATGACCGTGCCCGCGCTCTCGGCCACGGCGATCGGCAGCGTCCAGGGGTGGCCCGAGCTCACGGGGACCGGCAAGGGCGAGCTGTGGGGCTTCTTCCCGAGCGACAGCGTCACGCCGCGCGTCGCGCAGCTCGACAAGGCGACGGGCGCCGACGGCACCGTCTACCAGCTGGGCGCGCTGAGCGGCACGCCGGCCGCGTGGGCCTTTGCGTTCTGGGGCGGCAACTTCTACGTCTTCCTGCAGAAGGCGAACGACGCCTCCACGTCGGTCTACAAGGTCGACGGCACGACGGGTGCGCTCACCACCGCGCTCTCCGATACGGGCAAGATCATCGTCGGCGCCGGCGTCTCCACCTGCGCCCCGGTCGGTCCCATCAACTAGTCGTGGCCGTGTACCGCCAGACGCTCTCCATTGCGTCGCGCGGGCCGGGGCTCCACGACATCACGAGTGCGGTCCAGCGAACCGTCGGCGAGTCGCACGTCGTAACGGGCCTGTGCTCGGTGTTCGTGAAGCACACGAGCGCGTCTCTGCTCGTCACGGAGAACGCAGACCCCGACGTGCTGCGCGATCTCGAGGCGTGGCTCGCGCGCATCGCACCGGAGAGCAGCGTGTACGCGCACGACGCCGAGGGTCGCGACGATATGCCCGCCCACCTGCGAGCCGCCGTGACGCCCATCTCGGAGACGATCCCGGTCGAGCAGGGCAGGCTGCTGCTCGGCACGTGGCAGGCCCTCTACCTCTTCGAGCACCGACGCGCGTCGCACACGCGCCAGGTCGTCGTCACGGTCCTCGGCTAACGATCCGCTGCAGCCCGGCCTCACGCGCGAGGCGCCGCTCGACCTCGTCCGCGAGCGCCTCCTGCCCTGGGCCGATCGACAGCACGAGCTCACCGCGCGCAGCAGAAGGCGACGTCACCGTGCACAGCCCGTCGTATGCCTCGTAGATCGACTTCACGTACGTGATCTCCGCGACCGGTACGCGCACCCAGCGTGTCATCACATCCAGCTTCTAGAACAGGAGGCAGGCGGCCGGCAACAGGCGATGGGTCAAAGCCCGGGCTCGCGGCCCCGCGGAGCGAGCACGTCCGACAAGCTCCTGCTGGCGGTCTCCGGGTGCTTTTTTTGCTCGGCGCGAGCGGGGGGCTTAGCGTGCATCCTGCATGTTCAGATCCGTCCTCGCGTGCTTTCTTCCAGCTCTCCTGTGCGTTGGCGCGGGGTGCGCGCATGCGCCGCCCGAGTCGTCGCTCGCGCAGCTCCAGCTCCGCCTGACCGAGGCGCAGCGCAAGGACGCCGAGTCGCGCAAGCGCATCGACGACCTCGAGAACCGCGTCTTCCTGCTCACCGATCAGCTCGAGAGCCAGAAGGTCGCCGCGCAGAGCACGCACGCGCCACGGTTGCCAGTCGTGATGCTGCGTCCAACGGTGGTCGAGCCCGCCTCGAGCGCGGCTGGCGACGAAGATCCTGCACGCACCGAGGAGCCGGAGTTCACGGGGGCCGCGCAGTCGGTCGATGCCCTGCACGTGCGCACGGTGCTCACGGGATCTGGAGAGTCGGGCAGCATCGCGAACGCGTCGCCGGCGATGACGTCTTCGCCCGAGCCGAGGCGCAAGGGTCACGCGAACGCGACCCCGGTCAGCTACGCGCTCCCGTCGGGCGACAGCCTCGGTGTCGCGCCGGTGCCGCCGATCACCGCGAGCGCGCCGCAGAAGCACGCGCCGATGGCGGAGCGCGCGCCGCTCGACGAGGAGCCGCTGACCGCATATCGCAGCGCCTATGCCGACGTCACGGCCGGAAACTACGACCAGGCCGAGGTCAAGCTGCGTGCCTTCGTGAAGCGCTTCCCGCACCACGACTACGCGGACAACGCGCAGTACTGGCTCGGTGAATGCTTCTACGCGAGGCAGCGTTACCCCGAGGCAGCCGCCGAGTTCCGCACAGCCGTCGCGAAGTACCCCACGGGCAACAAGGCCCCGGATGCGCTGCTCAAGCTCGCCTACAGCCTCATCGCGAGCGGTCAGTCGGCAGAAGGTCGCCGCATGCTCGCCGAGATCCCCACCACGTACCCCCGCTCGGAAGCCTCGCGCCTCGCTGCGCTCCGGCTCGCCGAGCTGACGCCTGCGAAGGCAAAGACGGAGGCGCTGCGTTGAACCGATTTCTGCTCGTCACGATGTTGCTCGGCACAGGCGTGGCCGAGGCACAGACCCGGTCTGACATCATGCCGGCGCCGCCTTCCGCACCGGCGGGGTTCTCGGGCGTCTACTATCCGGGCATGCCGGTGCCGCGTTCGGCGCCGGCGGCGGGAAACGCAGGCACCGGCACCGTGAGTCGCGGCGGCAACACGCCCGGCGGGCAGCCTGCTGCGTTCGACACCGATCGCAAACCCTACGAGATCTACGACGTCCCGACGGCGACGTACCGCAGCGAGTCGATGCCGCACGTCGAAACGGACCAGGTGCCGGAGACGCACGTCGTTCGTCGTGGCGACACGCTGTGGGACATCTCGGGCTACTACTTCCGCAACCCGTGGGAGTGGCCGAAGCTGTGGGCACTCAACCCGTCCATCACGAACCCGCACTGGATCTATCCGGGCGACGTCATCCGCCTGCTCAAAGATAGTCCGCGCCCTGCGACCGCACAGGACGCCGCGCCGACGCAGGCTCGCATCTCGGCACCCATGAAGGCCGATGGTGTGTTCCTGCGCCAGACCGGCTTCATCGAGCCCGAGGAGCTGAAGCACGCGTCCACGATCATCGGCTCGAAGGAGGAGAAGATCCTCCTCAGCACGCTGGATGAGGCGTACGCGCAGCTCAACAAGGATCACCCGCTCCGCGTGGGCGAGCGCTACACCATCTACAAGGTGCTGAAGGAGGTGAAGCACCCCGTCACGCACAAGACCGTGGGTGCGCTCGTGCAGATCTTCTCCGACGCCGACGTCCTCACCGTCACCGATGGCAAGATGGCGCGCGTCAAGATCGTCGATGCCACGGATCCGATCGAGCGCGGCTACAAGATCGGCCCGCTACGTCGTCAGTTCAAGATCGTCGAGCCGGTGCGCAACGACCGCGAGGCCGAGGGCGTCGTCCTCACGAACCTGCGTCCGCTCAACCTCGTCGCGAAGGATCAGCTGACGTTCGTCGATCTCGGCAAGGCCGAGGGCATCACGCTCGGCAACCGCCTCTTCATCACGCGACGCGGCGATGGCTATCAGGGCCTGCTCGGCACCAAGCCCATCGACGATCCGAAGTACCCGCGCGAGATCGTGGGCGAGATCCTCGTCGTCGATACGCGTGATCACATCTCGACCGGGCTCGTGACGCGCTCGTCCGTCGACTCGCGCATCGGTGACCGCGTCGAGGCGCGAAAAGGCTACTGAGGGACCTCCCAGACCTCGTCGTACGCGTAGGCGTACGGCGAGGAGCTGAAGCGCACCGTCGGGATCGTTCGTGACGGCCAGCGACGGGCTCTGAGCGCCTCGTGCATCGCGTGCCGGTTCGAGTGGATGCCCGGGCTCGTCGGCACCCACACCCTTGCGAGGCCCCACGCGCACGCAAGCTGCCACGCGTGCTCGAGGATGAGGGACAGCACCGCGTCGGGTTGCGCGCCGAGCAGCAGCGACGTCGTCGGGTTGAAGGCGGCGCATACGAGCGCATCGTGTTCGCGCAGCAGCATGAGGTGCACGCCGCCCTCGCAGATGCCCGTCTCGCCGAAGAGTGCGAGCTGCAGCAGCTCGGGCGTCGCCCACTGCTGCGCGTCCGTCGCCACGCACACGCCCTCGGTCAGCCCGATCGCGGCGTGGGCGCGTCGCTTCGTCACCTCGAGCGAAAGCCCGAGCGGCTGGGACGCGGCGGAGAGCTCGAGACAGCCGGCCTCGCCGAACAGCGCGCGCTGCATCTCCGCGATCGCCTGGCCGACGAGGTCCGCGTGCAGGCGCCCCACCTCCTTGCCGGCCGCAAGCTCGACGTGCCGCGGCTGCAGCAGCGCGAGGTGCCCCGCGAGCTCGCCCGTTCGCCACGCGCGGACGTCGACGTCGTCGAGCTCGTACGCGCGTAGCTGCGCCGCGAGGCGCTGCCGTAGCGCGTCGTCGCTCAGCGACGCATCTCGCAGCGTCCGGTCGATGGACTTCACGAGTCCCACGCCGATGCGCGGCGGTGGCGCGAGCTTTCCGCGCACGAGCCGATCGTAGCGCCCCTCGTCGTCGGATCGCGCGGAGAGGAGCGCCTCCTCGACGCAACCGAGCAACGTGTCGGACGCGATGGCCTTGAGGCCGAGGAGGCCGGAAGGCGAGTCGAGCGTGAGACCCATCGGTGCGGCGCCGCGCAGCGCCAGCAGGGCGGCGCCGAGCGTCGTCTGCTCGTGCGCGAGGCGGCCCTCGATCCAGGCCTCGAGCAGCGACCAGCCGAGCTGCGGCGTCGGCTCGATCGGTGTGACCAGCATCGCGAGCACGCGCTCGAACGGACGCGTGTCGCGGGCGCGATCCTTCACGAAGGCCC
>JBDTCO010000146.1:0-82679 GCA_039923495.1 Polyangia bacterium
GACCATCGCCGGGTTGCCACCCATGCCGGGAGGGGGACCACCCATCGGGGCGCCGCTACCCATGCCGCCGCCCATGCCACCGAGACCGCCTGCGAAGCTACGCACGAGGCCCTGGATGCGAGCGACCATGTCGTCGACCTGCGGCTGCGTGTAGTTGAGGCCGACGTGGAACGTCTGACCCTTCGAGTCGGTCTTGATGCCGTCGAGCCACGAGGCGACGCCGAGCATCATGACCTGCGGCATCTTCTTGAGGTTGGCGAGCTGGTCCTGCACCTGCGTGTTGATGGCCGTCGCATCGGCCGCGCTGCCCGTCTCCATGTTGAGGTCGACGACGAGGCCGGAGGCGAAGTCCATCATGCCGACGACGGACTTCATCGAGGACATCGGCGCCATCTTCGGATCGTTCTTGAACGAGTCGCGTGCGCTCTGCGGCACGATGGCGGCGCCCCACACGGCCTCCGACGTCTTGGCCGACTTCACGAGCGCAACGAGCTCCTCGTTCTGCTTGGCCGACGCAGGCTCCTTGCCCGCGACGATGTCGATGGTCTTCTTCACCCACGCGTCCGAGCCCGCCACGATGGTCTTGCCGTCGAGGAGCGAGGCCGTCGTCTTGTCGCGCGCCGAGGTGTAGAGCTTCTTGCCACCGTAATCGACGGTGGTGATGGTGTCGTTGCTCTTCGTCGCCATGTACGTGAAGCACTTCGAGGTGCGCGCCTCGTCGACGGCATCCTTGAGGCGGATGACGACGTCGAAGTCCTTCGCGCCCGAGGTGTTGTTCGGGAGCGCGATGAACATCGACTCAGGACCGGCGTTGCCGTTGAGGTCGATGCAGTTCGCGGCGAACTCTTCGTAGTCCTTCTTCGCACGGTCGTTGCCCATGCCGAGGTCGATGATCTTCTTCCACATCGCGGTGCCGCGCATGCGGGAGAGGTTGATACCAAAGACCATCTGCGCGTCCCTGGGGACGAGCGCGAGGTCGTCCTTGCTGGCGGAGCCGCCCTTGTGGCAGGCCCCGAGGCTCAGAACGGACGCACCGACTACGGAGAAGATGCTCAAACGAGACGCGGACATAGGGCCCCCAAAGGAAAGTGCCGCGTTTATAGGGAGATCCCACAGCCGAGTCAAGCACCGGTGGGGTCGGCTTGCGCATGCTCTCCGGCTCTGGCAAACGTCACACCGCGTGCCCTTCCGAGCGTTCCGACTCCGTAATGAGAAGATCCTCGTGCGTGTGGACGCGCGCGGCGAGCCCGTGGTGCAGGGCGGCCGCGTCGACGTCATCTACAAGGCGGGCGGCAAGGTGTACCGGGCGGGCCTCGGCAACCTCACCCCCGACGTCGACGGCACCCTCATCAGCGACGAGAAGGCCGCGCCGGGCGACGCCGCCCCCACGAAGGCCGAGAAGGCCGCCGCGGGCCCAGCCGCCAAGCAGGGCGCGCGCGGTCGGATCACCGATGGTGCCGTGAGCGGTCAGGGGCCCGCGCCCGCCGATGCGATCATCGCGTACACCGACGGTGCGTGCACCGGAAACCCCGGCCCGATGGGCGTCGGCGTCGTGCTGTGGGACCCCGTCACGAAGGAGCGCCGCGAGCGCTCCGAGTACCTGGGCACCGGCACGAACAACATCGCCGAGCTCGTCGCCATCCAGCGCGCGCTCGAGCTGTCGCCGGAGGATCGCACCATCATCGTGCACTCCGACTCGTCGTACTCGCTCGGCCTGCTCGGCCTCGGCTGGAAGGCGAAGGCCAACCAGGAGCTCGTCGCGCAGATCCGCGCCATCGCGAAGGCGCACCCGAACATGCGGCTCGTGAAGGTCGCCGGACACTCGGGCGTCCCCGAGAACGAGCGCGCCGACGAGCTCGCCCGCACCGCCGTCATCCGTCGCGACACGTACGACTCCGCGCTCGTGAAGCCGAAGTGAAGGCACCGCCCGCCGGGGTGGTGCTGCTCCTCACGACGGTGCTGTGGGGCTCGACGTTCGTCGTCACGAAGTCGCTGCTCGACGTCGCGCCGCCGCTCGCCTACCTCGCGCTACGCTTCGGGGCAGCGGCGCTCGTGTTCGTGCCCTTCGTCCTGTGGCGCGGGCTGCGCCGGACGCCGCACCTGCTCGTCGATGGTCTCCTCCTCGGCAGCGTCAACGCGATCGGGATCTTCCTCCAGGTCTTCGGACAGCTCTACACGACGCCCGCGAAGAGCGCGTTCATCACGTCGATGAACACGCCGCTGACGGCGCTCGCGGGCCTCGCGCTGTATCGCATCGTGCCGACGCGTGCGCAGCGCGTCGCGATCGCGCTCGCCTCTGCGGGGCTGTGCCTGCTCACGTGGCCGCCCGCGGGTGCAAAGCTCAACCCCGGAGACCTGCTCACGATCGGCTGCGCGCTGGCGTTCGCCATCTTCATCACCGAGGCGGCACGTCGAGCGGCACGTCACGATGCGCTGGCGCTCACCATGATCCAGGTGACGGTGGCGGCCGTGATGTTCGTGACCGCGGCGCTCGTGGCGCGCGCGCTCGGCACACGCCTGCCGCTGGCGGAGCAGCCCACGTTCGTGCGGCTCGAGGCGCAGCCGTTTCCGCACGGGTCCGTCGTGCTGTGGCAGATGGCGTACATGTCGATCGGCTGCGTCGTCGTCGTGATGGCGGTGCAGACCTGGGCGCTACAGCGGCTGTCGGCGGCGACCGCGGCGGTGATCTACTCGCTCGAGCCTGTCGTGGCCACCGTGCTCGCGCTCCTGGTCGACGGGATGTCGGCCGCGCCCGGTCCGCGTGGCACCGCGGGGGCGTTCCTCGTGCTGTGCGGGATCTACGTGGCGGAGGGGCGCGACTTGCGGCGGCTGATGAGGAGGAGCAGCGCCGCTCCGAGCAGCAGGAACGACGCCGACGACGGGGCTGCGCGCCAGCCGACGAACGAGCAGCCGCCCGACGACTTGGGCGTGCAGTAGTCGGTGCCGCCGACGTCGGTGCACGCGTAGCCCGACGGGCACGCGTTCGACGCCGCGTGATCGCACACGTTCGTGCAGAACTGCTTCTTGCCGCTCTGGGCGCAGAGGCCGTTGTCGGCGCACTGGGACGAGTCGGTGCAGGCAGCACCGATGCCGCCGCCCGTCGTGGTGCCGCCATCGGTCATGGTCATGGTGCCGCCGTCGCTGCTGCTGGCCTGGGCGCACGTCCCATCGCTCTGGCAGACCTCGTCGCTGGCGCACGGTGGATCGCAACCCGCCGTGGTCTGCGTGACGCAGGTGCCGGCCTCGCACAGCATCGGCGAGACGCAGTCCGTCGAGACGATGCAGCCGATGACCTGCATGGGCGCGGTGGACGAGACGGTGAACTGGCTGTCGACGGAGCGCATCTTGCCATCGCTGTTGGTCGCAACCGCCGTGAGCGTGAAGCTGCCATCGGGCGCCTGGATGCTGCCCTGGTACGGCGGCGCGGAGAACGTGCCGAGGAGATTCGAGCCCTGGTAGAGGTCGACCTTCGTGATGGTGGCGGTCGCACCGACCGGCTCCGACGCGCTGACCGCGACGGTGAACGTGCTCGGCACGGTGTCGCCGTTCTTCGGCGCGAGGAACTGCACGTTGGGCAGCGTGCTTCCCGTCGTGGACGGCGCAGGCCCGAGGTTGGACAGCAGCCGCGCGTGCGAGTTCTGCGTCGAGCCGGAGCCGCACGACGCGCTGCCCTGGCTGAGCGCGTTCGCGCTGTCGATGAAGCCGACGACGCTGTCGCTCACCGATGGGTTCATGATGTCCTGGCTGTTGTTGACGTGCTCGAGGCCAAAGGTGTGGCCGGCCTCGTGCGCGACGGTCTGCGCGACGAGGAGCAGCGTCGAGGTCTGGTCGGACGCGGACTGTGGCGGCTGGATGGCGGCGATGCTCGCGGCGAAGTCGAAGCCGACGTTGACCTGGCTCGAGTTGTTGCAGTCGAGCGTGGCGAGGCCGACGACACCCTGGGGGCTGCTCGACGAGAAGTTCTGCGTCGTGTCACCGACCATCAGCTCCGTGTAGCGCCCCGACGTGGGCCGGGTGCTGACGACGTAGAGGTTGAAGTCCGCGTACCACCCCTGCACGGCGCTGATGACGTACGCCTGGGCGCTCGCCTTCGTGTAGGAGGGGCTGTAGGGGCTCGTGTTGAAGGCCGCGAAGGCCTTCGACTGTCCGATGCTGTACGTGTCGGGGATCCAGCTCGAGTTGTTCGCCGAGTTCTCCGAGGAGCCGTCGTTATCGACGAGCAAGATGCTGGCGCCGTCGAAGTTGACGAAGAGCACCTGCTCGCCGTTCGGGCCGTCACCGATCGTGATGGCCTGCTCGCTCTTGCCGAGCCCCGTCCTCGCCGGCAGAAAATAGTCATTCTCGAAGGAAACGCGAGTCGCGCTCGTGGTCGGCGGCGGCGTGCAGCCACCCGTCAGTGTGAGTGCGGTGACCAGCGTGGACAGGCCAAGAGCGTGGGAGAAGCGAAGCATGCGGTGAGGTCCTCCACCGCCCATTGTAGAGGAAGCCCGCCACGTGGCCTAGCGCCTACGCGCCTTCCCTGCTCGTCGCCTACGCGACGGTCGCGGCGACCTCGGCCAGCGTGGCAAAGCGGTAATCGAGGCGCAGCTTGTCGAGCGTCGCGGAGAATGCCCGCAGCTTGTCGGTGAGCGGGACGCGCAGATCGGGCTGCCGCGCGACGAGGGCGGCCGGGATGCCATCGGCCTCGGCGTCGAGCAGATCGAGGCCGTGCAGCTCGAAGTTGAAGAAGCTGCGCACGCGGAGCTGATCCAGCAGCAGCACGCGCAGGCGCGAGGGCAAGGTGAGGAGCGCCGTGCCGATGCCGGGCAGCCGGAGCCCCCGCGTCACGGAGACGGGTAGCTCGACGAGCTTGCCCTGCCCGCGCGAAAACGGGGACGCGCCCGGACGATAGGGCTCGACGGGCGCGAGCAGCGCGCGCGGATCACCGAGCACCGAGAGCGACTCGCGACCGAACAGCTTCATCACGCCCATCACGCCCGCCTTGGCGACGTAGTACGGCCACGACGGAAATACGGAGGAGTCGTACGCATAGTCGCGCAGCCGCAGCGCCGAGAGGAGGCGTGACGAAAGGTCGTAGCCCGGCGAGCGGAAGCCGCGGATCTTCGCGCCGGAGAGCTCCTCGATGACGCGCGCGCCCTCGTCGAGCTCGTGCAGGATCGCGGGCTCGTCGAAGCGAGCGAGCGCATACGGGTGGCTGTAGCTGTGGTTGGCGAGCTCGTGACCGCGCCTCGCGAGCGCGGCCAGCTCGTTCCGACCCGCAGCACCGCGCGCCTCCACGTCGCTGCCAACGACGAACAGCGTCGAGGAGATGCCGTGTTGTTCGAAGACCTCGGCGAAGCGCGGAAGACCGCGGCGCAGGACCACGTCGATGAGCGACGCGGGGACCTCACCGAGCCCGTGGATCGCGTAGTAGCAGCGCAGCGGATCGAGATCGACGGAGACGGAGCATAGACGTTCGGCCACGCGCTCTACCTATCACACCCGTTCACGACCCCGCGGGGTCGTACGCCTTCGACGCGGTCTCGACGTCATGGTCATTTCTGTTCGCAGCGCCGGGTTGCGACTGGAAACCCGTGACAGCCGTGTTATTCGTGTTCGAGTGCGTAGGCGATCGAGCGACGACAGTGCTCCGCGCGATCTGGCGTGTCGCGTCCTCGACGATGGGCTCGTGCTGCTGTCGTTCACGCCCACCCGACGATCGGTGCTCACCGAGGCCGAGTCGGCGGTGGCGCTGGCGGTCTCGCGTGGGCTGTCCAACGCAGCCATCGCGGCGGAGCGCGGCGCCGCAGTGCGCACGGTCGCGAACCAGGTCGCGGCCGTGATGAAGAAGCTCGGCGTGTCATCGCGAGTGGAGCTCGCGACGGCGTTCTCCGTCGCGGATCTAGGTTGAGGGGTACGGAGGTGGCACCATGCTACGGATCGATCACGCGCGGGTCGTAGACCTCGTCGACGCGTGCTACCAGCCGAGGCTGGACGAACAGGGCTGGATCGAGCGCCTCCTCGACGTGCTGCGCGGCATCAGCCAGGCGCGCTCCGCCATGTTCATGCGCATCCGCACGTCGTACGACGCGCAGGGGCTGCTGAACGTCGACGAGGTCGGCGGGTTCACCGCGATCGGCCCCGACGTGGGTCCGTGGACCGACGAGACGAGGCGCGCCGTGCTCGGCTCACCGGCTCGCGAGCTCACGTTCGGCAGGACGCACGGCAACACGTTCAGCGCGGCGATGGGCGTCCGGCCGGGCGTGATCGAGACGCTGCCGGGATGGCGACAGTGCTGGCGCGCGCCGATCGTCGACTCCCTCGGCATCGTGGGTCGCGACGCGCATGGCGATGGGTTCGTCGCCTCCGTCGGGCTCGACACGACGCAGACACTCACGCCGAAGGAGGTCCGGTTGCTGACGAAGCTCGCGACGCACGTCTGCGCGAGCCAGCGCCTGCGCACGCACGCCGTGACGCCGGACGCCGCCGACGCGGTGCTCTCGGCGCACGGCAAGGTGTTGCACGTCACGGACGTCGCGCAGCACGATCGCGCGGCGCTCGACGATGGACACAGACGCCGCGACGCTGCGAAGAAGAGCGCGCACGACGCCGATCGCGCGCTCGAGATCTGGCAGGGCCTCGTCGCCGGCAAGTGGTCGCTCGTCGATCACTTCGACAGTGACGGCAAGCGCTTCGTGCTCGCGATGAAGAACGCGCCCGAGGTGGACCCGCGCGTAGATCTGACCCCGCTCGAGCGCCGCGTCTCGTCGCTGGCATCGATGGGCCACCGCGACAAGGAGATCGCGTACTCGCTCGGCATCACGATGCCGTCCGTGGCCGCGGCGCTGCATCGCGCACGCACGAAGATCGGCGTCACCTCTCGCGCGGCGCTGGCTGCCGCCTGGCGTCGCAACGCGTAGTATCAAAAGATACTAGTTGCCGAGCTTGTTGCGAAAGCGCTCGAAGATCGCGTCCAGCTCTCGCGCCATCATCTTTCGACCGATGCTGTGCTTCATCCCGGACGCGGAGCCCTCGACTCGATCCGTGGACGTGTTCGCTCGGTAAAGAACCATCGTGCCATCGCTGGCGCCCGCGCCCAGCCCGAACATCCCGGCGAAGCCCTGCATCACGTTGTAGCCCTGGCTCACGTAGAACTCGCGATCGGACAGCGTCACGTTGCCGTCGGCAGCGACGAGCGAGAGCCGCTGACGGAGCGTCACCGTGGGCCGACCGTCCTGCTCGTACACGATCCAGCGGAAGCCTTCCTTCACGCCGGCCTCGCGCTTCGGGTACGCCTGGATCGTGCGCGCCAGCGCCGGCGCGTAGCGCACGATCTTCGCAGGGAGCAATGCCATCACGCGCTCGAGCTCGTCCCCGCCACGGAGCTTCTTGCCGTCCTCGCGCGCGTACGGCGCGATGCCCGAGAGGCCCATCCTGCGATACGCGCCCCAGCGCGCGGCGAGCACCTTGCGCAGGACCGCCTCGACCTGCTGCTGCGAGGCGCCCGCGCCGAGCGCGTGGAACTGCGCGATCTCGTCGCTCGCCAGGTTCAGCTCGTCGCCGGGCTTCGCCGCGAGGTAGCGCTGGGCCTCGGCGGCGCCGTGCTCTCCGAGCGTGAGCGACGCGAAGTCGCCCGCGGACGAGATGTCGTGCGACGCGCGGACGCTGGGGTTCACGGTGACGTCGGCGAAGTGCGTGAACAGCTTGCCGACCTCGGACGGGGTGGAGCGCGTGAGGAACACGATGCCGGCCGCGATGTCCCGGTCGGAGACCTCCTGCGGGAAGCGCTGGTAGTTCTTGCCTGCGCGCAGCTCCTTGACGGCGGCGTCGTCGAGCTTGAGGTCGACGACGAGCGAGTCGAACGTCGGCGGAACCTCCGCGTGTGCGACGCCCGATGCAGCCAAAAAGAGGAAGATCGTCGCGGCTCTCACGCTCCCCCATAACACCGATCACGCCTTCTTGATTGGAGTTTCCGTCGGTGAAACGATGCGACGAATCACGCATCTCACGCTCGCAGCACCGCACGTCTACACGGCCCGGAGGCCCTCCCATGAGCTCGAACGTCACCCGTCGCTCCTTCATCGGTACCGGTATCGCTGCCCTCGCTGCGGCGAACCTCGCGCAGGCCGAGAAGAAGAAGTCCGCGTCGACTGCACCACCTGCGCCCGTCGCTCCGACGGGGCCGTTTTCGCTCATGAAGCTGCCGTACGCCGAGTCCGCGCTCGCGCCGGGCATCTCCGCCAACACCGTCGGCTTCCACTACGGCAAGCACCACCATGGCTACGTCAACAAGACGAACACGCTGCTCAAGGGCACCGACCTCGCGAACAAGTCGCTCGAGGACATCATCAAGGCGACGTACAACAGGGCCGACAAGACCGCGCTCTACGACAACGCCGCGCAGCTGTGGAACCACAACTTCTACTGGCAGAGCATGAAGCCGAGGGGCGGCGGCTCGGCGCCCGGCGAGCTCGGCAAGAAGATCGCCGCCGACTTCGGCTCGTTCGAGGCGTTCGCGAAGGAGCTCCAGACCGCGGCGACCGGCCAGTTCGGCTCCGGCTGGGCCTGGCTCGTCGAGGACGCCGGCAAGCTTCGCGTCATCAAGACCAGCAACGCCGACAACCCCATCGCGCTCGGCAAGAAGCCGATCATCACCATCGACGTCTGGGAGCACGCGTACTACCTCGACTACAAGAACCTGCGCGTCGACTACGTGAAGGCGTACCTCGACTCGCTCGTGAACTGGGACTTCGCCGCAGCAAACCTCGCGAAGGCCTGACGCTTCGACAGGCGATGGCGAGCGTGAGGGGTCGGGGCCCCGATTGCATCCCGATCCGGGGTCTCGCCCCCCAGATCGATTGGTGTGTGCTTCCGCTTACACCAGAGGTTTCATATAGCTCCAGCGCATCGCGAAACGTTCGTGCTTGGAACGATTAGTGGATATTCTGGAGCCATGCGCATCTCCCTTCGCTCCACGAAGACCCTCATCCTTGGCGGCATGTTCACTGCGGGCCTGCTCGGCGGCTGTCTCCCGAAGTACAACGGCACCACCGTCACGGAGGACATGGCCGACATCCCGAACGATCCATCCGATCCGCCCGTCGGTCCCTCGAGCGGTCCCGAGGTCTCGGACCTCGCCGGCTCCGTCGTCATCGATGCCTTCACCAGCGCCGGCGCCGCGACCCTCGCGCTCAGCTCACCGACCTCGACGCTGCGCCTCAACGAGACGCAGAAGGTCATGCTCACCATCACCGCCAACGGGGAGTCGGGCAGCGCGACGCTCGCGCTCGCAAAGGCACCCCCTGGCGTCACGGCGACGTTCACCCCGGCGACGGTGACGCTCGGCGCGACTCCGACGACCGTCACGATGGCCGTCACCGCCGCCTCCGACATGGATCCCGCGACCTCCGTCGCCGCGGAGGTCCAGCTCAATGTCGGCACCACCACCAGCACGACGACCTACGGCCTCACGGTCACCAACGAGCTGCTCCTCCAGATCCCGAACGGCGTCGACATCACGAAGGCCAACCCCACGGCGTTCGGTGCGGCGAGCACGCCGGTCAAGGTGAAGAGCGGCGTCACGAAGATCACGTTCGTCAACGGCGACGGCATCGAGCACCGCATCCACGCCGACGGCACCGATGGCATCCAGCACGAGCTCAACAACATGGCCGCGAGCGGTGGCTCCTACACGCAGACGCTCACGAACACCGTGAAGGGCGCGGTCAACTTCCACTGCCACATCCACCCGAACATGATGGGTCAGATCATGGTCGAGTGACGAGGGTCGACTGATCTCGCTCCAACGCATCACGAAGCGGCGCGCCCGACGAGGAGCGCGCCGTTTTCGTTTCGGGCCTCAGCGGTTGCGGAAGCGGATGTTGTACGTGAGCTGCGCGAGATCGCGGAGGACCTTCGGCACGCGCTTGACGAGGTTCACCGACGGCGGGCGCTTCTCGACGATCTGGATCGGGATCTCCTCGACACGCTTGCCGTCGCGCTCGGCGCGGATGACGAACTCGGACGCGAACAGATCGCGATCGAGCTCGCAGCGCGCGACGGTGTCGAGCAGGGTCTCGCGGCGGAAGGCCTTGAGGCCGTGCGTGTCGGTGCCGTGGAAGCCGACGAACACGCGCAAGAGGCCGTTCATGACGAGCGTCGCAGAGTGGCGGAACGCGCCGCGACGATCATCGGCGCCGCGCATGACCTTGCTGCCGATGACCATGTCGGCACGCTTGTCGTCCAGGATCGGGAGTGCGCGCGCGTAGAAGTCGGTGTCGCACAGGTCGATCTCGTCACAGACCACGAGCTCGCCGCGCGCGCGCATGATGCCCTGCTTGAGCGCCTTGCCGTAGTTCGGCTCGCCCAGCGAGTGGATGTGCACCTGCGCGTACTTCGCCGCGAGCTCCTCGCCGATCTGCACGGTGCGATCGCGCGAGCCGTTCTCGGAGAGCAGGATCTCGTAGCGAAACGGGAACGCTTCGAGGCGCTCGATGAGATCGATCACCGACGCGTGGAGGATGCCCTCCTCGTTGTAGACGGGGATGACGATGCTGACGTGCGGCATCTCGCCGCTGTCGGACTTGAAGCTGGAGAGAGGGCTCATAGGGGCTCAAGCGTTCCTGACGGGTGTCGACGCGATGAGCGTGGCCACGTCGCGGCCGGCGATCATCGAGTCTTCCATGGCGTTGTAGATCCAGCTGCCGTAGCGACCGCGCGGGTGGATGCCGCGGGGCTCGAGCCAGCTCATGATGGTGGCGACCGAGCTGTAATAGTTTTCGTCGAAGACCACGTAGGCGTACGCGAGGTCCTTCATCTCTGCGAACAGGATGTCGTCGCGCGAGTCGATGGCGCCGGCGGCGATCATCGCATCGGCCACATCGGGGAGCACGTCCTCCACCTTCAGATCCGCGCGACGCTCCGTGAGCTCGACGTAGAACGAGCCGAAGCCGGCGGGTGCCATCGACGGGACGGCGTTGGTGTAGATGCCCACGCGATAAAAGGGGTACTTCTCCTCGGGGACGTAGATCCAGTGGAAGTCCGAGCGCGGCGTGCGCCTGGTCGCGACATTGAGGTAGCGGAGACGGGTGCAGCGGAGCTTCTCGGCGGCAGCCACGACGTCGGCGGGCGCATCGACGATGCGGGCCACGAGCTCGGGCAGAGGGACGGTGGCGACGACGGCGCGATACGGCATGGTCTCGCCACCGATGGTGATGGTGCGCTTGCCGGCATCGATCGAGTCATAGACGGTGCGGGTCGTGAGCTCGGACGCTCCCTTGTGCTCGAGGACGCGGCCACAGAGCGCCTTCGAGAGCGTCTCGATACCGCCCGTCTTCGGGTAGAGGAACGCGACGTTGTAGCCCATCTCGTCGGGGACATCGCCGACGGCGCCGCGGATGACGTCCTCGAGCTTGGGCACCGGAACGAAGCGCGAGCACCACTCGGCGGTGATCTCGCGAGGGTGCACGCCCCAGAGCTTCTGGTTGTACGGGATCATGAAGTGGCGCGAGATGCCGGCGCCGAAGTTGATGTCGCAGAAGTCTGCGAAGTTCTTGGGCGTGATGGTGCCCATCGACTTCTTCTTCTCGGCAGCCTTCAGGAACTCGAGCAGGCACTCCGAGACGATGGCCGGCGGCAGTCCGTGCAGGTTGGCCTGGTAGGGGTACCGGGTCAGGGTGCCATGCGAGAAGATCCGCGCCTTTCGCTCGACGCGCGTGAGCTCGCCGGGCAGGAGGCTGTGGACGAGCGCCTTCATCCCCTCGTCACGCAGGTGCAGCCAGTGGCCGGTCTTGTCGAAGTGGAAGCCGTTCGTCACGTCCGTCCGGGCGTGCCCGCCCACGCGATCTTCCCGTTCGAGGAGGAGCCAACTGACCCCAGCCAGGGACAGGTGATGAGCGGTCGACAGGCCACACAGCCCGCCACCCAGAATGACGACTCGAGGCGCCGTGTCCACGATGTCGGCTCATAACACGGCGTCAACGCTCACGCCAACGGGAACAAGGGATGGTCGCAGGTTGGCACACACCTCGCACTGCCCTGGCTCACAATGCGTAAACTGGCTCTGTCGCTTCTCCTCCTCGCTCCGGTCATGACCGCTGGGTGCAACCGCGGCGAGCTGTCGAAGGGTCCAGCCGGCGGCGACTTCGGTGCGACCACCACCGATGGCGGTCAGAACTGCTTCGAGCAGGGGTCGCTCTGCGGACAGGACATGAGCGGCCCGTCCACCACGGATGCCGCCTGGGCTCCGCCCCCAACGGTACCGGGCTGCGGCGAGCAGACGTACGCACTCTCCATCACGCAGAACCCGCCCAACATCCACCTCGTCATCGACCGCTCGGGCTCGATGTCGCTGAGCGCAACGACGGGCGCGCCCCCCAAGAACGGGGACACGGCCAAGTGGGACGACCTCTCATCCACGCTCACGAACCTCCTTGGCACCTACGGTGGCCAGGCCAACCAGTGGGGCATGTCGATCTTCCCGACGACGCAGACCTACGAGTCGTGCGTGGCCGGCAACATCGCCGTCCCGATGGCGGATCCCGCCTCGTCGGTACCGGCCATCGAGAACGTCATCGGTCAGTACAACAGCACCAACCTCCTCCAGTACAACGGCAAGACGCCGACGTCGGCCGCCATCCAGGGCGTCCTCTCCAACGTCTCGCTCTCTGCGACCGACCGGAACAACTACGTCGTCCTCATGACCGACGGCATCCCGACCTGCGGCACGAACCCCGGCAGCGACGTCGCCCCGCTCATCGCGCAGCTCGCCGCGCAGACGCCGTCGGTGCGCACCTTCGTCATCGGCTTCGGCTCGGACACGCAGTCGAACCCCACGTTCCTCAACCAGTGGGCCGTCTCGGGTCACACGGATCTGCCGGGCGCCACGAAGTACTACCAGGCGTCCAATGCGGCCGCGCTGCAGCAGGCCTTCTCCGACATCGTGAGCGGCGTCGCTGCCTGCACGTTCACGCTCACCGCACCGCCGGCGGATCCGACGCTGGTCGTCGGTCAGCTCAACGGCGCCGCCATCGCCACCGACGCCTCGAACGGCTTCACCTACGACGTCGCCACGCAGTCCGTCACGTTCCACGGCTCGTCGTGCCAGCTCATCCAGGGCGACCCGTCGACGCAGGTCTCGGTCGTCTACGGCTGCCCCGCGACGGACGCTCCCGAGATCTACTAGCTCTTCAGTCGTCGTCCTTGTCGTCGGGCTTGGCGTCGGGCTTGTCGTCGGCATTCACGTCTGCGGCTTCGAGACGTAGCCGCTCGAACTCCTGACGTAGCTTCACGAGCTCTTCGTCCGAGAGCTGCTCCAGATCGATGAGGCTGTTGCGCGCACCCTTGACGCCGCGCAGCAGCTCATCGAGCTTGAGGTGGATCGCTGCACCGTCGCGGTTCTGCGTGTTCTGGATCAGGAACACGATGAGGAACGTGATGATGGTGGTGCCCGTGTTGATGACGAGCTGCCACGTGTCCGAGAACTTGAAGACCGGACCGAGGAGCCCCCACACGATCACGCAGCCCACCGCGAGCAGGAACGACCACGGCGAGCCAACCGTCTTCGAAACCCTCGCTGCGAAGTGATGGAACCAGGTCATGGCGCTTGGATGCACCTTCGGCGAAGGCGCGTCAATCGTGCGGACTTGTCTCGGCAATCACGCGATCGAACGCTTTGAGCGCCGCCTCGTCGAGCGCCGCGCCTCTCCAGACCACACGACCCGCACGATCGAGGACCAGCGTCGCCGGCACGCGGCGCGCACCGAGCGCGTCCGAGAGCGCGAACTTCTCGTCGACGAGCTGCGGGTAGGCGAGGCCCTTGGCGCGCACGAACGCGCTGACCGTCGCGCGATCTTCGCCCTCCGAGATGGCGACGACGAACGCGCCCTGCTCCGCCGCGCGCGGCGCGAGCCGACCCAGCGCGCCGAGCTCGGTGAGGCAGGTGTCGCACCACGTGGCCCACAGGCTCACGAGCGCGGGACGACCCGCGAGCTGTTCGCTCAGCGTCGCGTGCGCGCCGTCGAGCTGCTGCACGTCGATCGGCGGGAGCGCCACCGGTTTCGGGGGCATCTCGACCACGCGCGCCGCGCAGCCCGTGACAAGGAGGAGCAAGAAGGAGACGCGCACACGGCTACCTTAGCGCGACCGGATGCTAGGCTGCCGCCGCTCATGCGCGCATGGCTCCTACTCCTCGCTCTCACGGGCTGCGCGCACGTGGGGCCGCCGCGAACCTTCGACGCGGCGCCGGCGCTGCTCTCCCGTCGCAGCGCACCGATCCTGCTGGTGCACGGCATCCTGCTCGTCGGCTCGAGCGTGAAGCTCGGGCTCACGTCGTTCGATCGCAAGATCATCGACGCGCTCGAACGCGATGGCTTCGACGTGTTCCTGCCCGCGCTCCCCGCGATCGCTCCGCCGGCCGAGCGCGCCGAGTACCTGCTGCGCGCGATCGACGAGGTCCGGCGACGCACGGGCGCAGCGCGCGTCCACGTCGTTGCGCACTCGCAGGCCGGCGTGGACATCCGCCTGCTGCTCGATGATCCGCGCGCGACCGGCAAGGTGGCCAGCGTGGTGACGCTCTCCACTCCGCACCACGGTACGCCGCTCGCCGACGTCATGCTCGAGCTGCACGGGAGCCTCGGCGAGTCGTTCCTCGATCGCGTCGCGCTGCGCATCGATGCCTCGCGCGGCTGGCCAAAGCGAGAGGGCAGGCTCTTCGCGACCGCGGCTGCGCTCACGCCAGGCGCGATGGCCGTGTTCGACGCGCACCACCCCGGGAGCCCCGTGCCGCTGTACTCGCTCGCGGCCACACCCGAGCTCGCGCGCGACGGTGCGTGCGATGGAGGTCTGTGGCCCGCGCCGACGAAGAAGGGACATCGCAGCCTGGTGATGTCCATCGCCGGGATGATCCTCGACCAGCACACGCCAAACGACGCACACCTCAACAACGACGGCATCGTGCCCACCGCGAGCGAGCGCTGGGGCACGTTCCTCGGCTGCGTACCGATCGATCACGCGGCGTGGCTGCACGTCGCGCGCGGCGGCGTCGACATTCGTAGGCTGCTGCTCGAGCTCGCGCGTGGGCTTCGCGACGTCGAGCGAACCGGAGCCGACGCGATGAACGCGCATGCCCCCGCGCTCGCCCGCATCGTCAACGAGTAGCGGAGCTAGCGGCCCTGATGGAGTTGTGATGCCGGAAGGATGCGAGGCATGCCTCGAGGTAAAGTCTGCGCATGCGCTACCGACTCTTCTACTGGCCCAGCATCCAGGGGCGCGGCGAGTTCGTCCGCCTCGCGCTGGCCGAGGCCGCCTGTCCGTACGACGACGTTGCGCGTGTAGAGGGCGCCGGCATCCTCGTGAAGATGATGAAGGACACCGGCGCTGCGACGCCGAGCTTCGCGCCGCCGTTCCTGCAAGCGGGCAAGCTGCTCATCGGGCAGACGTCGAACATCCTCGCGTTCCTCGGCGAGCGGCACGGCCTCGCGCCGAAGACCGACGCCGGTCGCTTCTTCACGCAGCAGCTGCAGCTCACGGTGGCCGACATCGTGGGCGAGGTGCACGACACCCATCACCCGATCAGCATCGACAAATATTACGAGGACCAGAAGCCGGAGGCGAAGGCGAAGGCGCGCGACTTCGTGCACGAGCGCATCCCGAAGTACCTGGCCTACTTCGAGCGCGTGCTCGTTCGCAGCAGCGGACCCTGGCTCGTCGGCAAGAAGCTCACCTATGCAGACCTGTCGCTGTTCCAGCTCGTCGATGGGCTCGACCACGCGTTCCCGAACGCCATGGCGCACGCCAGAAAGAGCCACCCGAAGGTGCGGCACCTGCATGTCGCCGTCGGCAAGCGCCCGCGCATCGTCGCGTACGCGAAGTCCGGCAAGCGCATCCCGTTCAACCAGGATGGTATCTTTAGATACTATCCGGAGCTCGATCGATGAACTCCCCGATGAACTCCCGGATGAACTCCCCGATGAACGGCGCGCTCAAGTACGTGATCGCCAGCCTGCTCCTCGGCGGCGCGGCACGGGCTGCGCCCCTCGAGGGGGTCGAGCGTTACACCGCAGGCGCGCGACCCGAGCCTTCGAGGGGAGCATTCGAGGAGGGACACGACGCACCTGCACACATTCGAGGGGGGACACGACCCACCTGCACAAGTCACGGTTTCCACAGGCTACCAGGCGCGAAACGGCCAGGAACGCCGAGCGCCGTCGAGATGCCGACCGATCCCGTAGAGTGCAATCCCGCTCCCCAACACCGCGAGCGACGCGCGGAGGGAACGGAGCCCCATCGGGCTCCGGCTCGACGATGGGAGGAGGGAAGGCCGCTCCTTCAACGACGGAAGAGTGACCGCAGCGACACGCGTGGTGCGTCGGCGTCGGCGTGGACCTGCAGCGTCGCGAGGCGCTCCTCTGCGGGACCGAGCGTCCAGCACTCGTCTTCAGGCAGCGACTCGAGCGGCGCGCCGGCGTCGTTGAGGGGACAGATGTCGCGCAGCTCGACGGGACCCGCTTCGTCCTCGTCGAACCAGCGGAGCGGGAGCCCCTGCGTGCGGCACACGTAGGGGCGCGCGTCGTACACGCGGCAGGCACCGGCATCATCGAGGAACGCGCAGGCGCCCGCGGCGTGGGGGGCCGCGGTGGCCAGCAGCTCGTCGTACCGGCTGCGGATGAGATCGGCCTCGACCGGAAACACGGTGAGCTCGTCCTGACAACAGCTCGTGCAGCCGCGCGCGCACGCCAGGCGCTCGGCGTGCAGCACGTGGAGCCGCCGGGCTTCGCGCTCGACCTCGGCGTGCAGCACTGCGACCTCGTCGGCGGACATCGAGCGGATTGTACTCGCCTTCGAGCCGCTCGATGAAACGCTCCACGTCGGCGACGAGCTCGAGCAGCGATGCGTCGTCCACGAAGCAGCGCGCGTCGCACATACGTCGACCGCTAGCTCCCGCCGATCGCCAGCTCGATGGCCTCGAGCGCCTTGATGCGGTCGCGGAGCTGCGCCGCCTTCTCGAAGTCGAGATCCTCGGCGGCGGCGTGCATCTCCTTCTTCAGCTTGATCAGCGTCTGCGGGATCTTGTCGAGCGGGATGTCGGCGACGTACTTGCGCTGCTTCTCGGCCGCCTTCGGGAGCGCCGTCACGTCGACGGTGCCGTCGAACTCCTGGCCGTGCATGTCGAGGATCGCGCGCTTCGTCGACTTCGGCGTGATGCCGTGCTGCTTGTTGTACTCGGCCTGGATGATGCGACGACGATCCGTCTCGTCCATGCAGCGCTTCATCGACGCCGTGATCTTGTCGGCGTACATGATGACGCGGCCGTCGATGTTGCGGGCCGCGCGACCGCACGTCTGGATGAGCGCGCGATCCGATCGCAGGAAGCCTTCCTTGTCGGCATCGAGGATCGCGACGAGCGATACCTCCGGGATGTCGAGGCCCTCGCGCAGGAGGTTGATGCCGACGAGCACGTCGAACTCGCCGCGCCGCAGGTCCCGGATGATCTCGATGCGATCGAGCGTCTCCACATCGGAGTGCAGGTAGCGCACCTTGATGCCGAGGTCGGTGAGGTACTCCGTGAGGTCCTCGGACATGCGCTTCGTCAGCGTCGTCACGAGCACGCGATCCTTCTTCTTCACGCGGAGCCGGATCTCGCCCACGAGATCGTCGACCTGCTCCTTCACCGGTCGCACCTCGATCTCGGGATCGAGCAGGCCGGTCGGGCGGATGACCTGCTCGACCACGACGCCCTCTGCCTTCTTGAGCTCGTAGTCGCCAGGCGTCGCCGACACGTAGACGATCCTGCCGAGGCGCTGCTCCCACTCCTCGAACTTGAGCGGACGGTTGTCCATCGCCGACGGCAGGCGGAAGCCGAAGTCGACGAGCGTGGTCTTGCGCGACTGGTCACCGCGGAACATCGACTGCACCTGTGGCACCGTCTGGTGCGACTCGTCGACGAAGCAGAGGAAGTCCTTCGGAAAGTAGTCGATGAGCGTCGGCGGCGGCGCGCCGGGCTCGCGACCCGAGAGGTGCCGCGAGTAGTTCTCGATACCGTTGCAGTGGCCCATCTGCTCGAGCATCTCGAGGTCGAACATCGTGCGCTGCTCGAGGCGCTGCTTCTCGACGAGCTTCATGTTCGCCGAGAGAAACTGCAGCCGCTCGCGCAGCTCCACCTTTATCGCCTCGATGGCGCGGACGAGCTGGCTCGCGGGTGTCACGTAGTGCGAGTTGGGGAAGATGGCGGTCATCTTCTCCTTGCTGATCGTCTTGCCGCGCAGCGGATCGACGATGGCGATCTGATCGATCTCGTCACCGAAGAACTCGATGCGCAGCGCGCGGTCCTCCGAGAAGCTCGGGAACACCTCGACGATGTCGCCGCGCACGCGGAAGGTGCCGCGGTGGAAGTCGATGTCGTTGCGCTCGTACTGGAGGTCGACGAGCCGCCTGAGGAGCGCGTCGCGGCGCACCTCCTGCCCGACCTCGAGCGAGATGACGAGCTCCTTGTAGTAGTTCGGATCGCCGATGCCGTAGATGCACGACACCGAGGCGACGATGATCACGTCCTTGCGGCTGAGGAGCGCGCGCGTCGCCGAGTGGCGCATGCGGTCGATCTCCTCGTTGATCATCGAGTCCTTCTCGATGTACGTGTCCGACGACACGACGTACGCCTCGGGCTGGTAGTAGTCGTAGTAGGAGACGAAGTACTCGACCGCGTTCTCGGGGAACAGCTCCTTGAACTCGCCGTAGAGCTGCGCGGCGAGGGTCTTGTTGTGCGCCATGATCAGCGTCGGCTTCTGCATCTTCTCGATGACACACGCCGCCGTGTACGTCTTGCCCGAGCCCGTGATGCCGAGGAGCACCTGGTGCTGGTCGTTGCGCTTGATGCCGGCGACCAGCTCCTCGATGGCCTTCGGCTGGTCGCCGCGCGGGGTGTACTCGGAGACGATCTTGAAGCGCTCGGCCATGGGCCGGTGATTGTAGCAGCGGCTGCAAGGGACGACTTCGAGTAGCATCGGTTGGTGAACCTTCGCCTGAGCGTCGCTCCTTTCGTCATCGCAATGGCTGCGTGCTCGGGCTCTCATGGCAACGCCGATGGGGGCGGCACGTCTCACGACCTCGCGGGCGCCGATCTCACGGGCGTGACGACGGTCGATGGCGGCCTGCCGCCGCTGCAGACCACGAGCGAGGTGACCGTCGTCATCGAGCCCGAGGACAAGGGCGCGACGCTGCTCGCCGCAATCAAGAACGCGACGACCAGCATCCACATGACGATGTACCTGCTCACCGATGCCGCGACGATCACCGCGCTGAAGACGCAGCACACCGCAGGTCACGACATCAAGGTCCTGCTCAACCAGAACTTCCCGCCGGGACAGGGCTCGCAGACCGACGTCTACAACCAGCTCCAGGCGGCAGGCGTCAGCGTGAAGTGGGCGCCGAACATGTACCAGTACACGCACGCGAAGACGCTCGTCATCGACGGCAAGACCGCCCTCATCATGACGATGAACGCGAGCTCGAGCGCCTACACGGGCAACCGCGAGTACCTCGGGGTCGACACGGACGCGGCCGACGTCGCCGAGGCCGAGGCGATCTTCCAGGCCGACTGGAGCGGCATGCCCACGGCGACGACCGGCAAGCTCGTCACGGCGCCGGACAACGCCGAGGTCCGCCTCGTGCAGCTCGTCGATATGGCGACCGCGACGGTGGATCTGGAGGGCGAGGTGTTCTCGTCGTCGGCGATGCTGAACGCGCTCGGTCGCGCGAACAAGCGCGGTGTCGCCGTGCGCCTGCTGCTCGCCGACGAGACTCCGACGACGGCACAGACGCAGGCCATCGTGGGGCTCAAGCAGGTCGGCATCCCGGTGCGCACGCTGTCGAGCCCGGACATCCACGCGAAGGCGATCGTCGTCGACGGCAAGCTCGCGTATATCGGCTCGGAAAACTTCACGGCGAACTCGCTCGAGAACAACCGCGAGCTCGGCCTGATCGTGTCTGCGCCGACCGAGGTGCAGAAGGTAGCGAGCACCATTGCGGCCGACTTCGCCGCAGGCGTAGCGCAGTAACCGCTACTTCTTCGCGCGCCCGCGAGCCATGACGACGGTCATCGCGATCACCGCGACGGCGGCTGTCAGCGCCCAGTAGTCACCGTGACGCACCCCGCGCACGACGAGCGCGCCGAGCAGGAAGATCGCCACCGTCATGCTGCCGGCAAGCAGCAGCGTGAGCGCGACGCCGAGCCCGAACCTCAGGCGCGTGTGCAGCTTCGTGGACGGCACCTTACCCTTCGCGAGCGCGCGCGCGAAGGCGTTCGACTCGTCGTCGTCCACGAGACTCAGCTCGCGCAGACGGACTTGTTCTTGGCGTCGTGTGACAGGCTCTTGAGCTGCTCGAGGGCATCCTTCTTCCAGGCCGTGCGCGGGTAGCGCTTGAGCAGCTCCTGGAAGTAGACCTTGGCGTCGGAGCAGTACTTGAGCTGATAGAACGCGACGCCGTTCTTGTACATCGCGTCGGGGACGACATCGCTCTTCGGAAAGTTATCGACGACCCTCGTGTACGCGCCGATGGCGTTCGCCATGCGCTTCTCGCCCGCGTACGCCTCGCCGATATCGAACTGCGCCTTCGCGGCGCGCGCGTCCGTCGGGTAGCGGTTGACGAAGGCTTCGTAGAGCCGACGCGCATCGACCCACGCCTGCGCCGCGAGCTTCTTGTCGGCCTCGGCGAACGTGGCATCGGGCGTGTCGGGCACGGGCGGCGACTTGGCGGTCGTCGTCGCATTCGTGAGCTGCTCGAGCTTCGTGTCGGAGTTCGCGCGGTAGTCCTGGAACTGCTTCGTGAGCGCGTCCGTCGTGTGCGTGATGTCGTCGAGGCGGCCCTGGATCTGGCCGAAGTCGACCTGCAGCTTCTCGACGCTGAGCCCGACGTCTGCCGAGTTGCGCGTCGCGAGCTTGTTCGCCTGCTCGACGCCCTGCTTGAGGCGTGTGAGCTGCGTGTCCATCTGCTTCACGAGCTCGGCCGCGCGCGACTCGTTCTTGGCGGAGATGCCCTTGAGATCTTCGATCTGCTGCTTCATCTCGCGGCCCTCCTCCTTCGTGACGAAGGCGAAGCAGCCCCCGAGCGACGAGGCGAGGATCGTGAAACCGACGATGGAAACGTAACGATTCATGGCAACCTATCGTGAGAAGTCGACGCGACGATCTTTGGCCCAGCCCGACTCGTCGGTGCCGGTGGCCTCGAGCTCGCCCTTCGCCACGAGCTTCACCGACGTGGCAGGCGCGGCGAGCTTCTGCAGGCGATCGCGCACGGACTGCGTGCGACGGTCGGAGAGCGCGAGGTTGTACTCCTCGGTGCCGCGCGGGTCGGAGTGGCCCGTGAGGGTGATGGCGCCGGGCGACTTCTTGAGGCACTCGACGTCGTGGTCGATGGCCGAAGTCGCCTCGGTGGAGAGCACGTTCTCGTTGAAGTCGAAGTAGATGGGCTCGAGGCTGCACCCACCGATGTTCGACGAGCCGTTGTCTCCCGAGGCACGTGCGCAGCGGCCCTGGTTGCACTTGCCGCCGTCGCCACACTGGTCGTCGCTGCGGCAGGCCTTGCACTGGCCGTCGATGCACGACTCGCCGGCAGGGCACTGTGCATCGTCACTGCACGACAGGCTCATCGCCGAGCGCGGCTCTTCGCAGCGACCCTGGTTGCACTTGCCGCCGTTGCAATCCCCCGTGGTGCGGCACTGCTGGCACTGCTGGTTCACGCAGTACTCGTGCTCGTGACAGTCCTTGTCCTGCGAACACTTCGGGTACTGCACCTTGCAGCCCGACATCCCGCCGAGCATCAAGGCGACCAGCCCGATCACCGTCAAACACGCGTCCATTTTCCGTCGCATGGGCGAGACGCTATGCCGGCGATCGGGGTGTGTCAACTCAGTGATCGTGAGCAGTTGCCGTCGGAAAGCCGGCGCTCGTCCTTGTGTCGGAAACGCTCATCGGCTACACACACAGCTCGCATGAATCTCGCCGTCGACACGAAGCTGGGCAGGCGGATCATCTCGCTTGCCGCGCCAGTCGTGCTCGCGATGCTCTCCCAGACGGCCATCAACCAGGTCGACCATGTGCTCATCGGTCGTCTGCCCACGCGCGAGTCCGTGCCCGCCCACGCGGCGCTCGAGGTCGCGCTGATCTTGATGTGGGCCATCGGCGGCTCGCTGTCGGCGATCTCCGTCGGTACGCAGGCCATCACCGCGCGTCGCTTCGGCGGCGGAGACAACACTGCTGCCGGTCAGGTGATGACCAACTCGCTCGTCGTCGCGTTCATCACGTCGCTCCTCACGTCGATCGCAGGCTGGTTCATCGCGCCGTTCCTGTTCCGCAAGGTCTCGCACAACCCCGACGTGCTTCGCCTCGGCATCCCGTACCTGCAGTGGCGCCTGCTCGGCGTGTGCGCGATGGTCACCACCATCAGCTACAAGAGCTGGTTCGACGGGCTCGGCAAGACGCGCGTGCACATGTACAGCGCCCTCGTCATGAACGGGATCAACTTCTTCCTCAACATCGGGCTCATCTTCGGACGCTACGGCCTGCCGCGCTGGGGCGTCACCGGCTCCGCGATCGCGTCGATGATGAGCTCCTACCTGGGCCTCGCCATCATGGTCGCCTGGAGCTTTTTGCCTGGCTACATGAAGACGTACCGGAACTACCGCCTCTCCAACATCTCGTTCAAGCAGCAGTGGGAGATCGTGAAGCTATCGGTGCCATCGGGCATCGCCACCATCTTCGTGATGAGCGGCTTCGGCGTGTTCGAGAAGATCGTCGGCATCCTCGATGCGCAGCGCGGCGTCGGCCCCATCTACGTCGCGGCCACCAACAACAACATCATCATCCTCATGCTCTTCTTCACCGGCTGCATCGCGTACGGCAGCGCGACGGCCACGCTCGTCAGCCAGTCGATGGCTCGCAAGGAGTTCGACACCGCGGCTGCGTACGCGTGGACCGCGGTCAAGATGGGCGTCTACGTGACCGTCGTCATCGGCCTGCTCGTGTTCTTCTTCACGCCGCAGGTGCTGCACATCTACACGAAGGACCAGGCCGTCATCGACGCGGCCGCGCCGATCCTGCGCATCTGCGGCCTCCTCCTTCCGTTCGTGCTCACCGCGCTCGTGCTCACGCAGGCGCTGTTCGGCGCGGGCAACACGCGCTTCGTCGCCTTCGTCGAGTTCGGCCTGCACTTCGGCTGCCTCGTCCCGCTCGCGTACGTCTTCGGTGTGGTGCTGCACTGGGGCATCGCCGGCGTGTGGGGAGCTGCCTACCTCTACATCGTCTTGCTTTGTGGAATCATGGTGTGGAAGTTCGCGGAGGGACGGTGGCGGGAGATTCAGATCTAGCGACCGCGACGGTCGCAGAGGCGGCGCGTCACGAGGCACCGACGCTGCTGCAGTGGCTGAAGTTCTTCGTTCGTACGCGCTGGGTACTGCCATTCCTGCTCGTACCGGGCACCTACGAGGTGCACCTGCTGCTGCACACGACGTACGACCTCGCCGCGCTGTGCTGGGTCGCCGTGGCGACGCTCGTCACCAATTGCGTGGCGTCGCTCACCGCGCGTCACCTCGAACGAGCACCGGAGCTCGATCGGGTCGCGCTGTCGCGCCTCGTGAGCGCGGTGACCATGGGTGACGTGTTGCTCCTCGTCGTTGGCGTGCACTACGCGGGTGGGGCGATAGGGCCGTTCTGGCCGTTCCCGTTCATCCCCGTCATCGTCGGCGCGGCCATCGTGCCGAGCCAGCGCGCGCTCGCGCTCAACTTCGTCGTCGCGCTCGGCGCCACCGCGATCAGCGCGAGCACGCACGGCGTCATGGCGTCCTTCGCCCCCGTGATCCTGTCGAGCCTGTTCCTCACCTTCGGCGCGCTGCTCGTGAACGCGGTGTCGAACGATCTGCGACGCCGGCGCATCGTCTCACTCGAGCTCGATCGTGCGCTCGGTGATCGCCAGGTCGCCGAGTCCGAGGCTCGCCGCCGCGAGGAGATCCTCTCCGTCGTCTCGCACGAGCTCGCGAGCCCGCTCATGACCCTGCGCGGCTACGTCCGCCTCATGCAGGAGAACAAGAACCGCGATCGCAACGCGCAGCTCCTCGATCGCGTCGAGCGGCAGGTACAGCGCATCTCGAGCCTCGCCGACGATCTGCTGGAGATGGCGTCCACTCAGGCCGGTGCGATGCGGCTCAAGCGTCGCTCGTTCGAGCTCGTCGAGGCGCTGCGCGAGCTGCGCGAGAATGCGCGTGTGCAGCACCCCGACGCCGACATCCGGCTCGAGGCCACCGATTCGGTGACCGGGACCTGGGATCGTGATCGCCTCGAACAGCTCGTCGGCAACCTCGTCTCCAACGCGGTCAAGTTCGGCGGCGCACGCTCGCGCGTCACCATCGTCGTCACGAAGGAGAACCTGCGCGAGGTCCGCGTCAGCGTCACCGACGATGGGCCCGGCATCTCGAAGGACGCGCTCGCGCGCATCTTCGAGCCGTTCCAGCGTTATTCCAGCGAGCGCGGCGGGCTCGGGCTCGGGCTCGCCATCGCGCGCGCCGTCGCCGAGCTGCACCAGGGACGCATCTGGGCGGAGAGCCCGAGCGACCCCAGCGGCCGGGGCGCGACGATCCACGTCGTGCTCCCTACCGACTCCAAGCCGTCCGATCAGCAGCCGATCGTCGGCCACCTAGAGACAACGCGAGCACCCGACTGATGGCCCACGAGCGCATCCTTCTCGTCGACGACGAGCCCAACATCCTCGGCGCGCTGCGCCGTGCCCTCGAGCTCGAGGGCTTCCGCATCGATGTCGCCGGCGACGGCCCACGCGCGATCGCCAAGCTCGCAGAGAGTCGCTTCGACGCGATGCTGCTCGACGTGGTGCTCCCCGGGAAGAACGGCGTCGAGGTCCTGCGCGACGTGGTGACGGCGCATCCCGGGCTGCCGGTGCTGATGATGTCGGGCAACGCGACGCTCGAGGTCGCCGTCGAGGCAGTGCGGCTCGGCGCGGTGGACTTCCTCGAGAAGCCCATCGGCACCGACAAGCTGCTCATCACGCTGGCGAACGCGCTGCGGCTCGCCCGGCTCGAGAAGGAAGCGGCGGAGACGAAGCGGCGCTCGCTGCGCGATCTGCAGATGATCGGCGGCTCGGCCAAGATGCTGCAGCTCGGCGAGCTCGTGCGTCGCGCTGCGCCCTCGACCGCGCGCGTCTTCATCACCGGCGAGCGCGGCACCGGCAAGGAGCTCGTGGCGCGCGCCTTCCACGGCGCATCGAAGCGACAGAACATGCCCTTCATCAAGCTCAACTGTGCGGCGATCCCGGCGGAGCTCATCGAGAGCGAGCTCTTCGGGCACGAGAAGGGCGCGTTCACCGGCGCCACGAAGGAGCGGCCCGGCAAGTTCGAGCTCGCGCACGGCGGCACGCTGTTCCTCGACGAGATCGGCGACCTCGCGCAGGCCGCGCAGGCCAAGGTGCTGCGCGCGCTCCAGGAGGGTGAGATCGAGCGCGTCGGCGGCTCGGAGACGTTGAAGGTCGACGTGCGCGTGCTCTCGGCGACCAACAAGAACCTGGGCGAGGAGATCGAGAAGGGTCGCTTCCGCGCCGATCTCTACGATCGCCTGAACGTCATCCCCGTCACGCTGCCGCCGCTCCGCGAGCACAAGGAGGACCTGCCCGCGCTCGTGCAAGCGTTCATGGAGCGCGCGTGCAGAGACAACGACTGTCCCATCGCGAAGATCGACGACGATGCGCTCGCGCTGCTCCTCCAGCACGACTGGCCGGGAAACGTGCGCGAGCTGAAGAACCTCGTGGAGCGGCTCTGCATCCTCGCGGAGCCCGCGGGTCCAGGAAAGCCCGCGCTCATCGATGCGGTCGCGGTGCAGGCCGCGTTGCCTCACCTGGACGGTGGCGCGCGCGCTCGCCCGGTCCGTGGACGTCCGCTCAAGGATCAACTCAACGCCGCCGAACGCGAGATCATCGTCGCGGCGCTCGAGGCCAACCAGCACCAGATGGCCGCCACCGCGCGGGAGCTCGGCCTCGAGCGCAGCCACCTCTACAAGAAGGTGCGGCTCCTCGGGATCCGGCGCGCCACTGGCGACGACGAGGAAGACCTCGCGGCAGACGACGAGGCCTGATCACGAGGGCCCGTTCGTCGTTCGCGCGCGCGGAGTGACGTGGCGTGGCTCCTCGAGCTACGGGGCGACGTTTTTGAGCTCCACCAACACACCGTGTTACGGTGAAGCTCCTCAGGAGACCCGGATGCCGTCGCGGACCTTCGCTACACTACTGCTCTCGCTCGTCGTGGTCAGCACCACGCCCGCTTACGCACAGAAATCCGAGCCCGTGCCGCCCGGCGCGTCGGACGGCAACGACAGGGAAGTCCCGTCGCGGCCAATCCCGCGGACGTCGGACTACCAGCCCGGGATCGCCGATCCATCGCTCGTGCCGCAGAAGGCCGCGCCCAGGTTCGATCCGACCGACTGGAAGAACGCGATCGCGGTCTACGCGCGCTACCTCTTCGTCACCAACCTGATGTTGAAGCCGTACCTCACCGCGGCGACGGAGCTCAACAGCTATGCCGTCGGCATGCAGTACATCCGCCGCTTCGACAAGTTCGACGTGGTCACCACGCTCGACTTCTCATGGCTCGCGCTCAACAGCGGCAACTGGCTCGGCAAGGGCAACGACCCGTCCGTCGACACGAAGTACGTTCAGTTCGACAAGCTCAGCTTCCTGTCGGCCGACGTCGCGATCGTCGGCCACCACGCGTTCAACAACTGGCTCGAGCTCCGCGGTGGCGCCGGCCTCGGCCTCGGCGTGGTGTTCGGCGACGTGCTGACCACGAGCAACTCCAACCAGGTCTGCAACAAGCAGACCGCGTCGCACACCTCGGAGTGCTACCCCATCGCACCTGCGCCCATCGGCGCCATCAAGATCGGTCAGGCCGACACGGAGTCGAAGCTCAAGGCCACCCAGCAGTCGTCCCAGCTCGACACCGCGCAGAACCCGCACCGCAGCAAAGCGACGAAGCCGCCCGTCATGGCCGTCGTCGACATCTTCATCGCGCTCAACTTCCGCCTGCACCGCAACGTCTCCGCGCAGGTCGAGGTCGGCTTCCGCGACGCGATGTTCACCGGCGCGAACTTCCAGTATCACTTTTAGGGAGGCCTTCCCGCCTCCCCTCGTCGAGCAAAGCCCGACGAGCCTCCCCTCCCTCCGCGCGTTGCTCGCGCGCGTTTCGGAGCGGGCTTGCTCGGGATGCGACTGCTATGTCGCCTCGCTTCGCTCGCTCCTTCCGAGGGGGGACGGCTCCTTCGGGGCGGGCCGCTCCTTCCGGGCGGGGACGTTCTCAGCGTCGGAGCTTGCGGTCGTCGCCCACACGGAGCGTGAGACGCACGGCGTCGAAGTGCTCCGCGAGCGGGATGCCGAACTTGCGCGAGACGCCAGTGAGCGTCTTCCACGCCTGCGGCGTGATCGTGCCGTGTGCCTCGAGGTAGGCGACGAGCCGCACCGAAAGCGCGTCCAGCGTCGCCTGCGCGTAGCAGAGTTCCTTCAGTCGCACCGCACGGCCCGCGCGCACGAGCGTTGCGATTGACTTGTCGACGACCTGGGGCGTCACGTCGAGCAACACCGCCAGCTCCACGATGCGCGGGGGCTCGAGCCCCGCCTCGACCAGCCGCCGCTCGAGGCGCGCGCTCGTGGCGTCCTCGATGGTACGCGGAGCCATGAGCAGCTCGCGATCCCGCCGGATCACCTGACGCTCCACGAGGCGCTCGATGACCAGCGCGAGCAGGCGCGGGTCGTCGGTCACGCGCGAACGCACGGACTCACGCGGAACCTCGCCCGCTGCAAGCACCGCGGCCGTGGCGCGCAGCTCGAGCGCGCCGAGCGAGGTCGAGTCGATGTAGACGTCGGTGTCATAGCGAACGATCGCGCGCGCCGTCGACAGCATCTGCAGCGCGGTCGAGAGCGCAGCGTCCGACCACGGTAGGCGACGCCGCAACGACGAGCGACCGAGGCCGAGCTCCCCCGCGCGCGCGATCTCGAGCCGCGTGCGCTCCGCGACGTCACCGCGCGCATGCGCGGCGAGCGTCTCGGCGAGGAGCGCCGGCTCGGTGCGGCGGCCGCGACGACTGCGTGAGCCGAGCGTGCGAATCACCACGCCACCGCCGAGCGTCGTGCCGTGGCCCTTCTGCAGCTCGAAGCCGCGCAGCACGAAGCGATCGCCGGGCACGAGCACCAGTGGCTCGTGCGCTTCGATCTCCACGAGCGCGGTCCCGCCGGGCTCCAGCGTCTCGCCCGCGAGCAGGCGCACGACGGCCTCGACCTGCGTCGTGCCCGCGTGCAGCAGCACGCGACTGCGCCGGCGCAGAGCGCGCCGGGTCGACGGGAGCAAGCGCAGAGCGGCATCGATCACGCGACCGGGCTCGAGCGCGCCCGCGTGGCCCAGCGTCATGCCGCGCTCGAGCGACTCCTTCGAGAGCGCGACGTTCAGCGCCACGCGCGCGCCCGCATCCAGCGACTGCACGCCCTCTCCGTGGACCTGGATGCCGCGTACCTTGCCGTGCTCGCCGCCCGGCACGCTCACCTCGTCACCGACGGCGACACGACCCGACCAGAGCGTGCCAGTCACGACGCTGCCGAAGCCCTTCATCGAGAACACGCGATCGAGCGGCAGGCGCAGCAATCCACCTTGCTCGCGAGACAGCGCGGGCCACTCACCTCGACGCGCGGGCTCGTCGAGCCTCTTCTCGATCTCGCCACGCAGAGCGTCCAGTCCCTCGCCCGTGCGGACGGAGCATGCGACGAGCGGGGCATCCTCGAGGAACGTGCCCACGAGCGCCTGGCGCACGTCGCTCTCGGCGAGGCTACGCAGCTCGGGATCTACGAGGTCCACCTTCGTCAGTGCGACGACGCCGCGGCCGACGCCGAGCAGTCCGCAGATGTCGAGGTGCTCGCGCGTCTGCGGCATCACGCCCTCGTCGGCAGCGACGACGAGCACGACGAGGTCGATACCGACCGCGCCGGCCACCATCGCGCGGACGTAGCGCTCGTGACCCGGCACATCGACGACGCCGACGACACGGCCGCCCGGCAGCGCGAGGTGCGCGAAGCCGAGCTCGATGGTGATGCCGCGCGCCTTCTCCTCGGGGAGGCGATCCGTGTCGATGCCCGTGAGCGCGCGGACGAGCGACGTCTTGCCGTGGTCGATGTGCCCGGCGGTGCCGATGACGCCGCGCGCGGCCATGACCCCGAACCGGCGCTACGGCTTGCGAGGTGCGAGCTGGAGCTCGACGTCGCCGCGCAGCAGGTCAGCGTCGAGGACCGCGCGACCGTCGACCTGCGAGACCCCGTCGATGAGCGACGCCTCTCTTCGGCTCAGGTGTGCCTGCTTGGCGATGCGACGCAGGCCACGCCCCGTGATGGAGAGCTGCGCGAGCGAGCCGTCACCGTCACCGCTGCGCGGGCCGTCGTGCTCGAACGCCGGCCTCAGCAGCTCACGCGTCCCCAGCCCGAGGACGGTGCCACGCTTCGACTCGGTGCTCGGATCGAGCACGAGCGAGAGGCCGTCGTAGGGCGTCGTGTACGTCGAGATGGTGCGCGAGCCGATGCGCAGCGGCGTGCTCGCCGACCACCCACGCTGGGCGAGCACGCGATCGAGATCGCCGCTCATCGCGGGATCGAGCTCGGCGAGACCGAGCACCTGCGAGCTCGCGATCGGCGCGTCGTCCGTCTCGGCGGAAGGCACCGTGACGAGCAGCGCGCGCAGCCCACCGAGCAGGCGCGCCCACTCCGGCAGCTCCGCCGAGGCCCACAGGCTCGGCCAACCCCAAAGGACGGCCGCACCCGTCGACAAAGGCATGCACTGTGAACCGAAGGACTGGTGCGTGGCTGCGGCGCGCGGCACCGGCGGCGCGGTCAGCGAGAACGAGAGGTCGGGCGTGCCGTCGACAGACAGCTGACGCGTTGGCGTGGCTGCGGTGCGCAGCGCGCGCAGCGAGTCGAGCGACGCTCGGCGGCCACTGCTCGCGATCTCGCCGCGTAGCACGTCGGGGCTCTGCACCGACAGCGCGAAGAAGACGTCGTCGAAGGCGTGCGGGATCCGGTCGAGCGCCGACTTGCAGGCGGCGAGCTCCTTGTGCCCCTCGCGCGCGAGCGCCACGCGCTGCGACGGATCGACGTTGTGCAGCGCCGACGACAGCTGCACCTCGGTGCGCTGCATGCCGAGCTTGGCGACCGCGTCGAGGTCTGCCCACACCGACACCGCATCCGCCGCGGTCATGCGCTTCTGCGCGCCGTGCGTCCCTACCCAGCCGTGCGGTGGACGCAGCGGCACGACGCGCGCGATGTCCGCGGGCGTCGGGATTGATGTGGGGCCCGCCATCAGGTAGTCCACGACGAGGAGCTGGCCGTCGAGGCGGACGACGAGCGGCATCCCGTCCTTCGTCCGGCCGGTCCACGTGTTCGCGGGCCCGGCGGTGAGGCTGATGCCGAGCGCGGGGCCCGCCGTCTGCACGAGCGCCTGCGCGACGTAGGGATTCACGACGGGGAGCACCGCGCGGACGTGCGTCCCACCGCGCAGCGCACGCGCACCGACCCACACCACGCCGGCCGGGTCGATGCCGGTCATCGAGAGGACGACCGGATCGAACGGGCTCACCGAGCCGGGGAGCGGCAACGACCGGCGAACGAGCGCTTCCCAGCCGCTTCCCATGCGCTTCAACGCGGCGCCGAAGGCGAGCGGACGGACCGCGCCGACGACGGCAGAGTCCGGGAACAGCGAGCGCTGCTCGCCGGCATGCGCGAGCGTTCCCGCGACACCGAGCAGTGCTCCCATAGTGGTCAGGGTCGTGACGATCTTCATGCGCTCTGCTCCGCGTACCGTGCGCGTAGCTCGCGCTTGAGGATCTTGCCGGTGGGGTTTCTGGGAAGCTCATCGACGAAGAACACGCGACGGGGGCGCTTGTAGTCCGCGAGCGTGACACCGACGAACGCACGCAACGTATCGGCGTCGGTCTCGTGATCGTGCGCGAGCACCACGTAGGCCACGAGCGACTCACCCCACTCCTTGTCGGGCACGCCGATGACGGCGGCGTCCTGCACCGCGGGGTGCTCGAAGAGACGCTGCTCTATCTCCCACGGGTACAAGTTCACGCCGCCGGAGATCACCATGTCGATCTTGCGATCGGCAAGGTAGTAGTAGCCGTCAGCGTCTCGGTACGCGAGATCACCGACGGAGATCGCGCCGTCGCGGGAGGCGGCGCTCGTGGCGTCGGCGTCCAAGTGATAGCCGTCCATCGCGAGGCGGCTGCGCACGTACAGCTCGCCGACGCGACCGACCGGCACCTCGTTGCCGTCCTCGCCGACGAGCGAGAGCTCGTTGCCCTGGATCGCGCGCCCGATGGTGCCGGGGCGGCTCGTGTGCTCGCCAGGACCCGCGAGCGTGACGAGGCCCGTCTCCGTCGCGCCGTAGACGTTGTAGAGGATAGGCCCGAGACAGTCCTCGATGCCGCGCGCGGTCTCGGTCGGCAGCGGTGCTGCGCCGCTCATGATCCAGCGCAGCGACGAGGTGTCGTACGAGGAGCGCGTCGCCTCGGGGAGCGCGAGGACACGCGACAGCATCGTGGGCACCATGAGGCTCGACGTGATGCGCTCACGTCCAACGAGCGCAAGCGTATCCTCGGCGTCGAAGTGGTCGACCGTGACGATGCAGCCACCGAGCCCGATCACGGTGGCGACGAAGAACGCGGAGAGCGCGTGGTACAGCGGCGCGACCGCGAGGTGTCGCTCGTCGCGGGTGACCGGCAGCGAGGCGAGCAGACCGAACACCGCGGAGAGTCCCATGGTCTCGAAGTCGCGGCGCGCGCCCTTGCCGCGACCGGTCGTGCCCGAGGTGTAGATCATCACGCCGCCCCAGCCTTGGGGAGCAGCACCGACGTGCGGCGCGTCGTCGCGCCCGCTCGCGAGCAGCGTCTCGTAGTCGTCGAACCCGGGGACGGGGTGCGTGGCGACCGCGCGCAGGACGTGGGACTTGCGCCGCGCCTCGTCGACGGCCGGTGCGCACTCGGGGTGGAAGAAGAGCGCCTTCAGCCCCGCGTGGCCGACGATGTACGCGACCTCTTCGCCCTTGAGGCGGTAGCCGAGCTGCACGCCGAGCGCGCCGAGGTGCGACAGTGCGAGGTGAAGCTCGAAGAACTCGTGTCCGTTCTTCAGCATGAGTCCGACGCGATCGCCGCTGCCGATGCCGATGCGCACGAGCGCGTGCGTGAGGCGATTCACGCGCCTATCGAGCTCCGAGTAGCTGAGGCGCAGAGCGCCGGAGACGAGCGCGGGTCGATCGGGCTCCGCGAGCGCGTGTGCGTGCACGACGGTGAGCGCGCCGTGACGACGCGCCGCGATCATGTCGCGCCCGAGCCGGGCGAGATCGAGGGGCCCGAACGCACGCGCCATGCCGGAGCGCAGCGCGATCTTCACGAGGCTGCGGGCGTCGAGCACGAGGCGTCGCGCCAGCGCTGCAGGCGACTCGTTGCCGATCATCAGGGTGCGCTGCCGCCGAGGATCTCGAGCTGGCGCTCGGCCTCCGACCGCGTTGGAGACGACGGCGGCGCGATGAGCAGGTACTGCTGGTACGCGTGGATGGCGGCGTCGTTCTGGCGACCCATGCGGTACGCATCCGCGAGCAGCACCCACGCGTCCGGCAGCCACGCGGTCTTCGACGGGGCGAGCTTCACTGCGCGAGCGAGCGTGACGAGGCCCGGGCCGCGCTGCCCCGCATCGAGCAAGGCGCGACCGTACTTGAAGGCCGCCTCCGCGGACTGCGGTGCCGCGCGCACGGCATCCTCGTAGGCGTGACGCGCCTTGTCGGCCTGCTGCATATCGCTCAGGCAGTCTCCCTCGAGCAAGAGTGCCTCGGCGCGGAGCGGCCCCGATTTCGCGAGTGGCGCGAGCTCCGTGAGCGCTTCCTTCGACTGTCCGAGGCGCACGAGCATGCGCGCGCGACCGAGCGCCGCGCGATCGGTCGTCGGTGGACGACGCGCGAGCGAGTACTCGGTCGATGCCGCGTCGAACTTGTTCTCGCCCTCGAGCACCTCGCCGAGCACGAAGTGCGCCTCCGGGAGGTCCTGCAGCATGACCGCACGACGAGCGAGCACGATCGCGTCCTCGGGATGCCCGCTCTCGAGCTCGACCTTCGCGAGCACGAGCGTGCCGACCGCAGAACGATCGTCGTCCTTCACCACCGACTCCGAGAGCGCGCGCGCATCGTCGAGGCGGTGCTGCGTGATGGCCAGCTCTGCCGCGGCGAGACGCAGCGGCGCGGTGGGGTTGCCGAGCTTGAGCGCCTCGTCGAAGAGGCGCTTGCCCTCGTCGAGCTGGCTGGAGCGGACCGCGACCCGGGCCTCGCGCTCGATGAACATCGGCGACGACGGTGCGAGCTTGAGAGCCTCCGCGTACACCTTCTTCGCCTCGTCGAGCTTGTTCTGCGCCTCGAGCGACTCGCCGAGCCCGAGCCACACGGGCAGGAGATCGCCGCCCGACTTGTTGTCGTCGAGCACCGCGCGGAAGCGCGCCTCGGCCTCCGCAGGCTGACCGATCGCGAGGTAGGCAGCACCGATGGTCGCCGCGCCCTGCGCATTTCCCCCGAGCGTCGCCACGGCCTTGCCGAGCGCGGCCAGCGCCTCGGGCATCTTGCCGAGCGCATGCTGCGCGCGCGCCAGCGACGTCCATGCCTCGATGAGCTTCGGATCCTCGATGGTCGCCTGCTGGTAGAGCTCGACGGCCTTCTGACGATCGTCGTTCGTGACGTTCGAGCGCGACTCGATGAGCCGGCCGCGCAGGAGCGCGACGCGCGCCTCCTTGGGTCGGAGCTGCTCGACGGCGGTCAACAGCGTGTCCGCCTCGTCGACCTCGCCCTTGGCAAGCACGGCCTGCGCGAGCAGGAGCCGCGGCTCGACGCCACGCGCGTCGAGCGCCACGAGCTTGCGCAGGTCATCGACGGCGCTCGCAGGCTGCGGACCGCTGACGCGCAGGCGCGCGAGCCCGAGCGCGGCGTCCCATGCGATGTGCGAGTGCGCGATATCGGAGTCGAGCGACGCTGCTTTCTTGAAGCGCTCCTCCGCCTCGTCGCGACGCCCCGCATCGATGGCGATCTGACCAAGGGAGGCGTACGCCTCGGCGAGCTCGCCCTTGGTGAGCGTGCTGGCCTGCGCGGTGACGAGGGCCTGCAGCTTCGTCGCGGCCGCGTTGTCGCCGCCGCGTGCAGCGACGCGCAGCTGACCGAAGCGTGCGCGCACGTGGTCGGGCTGGAGACCGAGCACCTTCGCGTAGCCCGCGGCGGCGCCCTTGTCGTCGCCACTTCGCTCCGTCGCGAGCGCGAGGCCGTAGTGTCCCTGCGCGCGCGACGCGTCGGCAGCGACGGACTTCTTGAACGCGGCGGTGGCGGCCGCGACGTCTCGACCCGCGAGCTCGACCCAGCCGAGGTACGCGAGCACGGCGGCATCGTTCGGGCTCGTCGCGAGCGTTCCCTCGAGCGCCGTGCGTGCTGCGACGAGGTCGCCCTCGTCGAGCGCGCGCAGCCCTTCGGCCGCGGCACGATCGGCCGGAGATGGCGCGCGCGAAACCGGCTGCGCGAGGAGCGCCTTGCCGAGGGCGAGCTCGCCGCTCACGCCGAGGTGTGCCTCGAGGAAGTGCGCCTGCGCTTCGAGCAGCGCTGCGCGCTCGTTCGGGTGGTCGCCGCCCGACAGCGGCGCGAGCGACCGCGTCACCTCGCGGAACCCGATCATGGTGTCGCTCCCGATCGCGGTGCGCGCGTTGTTGATCGCGACCTCGACCTCGGCGCGGTTCTGGCCCGAGAACAGCCCCATCTTCCACGCCGCGATGCCACCGCCGGCGAGGAGCACGACCACGGCGCCGCCGAGGATCAGCGGCAGGCGGTTGCGTCGCCTAGGTTCCGCCGGCGCGTCGCTGAACGAGTTCGTTTGCGGCGGCTCGGGCTCGAGCAGATCGCTGAGCGAGTCGGCGTCGCCCGTCGCGAGAGGCACGACGTCGGCCGCGGCGCGCACCGTGCGATGCCCGGGCAGGTCGACGGCGCGATCGACGCGCGGCGCCGGCAGATCGGCATCGATGCGTGGCGTGGGCAGATCGACATCGACACGAGGTCCCGGGAGCTCAGGGATGTCCGCGTCGTCGATGTCCGGCGCGTCGAGATCGAGCGGCACCTCGATTTCGGGCGCGCTCGAGCTTTGCGGCGGTGCGAACGGCGGCGGAGACTTCGCACCCGGGAAGCTCGGCGGACGCACCGGTGGCTTCGTATCGCGCGGGGCAGGGAGATCGAGTCCACCATCGGGGCGCTCGGTGACGGGCGGTGTCGACGGCGCAAACCGTGGCGGCTGCGCCGCGCGCGGCGCGGGCAGGTCGACGATGTCGGGCTCGGCGGCAGCGGCAGCGGCACGCGGCGGCGGCGCAAGCGGCGACTTCTGCACGGGCGCCGGCAGGTCCGGCTCCTCGTCGAGGTCGAGGAGAGGCGGCGTGGCAGGTGGGGGTGCGGAGAGGCTCGAGAAGTCGACGTCTCCGAGCGCAGCGTCGGTGAGCAAGAGCTCTGGCATCACCGGCGCGTCGGGACCGCCCGCGCTGAGATCGAGCGGCGCCTGCCCCGCTGCTTGCTGCGAGGCGTCGGCATCGAAGGACGAGAGCGAGATCTCGCGCGGACCGACGGAGGCGAACGGGACGGTGTTCGCGTGGTGGCACTTTGGGCACGCTGTGCTCCCGGCCGCTCCGGGACTGCCGGCGTCGAAGTCCGCTCCACACTGCTCACACGTGATCGTCATGGCCTCGCCCCAGGAGCCGCTCGCGTGAGCGACGGGCGAACAGCATATCACGTGCCTCCCCACGCTCCCATTTGCGTTGCGCACGTCATCGCATCGTGGGCACCTGGTCGCGCTCGTTCCCCTTTGACAAGGCAGGTGTCGTCGCGTTAAAGGATCGCTCCCGTTCGCACCCCACAACGGGACTGACAACCTGGAGGAGTGGCCGAGCGGTTTAAGGCAGCGGTTTTGAAAACCGCCGCGCGCGAGCGCCGGGGGTTCGAATCCCTCCTCCTCCGCCCGCACACGAGCTTTGGCCTCTTCAGCTTGTCAGGTGACAATCGAATAGACGGACGCGTAACAATTTCAAGACGGAGAGAGCCTTTTTCAGCGGCTCTCGTCGTCGGGAGAGGTGACCGAGAGGCCGAAGGTACCCGCTTGCTAAGCGGGCATAGGGTCAAAAACCTTATCGCGGGTTCGAATCCCGCCCTCTCCGCGAAAGTGACACCGAAAAGTTGTCACGGTGTGCTTTGGCATGATACGGAGCACCCACTTTTTGCAGTCGTAGCTCAGCTGGATAGAGCATCGGCCTACGAAGCCGGGGGTCGGAGGTTCGAATCCTCCCGACTGCGCAAGACCCCAACCCTCACGACCCAACCATGCAGTCCGACGAGAGCTTCATGAACGAAGCCCTCGCCGAGGCTGCGAGCGCGGGAGCAGCCGGCGATGTCCCTGTCGGTGCGGTGATCGTCGTCGGCGGTGTCATCATCGGGCGTGGCGGAAATCGTCGCCAGCGAGATGGTGATCCCACTGCCCACGCGGAGCTGCTGGCCATCCGGGAGGCAGCTCGACACGTCGGTGGATGGCGCATCCTCGACGCGACCCTGTACGTCACGCAGGAGCCGTGTCCCATGTGTGCCGGCGCCATCGTGAACGCGCGCATCGCTCGCGTGGTCTTCGGGTGCGCCAATCCGAAGGCTGGTGCGGCGGTCACGCTCTACCGGCTCCTCGACGATCCGCGGCTCAACCACCGGGCCGCGGTCGAACAAGGCCTCAAGGCGGAGGACGGGGCGAAGCTGCTCAAGGACTTCTTCGCCCTGCGAAGGAAGCCCAAGCAGCACTGACAGCCGCGCCGCGTGCAACAAGCCGCTGTAACAAGCCCACCAAGGAGAGGTGGCAGAGCCTGGTCGATTGCGCCTGATTCGAAATCAGGTGTACCTGCAAGGGTACCGGGGGTTCGAATCCCTCCCTCTCCGCAAAGCACCACCGCACCATCGAAGAATTCTCGACCGAGCGCACAGCGCAAAGTCGAGCGAGTACGCTGCGAAGCGCACAGCGCAAGCAGCAGCATGAATCCGCTCCCTGCAGCACCGGGCCCGTAACGAGCAAGGCGCCAAGCGCCAAGCGAGAAGCGAGCAACAACGCGCGCGAGAAACGCGCGGTGGGGAGAGGCTCGCAGCGGCTCTACCGCAGCGAGGGGGGACGGGAACGTCCACCAACAATGGGAGAGGTGCCAGAGTGGCCGATTGGGCACGACTGGAAATCGTGTGTATCGAAAGGTACCGAGGGTTCGAATCCCTCCTTCTCCGCTGAGGCCTCGCTTCCACGAGGCCGCATGGCTCTGGGTGACGCAAAGCAGACGAACTCCGCCAGGCCCGGAAGGGAGCAACGGTAGTCGGCCGCGCGGGTGCCCGGAGCCACCTTTTTTTCGCTCTGCCGAGGGGACTTTTCCGATCCCCATCGGACAGCGCCGACGAGCCTCCCCCGAGCGCGCATTTTCGCGCGCGGATCGGAGCATCCCATCGCGTCCGTCTCTTCGACTGCAGATCACCTCGCAGATCGGTTCTGTCGCGCGCGGCGCTCGAGGCCGACACGCCCGGCCAAATGGCCGTGCTGTTGCGCGGCAGAGCGCATATGCTCTGCTTCCGCCGCTCGCGGACCACGCCATGTCCTATCTCGTCCTCGCCCGTAAATATCGTCCGCAGACGTTCTCCGAGATCGTCGGGCAGGAGCACGTCACCGACACGCTGAAGAGCGCGATCGCGCAGGGGCGGCTCCATCACGCGTTCCTGTTCTGCGGAGCGCGCGGCGTCGGCAAGACCACCGCGGCGCGCATCCTCGCCAAGGCGCTGTCGTGCGAGAACGGCCCCGCACCCGAGCCCTGCAACCACTGCGAGGCGTGCCGCGAGATCACGAACGGCTCATCCGTCGATGTGCAGGAGATCGACGCGGCATCGAACAACGGCGTCGACAACATCCGCGAGCTCCGTGACGCCATCCGCTACGCCCCCGTCCGGGGCAAGAAGAAGGTCTACATCCTCGACGAGGTACACATGCTGTCATCGGGTGCGTGGAACGCGCTCCTGAAGACGCTCGAGGAGCCACCGCCGCACGCCGTGTTCGTGTTCGCCACGACGGATCCGCACAAGCTGCCGGCCACGATCCTCTCGCGCGTCCAGCGCTACAACTTCAAGCTCGTGCCGGTGCGTCGCGTGGCCGAGCACCTCGCCGACATCCTCGGCCGCGAGGGACTCACCGCCGAGCCCGCTGCGCTGACGCTCATCGCACGCGAGAGCGGCGGCTCGATCCGCGACGGGCTGTCGCTCGTCGATCAGATCCTCGCCGGAGCCTGGCAGACGCTCACCGATTCGAAGCAGCCGCTCACCGAGGCGCGCGTCGCCGATCTCCTCGGCGTCGCCGATCGCGCGCTCGTGTCCGGCATCGCTGCGTCCATCATCGATCGGCAGCCGGACGTCGCGCTGCGCCTCGTCGACGACGCGTTTCGCAACGGCTACGACCTCGTGCAGCTCGCGCACACGCTGCTCGGCGTGCTCCGCGATCTCGTCGTCGTCGCTGCCGTGAAGGAGCCGGGCGCGCTGATCGATGGTGGGCCAGGTGAGCTCGAGGTGCTGTCGCAGCTCGCGGCGCGCTCACCCAAGGGACTCGCCGAGATCCTGTTCCAGCGCTTCTCGCGCACCACCGAGCAGGTCGCGCGCGCATCGACGCCGCGTCACGTGCTCGAGGTCGGCCTCGTCGAGCTGTGCTGGGCCGAGCCGCTCGAACCCATCTCGGGGCTGCTCGATCGCCTGCTCGAGCTCGAAGGCGCGCTCGCAGATGGAGGTCCTCCGCCGCCGCGCGTGCAGCGCACGGTCGAGACCTCGCCAGGGACCGAGGTACCTCGCGTCGTCGACGCACCGAGGGGCGAACCGCCTTCCACGCCCACGGCTCGTGCGCCGCAGCGCGCGCCGCAGAACTTCACCGAGCTCGTCGAGGCCGTGCTCTCGCGCTCGCCGCGGCTGTCGGTGCTGTCGCAGGGTCGCTGCGTCGAGTTCACGCCGGAGAAGCTGACGCTCGCGTTCGACCGCGAGTTCGACGCCGACGGCATGCGCGAGCGCATGGAGGTCCTGCGCGGCGTCCTCACCGAGGTCCTCGGCAAGGCGCCCGACGTCGAGATCACCGTCGGCTCGCACGAGGACGTCACGCGCACCGAGACGCTCATCGAGGTCGAGGCGCGCAAGGTCGTCGAGGACCGCGAGGTGCGTCGTCGCGAGTCCATCGATCACCCGGTTCGCAAGGCGCTCGATGAGCGCTTTGGTGGCACCTGGAAAGAGCCCGTCGTCGATCTCGACAAGGAATAGGAGTCCATCGTGGCCACACCCGATCTATCCGCCATGCTCGCAGAGGCGCAGAAACTCCAGGCCAAGCTGCAGGAGGCGCAGGAGCAGGCCAAGCGTCAGATCCTCGAAGGAACGTCCGGCGGTGGCATGGTCACTGTCGAGATCACGGGAGGGCTCGAGGTCCGGCGCGTGCGGATCGATCCGAGCATCGTCGATCCCAAGGACGTCGGCATGCTGGAGGATCTCGTGGCAGCCGCGCTGAACCAGGCCATCGGCAAGGCGCAGGCGCTCCAGGGGGACGCGGTCCGCGCAGCGACGGGCGGCATGCCGATCCCCGGCCTTTTCTAGTCGGGGCTCGACCCGGTCGCCGTCGCGTCCGCGTTCACCACGGCGCGGACCGTGGAGTCGACGACCTTCGCGGTGAGCGCCTGTGGGCCGACCGTGGGGCCGAGCGTCCAGCGGACCGTGATCGTACCTTTGTCGTCGGTGATGCCGTGGTCGGGCACGACGGTTCCCTCATCTGTGGTGAGCTTGACGGCGACGTTCGCGAGCCCGTTGTCACTCGCATCGGACGCGCGCAGCACGATCGCGGTAGGCAGTAGCCGTTCCACCTTCGCGGTCTGCGCGTCTCCTCCGAGGACGCGCAGCGCGTCCGGCGAACCCGGTTCGATTGTGACGGGAACCTCGACCCTCGCACCGTCGGTCGACGCGATGACGGTCGTCTTGCCGATGGCCCCCGCGGTACGCACCCAGCCCGTCGCGGAGATCATGACGAGACGCTCATCGGTAGCGGTCCAGCGCAACGGTGCTCCACCGATCGGCTGGCCGCTGGCATCGTCGATCTCGCCGGAGAGCTGCGCGCCCTGACCCACGCGCAAGGTGAGCTTCGCCGGAGTGACCAGCACGCGCGATGCGACGCGTCCTCGAGATTCGTCGGCGTCCCTGCAACCCAGCAGACACATCGAGCACACCATCACGTGCATCATTCGCTTCATTCGTGGTGATAATGACGCCGATGCGGCAGTACACAAAGCACCTCTGCGTCGCCATCGTCGCGCTCCTCTGCGCCGCGTCGAGCGCACGCGCCGAGCCAGAGGCCGCAGCCAACGCGCCGAGCAGCAGGTCGGCACCGGTCGTCTTTCGCGACGAGACGCTGTTCGACATCGCGGCACCGCTCGGTGCCCTCGACCAGGTCGCGCGCGCCAAGGCGATCGGAGAGCGCCTCAGTGCCGCGAGCACCGACGGGAAGGCCGAGCACGAGGTCCGCGTCGAGGGCGACGACGTCCTCGCGGGCACGCGCGTGATCGTCTCGGTGACCGAGGCCGACGCGCTGCCGACGGGGCGGACGCGTCGTCAGCTCGTCGCGGATCGCGCGGCTCGCATCGCCACCGCGCTCGAGCGCGATCGTCGCGATCGCAGCATCCGCGGGGTGGCCATCGGTGCCGGATACTCGGTTGCGGTGACGATCGCGTTCTTCGGCCTCCTGTGGGTCGTGATGCGCGGCTCGAAACGACTCGAGGCCGCATTGCTCCGGCTGTCGTCCCTGCACCTCGACCGTCGATTCGCGTGGCTCGGGCCCGCAAACGTGGCGCCCGTGCTGCGCGTGCTCGTACAGCTCGTGCGCGTGGTCGTGATCCTCGTCTTGGCGTACGTGTACGCGGACCTCGTCCTCAACTTCTTCCCGTGGACACGCGGCATCGCCGAGAAGCTGTTCGGCTACATCCGCAGCGCCCTCGCGTGGGCCGGCACGGGCACGATCGACTACCTCCCGAAGCTCGCCTACATCGTCGTGACCGTGCTCGTCGTGCGCTACGTGCTCAAGCTCGCGCAGCTGCTCTTCGATGCCCTCCAGCACGGCAGGCTCGTCATCGATGGCTTCTACGCCGACTGGGCGGAGCCCTCGTACAACATCCTGCGCTTCCTCATCCTCGCGCTGACCGCGGTCATCATCTTTCCGTACCTGCCCGGCTCGAGCTCGCCCGCGTTCCGCGGCATCTCGGTGTTCCTCGGCGTGCTGTTCTCGATCGGCTCCGCGAGCTCCATTGGCAACCTCGTGTCGGGCGTCGTGATCACGTACATGCGTCCGTTCCAGATCGGCGACCGCGTGCAGCTCGGCGACACCATCGGCGATATCGTCTCCAAGAACCTGCTCGTCGTACGCATCCGCACCATCAAGAACGTCGAGATCACGGTCCCGAACGCGCTCGTGCTCGGCAACCACATCGTCAACTTCACGGCGCCGACGCGCGAGCAGACGCTCATCCTGCACACGAGCGTGACCATCGGCTACGACGCACCCTGGCGACAAATCCACGAGCTGCTCCTCGAGGCCGCGAACGGTACCGATGGGCTCCTGTCCGAGCCGGCACCGTTCGTCCTGCAGAAGGCGCTCGACGACTTCTACGTCGAGTACGAGATCAACGCGCATACGAAGCGCGCGACGGAGATGGTCGACACGTACTCGCGCCTGCACCAGCGCATCCAGGACGCGTTCAACGCGGCCGGCGTCGAGATCATGTCGCCGCACTTCACCGCAGCGCGGGACGGCAACCGCATCGCGATCCCCGACGCGAACGTGCCAAAGGGCTACGTCGCGCCCGCATTCCGCATCGACAGGGGCGAGCCGCGATGAGCTTCGAGAGCGCCTTCATCGCGCTCTTCGCGATCGCGACGCCGGTCGCCCTCGCCGCCGCGCGCCTTCGCATCCCTTACACGGTCGCGCTGGTGCTCGTCGGGCTCGGGCTCGGCGCGACGCACCTCGTCTCCGCGCCGCACCTCACGAAGTCGCTGCTCTACGCCGTGTTCCTGCCGGGCCTCATCTTCGAGGCGTCGTTTCACCTCGACGGCAAGCGCTTCGTGCAGAACGCCGCAGCGATCGGCGCGCTGGCCGTACCTGGGATGCTCGTGTCGGCCGCGCTCATCGCGCCGCTCGTGGCGTGGGCCATCTCGAGCCTGCACTTCACCGCGGGCTTCGGCTTCGCGCAGGGCCTCCTGTTCGCGGCGCTCATCGTGGCGACCGACCCCATCGCCGTCGTCGGCCTCTTCAAGACGCTCGGTGTCCCGAAGCGCCTCGCCACGCTCGTCGAGGGCGAGAGCATCTTCAACGATGGTACGGCCGTGGCCTTTTACTCGGTGGTCCTCGCCGCGACGACCGGCACGCAGATGTCGCTCCCGCGCGCGATCCTCGACTTCTTCGCCATCGCCGGCATCGGTCTCGCCGTCGGCGGCAGCCTCGGCTTCGTCGTGTCCCGCGTGATGCGTCGGGTCGACGATCCGATGATCGAGATCACGCTCACCACCATCGCCGCGTACGGTTCCTTCGTTGCCGCCGAAGGGGTCGGGGCATCCGGCGTCATCGCCACGGCCACGGCGGGCCTCATCTGTGGTCATCAGGTCGCGAGCGCGGGCGGGAACGCGAGCGCGCGGCTCGCGGTGCATTCGTTCTGGGAGTACGTCGCGTTCGGCCTCAACTCGATCGTGTTCCTGCTCATCGGCCTCGAGGTGCCGCTCACGAGTCTCCTGGCGTCGTGGAAGCTCATTGTGGTTGCCTGGCTCATCGTCACCGTCGTGCGCGCGCTCCTGGTGTTCGTCACCTCGCTCGGTATGTGGCCCACGCGTGCGCGGTGGCCGTGGGCCTGGTCCCTCGTGCTCGGATGGGGGGGACTGCGCGGCGCGCTCTCGATGGTGCTCGCGCTGAGCCTGCCGTCCGAGTTCGTGCACCGCGAGCTGATCGTCACCATGACGTTCGGCGTGGTGGTGATCTCACTCCTGGTGCAGGGCCTCACCATGAGCCCGCTCCTCGGCTGGCTGAAGATCGGTGGTGAGCACGCCTCGGTGACGGCAGCCGAGCTCGCGCGCGCCCGGCTGCTCGCGGCTCGCGCAGGCCTCGACGCCTTGCGCGCGGCGAGCAAGCGCACGCTCCCGTCGGATGAGGTCGTGGGCGACATCCGCGGCGAATACGAGCAGCGGGTGCACGAGGCCGAGGCCGAGGTGGTCGCGGCCACCAACCACAACGACACGCCCGAGGCGCAAGCCAAGCGACTGCGCTGGAAGCTCGTGGTCGCGGAGAAGGACGCGCTGCTCGACTCCCGCGAGCGCGGGCTCACGTCGTCCGAGACCGTCGAGCCCTTGCTCCGCGCCTGCGACGCGCGGCTCTTCGAGCTGGAGCGCACCCCCGACGAGGACTGACCGCGAAGGATGGCGTAGACTCGGGCCCGTCATGAGCTCTCGCGACCCGATCCAGCGCCTCGTCCGCGAGCTGTCACGGCTGCCCGGCATCGGCGAGAAGACCGCGACGCGGCTCGCCTTCCACGTGCTGCGCTCGGGCGACGAGCTCGCGAAGGATCTCGCGCAGGCGCTCGTCGACGTGAAGGAGCGCGTCCGCCTGTGCTCGCGCTGCATGAACCTGACGGAAGAAGATCCATGCGCGCTGTGCGCCGATACGCGCCGCGACGACACCATCCTCTGCGTCGTCGCCTCGGCGCCCGATCTCATGGCCATCGAGCGGACCGGCGGTTATCGTGGCCGCTACCACGTGCTGCACGGCGTGCTGTCGCCACTCGAGGGCATCGGTCCCGACGATCTGCGCATCCGCGAGCTCCTCGTGCGCCTCGGCTCTTCGTCGCTGTTCGAGGAGATCATCCTCGCCACGAGCCCCAACATCGAGGGCGAGGCCACCGCGCTTTACCTCGGCAAGGTGCTGCGTCCCATCGGCATCAAGACGACGCGCATCGCCTCCGGTCTCCAGGTCGGCGGTGAGCTCGAATACGCCGACGGAATGACCATCGCGCGCGCCCTCGACGCACGTCGAGAGGTGTAAGTGCCGCACGTCGAGAGGTGTAAGTGCCGCGCGTCGAGAGGTGTAAGTGCCGCGCGTCGAGAGCTCGGAATCGGTGACGACTTGAACGCCGACGAGCACTCGTGGTACCCGTGTACGGCTACGTGGGCCGAGCGTCGTTGCTCGGGCTCACGCGAGGAGATGTCGTAGATGGGGACGCAGGTCGTGATGTTCGAGGGTGAGCAACAGCAGATCCAGGCCATCTGCGATCGCCTTCACCGCGATTCAAATTCCATCGCCGTTCTCGTCATCAACAAAGATGGCCAGGAGATCGCGCAGGCTGGCGATACGGCGCACCTCGATGTGACGTCGTTGTCCTCGCTGTTCGCGGGCAACGTCGCAGCGACGGGTGGGATCGCGAAGCTGCTGTCCGAGAAGGAGTTCTCGGGTCAGTTCCACGAAGGGGAGAAGACCAGCATCCACATGTCGGTCGCGCAGCGCGCGATCCTCGTGGTGCTCTTCGACACGCGCTCCTCGCTCGGGCTGGTTCGCCTGCGCGTGAAGAAGGCGTCCGAGGAGCTCGCCCGTATCTTCGAGGCGCTCGTGAAGAAGATGGCCGCCGGCGATGTTCCTTCGGTGCTCGGCGAGATCTCCGACGATGACATCGACAACCTCTTCAACGATTAGGCCGCTCACCACATGAGCCTCATCAACTACGCCACCCGCGAGATTCACTGCAAGATCGTCTATTACGGTCCGGGCCTCTGCGGGAAGACGACCAACCTCCAGTACATCTTCCAGAAGACGAACCCCGAGGCGAAAGGGAAGCTGATCTCTCTCGCGACGGAGACGGAGCGCACGCTCTACTTCGACTTCTTGCCGCTGTCGCTGGGCGAGATTCGCGGGTTCAAGACGCGCTTCCACCTCTACACGGTGCCAGGGCAGGTCTTTTACGACGCGAGCCGCAAGCTCATCCTGAAGGGCATCGACGGCGTGGTCTTTGTCGCAGACTCGCAGGTGGTTCGTATGGAGGCCAACCTCGAGTCGCTCGAGAACCTCCGCTCGAACCTCGAGGAGCGCGGCTACAACCTCGACAAGCTGCCGTACGTGATCCAGTACAACAAGCGTGATCTGCCTGACGTGGCACCAGTGGAAGAGCTCAGGAAGTTGCTCAACCCCACGAACGTGCCCGACTATGAGGCCGTGGCAGCAGGCACCGGGCAAGGCGTGTTCGATACGCTGAAGGCCGTCGCCAAGCTCGTCCTCACCGAGCTAAAGCGCGGCGGTTGAACCCCGTCACGCTCGCTCGCCGAAGCACACCTTTTCCAAGGGAGCCGCAGTGACCACCCCTCGACTGAGACCGGAGCTGCAGGCATCGCCTGCAGACGACCAGGGCATCAAGTTCTTCGACGTGAGCGATCCACGCTCTGGAGCGAAGATGCGCCTCTACGACTTCGAGTGGTTGCTCGCGTCGCAGATGGACGGCAAGCGACCGCTGAGCGAGATCGCGCGCTGGGCGAAGGACGCGCTCCGCGCCGAGATCACCACGGGCAACCTCGAACAGTTCGTGCACAGCCTCGAGGCACTCGGCTTCTTCGAGGCTCCGCTCGCTGCGCCGATCCCGAGCGCGGCGGACCTACCTCCCATCTCCTCTGCGGAGCCGGACGACGCCGCCGACCTCGCCGAGGACGAGGTCGCGCTCGACATCGACGACGCCTCCACAGTCGAGCAGGCCACGCTCGCGCCGTCCTCCCAGAGCGACAGCTTCAACGACGAGGCCGACACCACCGTCCGCGCGGCGCTACCGTCGCTGGTCCAGGCCACGCGTGATCGGACGGCCGAGGTCACGAAGGTGACGCCGCAGCAGGATCCGCCTCCGGCCACGTTCGATCGCCCGACCGCGGTGGTCCCCGCCCTGCGCACGGCCGACGCCTCGCCGCAGAAGAGCGGCTCGGGCTCCATCATCGGTCTCATCGTCGTGCTGCTGGTGGTCGCGGCCATCGTCGTGTACGCCACGGTGCTCTCGCCGAGCGGCGCCAAGGTCTCCATCGCCGTCGCCAAGTCCAGCGAGGTCGTGCGTCTCTACGACGGCACGTCCAAGCTCGAGGCGGCACCGCCGAAGATCCTCGCGTTCGGCGAGGCCGGCAAGGTCCTCGACGTCGTCGCCGCGGGCACGCAGGTCAAGGCCGGTATGGCGCTCGCGACGCTCGATGCGTTCACCAAGGTCGAGAAGGAGCTCACCGACGTCAAGGATCGCCTCGGCTTCTATCAGAAACAGATGGACGGCGCGGCCAGCGACGAGGCGAAGAAGGCCGCCGAGGCCAAGGTCGCCGAGAAGCAGAAGCTGCTCTCCGAGCTCGAGGCCCACGCACAGAAGCTCCGCATCACAGCGTCGGGTCCTGGCACGGTCGACAAGGTCCTCGTCACGGCCGGCGGCGACGCCCAGGCCGATGCACCCGCGCTGCAGCTCAACGACAAGCGCGTGATGGCCACGTTCAAGATCCCCGCCGACAGCCCGATCAAGGTCGGCGATACCGTCTCGCTCCAGCCTGCAGCGGGTGGCTCCGCGTTCGACGGCAAGGCCACGGCGCTCGACGCAGGCACCCTCACCGTCGAGGTCGGCGAGGCCACGACCGGCGATGTTCGCCTCGTGAAGTCACGCATCCCCAACGTCATCACGCTGCCCGCCTCCGCGGTCGTGCAGAAGAACGGCGGCAACGTCGTCTACACGTTCGCCGATGGCATGTTGCACGAGAAGCCCGTCACGATCGCCGACCGGACATCCAGCGATGTGTACGTGACCGCGGGCGTCGCGTCCGGTGACTCGGTCGTCACCAACCCCGCAAGCACCTTCAGCGACGGCGAGAAGGCAGCGATCGCGCCGTAGTCAGGAACTTCTGCGACGCGGCGTTGTCTAGCCGTTCATGTATCGCGACAGACCTTCAGCGCTCACCTGCTCGCTCCACGCCAACGCCGCAGCCCACGCCACGTGCGCGAGCTGCGGCGTTTCCACGTGTGTGCCGTGCACGCTGTACGTCGACGTCGCACCCACTTGCGTCGCATGCATGCACCGGCGCGTGCGATACCGGCGCTGGCGCAAGGCGTCGTTGCTCGTCGGCAGCGTCACGGTCCTCGCGCTCGGGTTCGCGGGGCTTTGGCGCGCGCGACTCGAGACCCAGCACGGGTACGAGCTCGACTACCTCGCGCAGCGAGTCGCCGTGATGCCCTGCGACAAGGAGAGCCTGAACCATCTCCTCGTCGCGTCACGCACCGAGCCCGAGCTCGAGCGCCTCCAGGTTGCTCTCATCGAGAGCAGCGTGCGGTGCCCGTACGCGAAGGCGCTGGCCTGGGCACCCCTGCTGCAATCGCCGGAGTCCGAGGCAACACTCCAACGATAACGTCAGCCGCCGAACACGCGCTGCGCCAGCGCGCTGGTCAGCTGGTGGTTCGGATCGAGGCGTCGGCGAATCGCGGCGAACTCGGCGAGCTTCCGGGCACCAAAGGCGCGCTGCACATCGATGGGGCGGAGCACGGCGTCCTTCGCGAAGTAGAAGCGGCCGCCGGCGGCGATGACGCGCTCGGAGAGGCGCTCGGTGACCCTGGCGACCCGCTCGCGCCAGCGTGTCTGGCTCGTGTCGCGTATGGGAAAGTCCATGGCGAGGGACCAGCCGTCGAGCGCGTGCGTGAGCAGGTAGTCATCGGCGCGGTGACGCTTCATCACACCGAGGTAGCTCGTGAAGTCCTCTTCCTGACAGATGCGCAGCACGTCGCGCAGACTCGAGCGTGCGCCCTCGTCGGGGACGAAGACCTGGTACTGGATGAAACCACCGGGACCGTACGCCAGCCGCCAGTCGGGGACGTAGTCGAGCAGGAACGCGAACGCGACGTGCGACTGGAGGTAGGTGTCCCCATCGTCGATGCGTGCCTTCTGAAACTTGGCCCAGTTCACGAGCTGCACGAACGGATCGCGCAGGAAGGGTCGCATGACCCGCCACAGGTGCTTCTTCGGCAGCCCGAACATCGACGACGGCAGGTCCTGCTTGTCGACGTCGAGCGAGCGAGAGGGATCGCGATCTTCGTCGCCGTGGAGATAGTGCGCGACGTGCAGCTGACCACGACCGAGGTCGTCGCCGGACGCGAAGCAATCGAGCCAGCCGACGAGGTAGTCGGCATCGGGGAGGTGCTGCTCGAAGAGATCGAACATCTCGTCGAGCGAGCGGCCGGAGCGCGCACGCACGCGCATGAGGCCGCTATCGACCTTCTTCGTACGCATCCGGATGCGCGTGATCACACCGAGCAGCCCGAGCCCACCGACAGCCGCGCGGAAGAGCTCGGTGTTCTCGGTGCGAGAGAGCGTGCGGAGCTCCCCGTCGGGCGAGAGCAGGTCGATGCTCTCGAGCTGGTCGCCGAACGCGCCGACCCGGAAGTTGTTCTTGCCGTGCACGTTCATCGAGACGCAGCCTGCGAGCGTGGGTCGCATCGTGCCGGGAACGACGCGGGGCCACCAGCCGTCGCCGAGGATGCGGCGCCACAGGCCCTCGATGGTGACGCCGGGCTGCGCGTCGACGATGCCGGTCACGGGATCCCACGCGTTGATGCGATCGAGCCCCGTCAGATCGACGACGACGCCGCCCTCGCCGATGGACGCGTCACCATAGCTGCGCCCCGAGCCGCGGAACGTGAGCGGCAGGCCGTCCCGCGCTGCGTGGGCGAAGACGGCGCGCAGCTCGTCGACGTCGCGCGGCTTCACCGACCGCGACGCCACCTGCACCGCGCGACCGAACCCGTCGAGCACACGCCACGGTGCGCTGGTAGCCAGCGACGTCATCAGAAGTTGAGCCGCCGGAAGATGAACGAGGGCAGCATGCGAACGACGAGCGCGATGATCGCCCAGATGCCGGGCACGAAGCCGCTCGCGGAGGTGCCACGTTTGACGAGCGCGATGGACTCGTCGGCCGCGCGCTCCGGCGAGATCATGAGCGGGAGCTTCTGGCCACCGAGCATCGCCGTGTCGACGAAGCCGGGCTTGATGGTCACCACGTTGACGCCGTAGCGCGAGCAGCGATTGCGCAGCGCCTCGAGGTACGTGGACAGCGCGGCCTTCGAGGTGCAGTAGCCCGGGTTGCCGCGACGGCCGCGCTCGCCGGCGATGCTGGAGATGCCGACGAGGTTGCCGGACTTCTGCGCCTCGAAGCGGGCGGCGGCGAGCCCGAGCCACGCCATCGCCCCGAGCACGTTGACGGCCAGCATCTGCTGATCCTTCGCGAAGTCGTACTCGTGCTCCTCGAACGACGGCATGACACCGGCCGCGTACACGATGGTGTCGATGCCGCCGAGGTCCGCGACGATGCGCTCCCACAGCGGCGCGATCTCGGCCGCGTGCTCGACGTCGTGCGCGTACGTGCGCATCTTGCCGGCTGCGACCTCGTCGAGCTGTGCCTGACGACGACCGACGATGGCGACGTCGGCCCCCTCCGCGAGGAGCTGGCGCGCGATGGAAGCGCCGATGCCCGAAGAGGCACCGACGACGATCGCCTTCTTGATTTGCACGCTCTTACGTGCGCGACTTCAAGAACTGCGCGAAGGCCTGCGCCTCCTCGTCGAGCAGCTTCTTCGCCTCGCTGATGATGAGCGACTCCGCGATGCCTGCGAGCGGCTTCAGCAGGAACGGCAGCCCGACGACCTTGAGGTCGCCGGAGAGGGTGCGCTCGGTGCGACCGCCGACATCGCGAAACGTGATCGTCCCGCTGTTGTCGAGGTGCTTGTTCACGCGCGCGTCGGTGGCGACGTTCTTGAACGTGAGGCGCTTGGCGGCGCGGTCGAGCACCGACTCCTGCACGAAGGCGAGGATCTCGGGCGGGACGGCCTTCGGGCCGATCTTCTTGATGATCGGCACCGGGACGACGCGGATCTTCCACTCGAGGCGATCGCCGTCTTCCTTGCGGTCGACGGGCTTCATGTCGCTGACGGACTTCATGTTGGCCTTCATGAAGTCGGGAAAGCCGGGGTCGGCCATGCCCGCGATGACCTGGTCGATCGACGCGTCGAAGGTGTGCTTGAGCTCGAATTTCATGGCGCAGAAGATACCCGCCCCGGCGTCGCGCGCAAACACTCCGTCAGAGCGACCTGTGTGACTTCACCTGGAGCGTCGGGGTACCGAAGCCGATCCCGAAGCCGCCCTCCTCGACGGTGCCCTCGACCTCGACCTTGTGGCCCTTCTTGTGGAGCGCGGCATCACCACCCTCGAGGCGGTAGCTCTTGCCGTCGTCTCCTTCGAGGGTCCAGTAGCCGCCCTCGAGGTCGGAGTGCTCGACGGTGCCCTTGATCTTCTTGGCCATGGTTGGGTCCTTTCCGTACTCGAAGTTACGTGGAGCGCGAGGCAGCGAACAGGGTGCGCTTGAAGCCGAAGAACAGCGGCGCGTCGGGGAGCGCCTCGTGGAGCGCGACGCGGAAGCGCTCGAGAAAGGGTGCGCGCTCGTGCGGCAGCAGGCGCTCGACGTAGGGGATCGCGGCGGTCCCCTTGAGCCACTCCGCGGCCGCGTCCGAATCGGGCAGCACGTGCGGGTAGACCTTCTCGTACGCGACGATGGAGGAGCCACCGCTGCTCCACAACAGGCGGGCGTAGTCGCGTACGGGCAGCGTCGGACGATCGGCCACGCGACCTTGCAGCGTCTGGCGGAACAGCGCCTCATCGGCGACCGCCACGAGCGTGCGGTGCGCGACGCTGTCGTGGTTCGACGGGAGCTGCACCACGATGCGGCCGCCCGGTGCAACGCACGCGAACAGCCTCGGCACGAGCCTCGTGTGCTCCGGCACCCACTGCAGCGCCGCGTGCGAGAAGACGAGGTCCCAGGCCGGCGGCTCGTCGCCGTGATCGTCGAGATGGACCTGATCCAGCGCCTCGATGGCCGCCTTCACGAAGCGCAGCCGCGGACGTTCGAGCTTCTTCGCGCGCTCGAGCATCTCCACGGACGTGTCGATGCCGATGACGCTCGCCGTCGGATACGCGTCCGCGAGCCGCGCCGTCAGCGCGCCCGTCCCACAGCCGAGATCGATGATGCGAGCGCCGTTGCGGAGCGGGCCCACGAGCGCGAGCGCGTCCTCGAACGGGAGCTCGCGCTCACGCAAGAAGCGCTCGTACTGCGCGGGATCCCAGGGCACGAAAGGAGTGTAGCGCGGGATCGCGCCATGCGACCGCGGACCCTGATTGCAGTCGGTGTCGCAGCCGGCGCTCGACGTGGTCCCTCCGCCGACGGAGGCGAACAGGGTTCAGTACTCGATGCCGTCGTCCTTGACCCAGTCGGCGTCGACCTTCAGCGACGGCAGGTAGTCCTTGTGATCGTAGAGCCACACGTAGCGCGTGTAGATGGCGAGCGCCTTCTTCATGTACTCGCGGGTCTGCGTGTAGGGGCAGAGCTCGATGAACTCGTCGAGGGGGCGATCGCCATACTTCGAGAGCCACTTCTCCATCGCCTTCGGGCCCGCGTTGTAGCTGCCGGCGCCGATGGCGAGCTGGCCCTTGAACTTCTGAAGCAGGTGGCCGATGTACCAGGCGCCGAAGCGAATGTTGCCCTCGGGATCGTAGAGGACGTCGTCGGTGTACGGCAGGCCCACGTGCTCGGCGACCTTCTTGCTGGTCGGCGGGATCATCTGCAGGAGGCCGATGGCGTCCGCGTACGAGACGTCGTGCGGGTTGTACGCCGACTCCTTCTGCATGATCGTGTAGAGGTACTCGGGCGGGTTCTTCCCCGACGGGCTGTACTTCTCGACGAAGGCCCGATACGCACGCGGGTACACGAGCTCCCACCAGCTGCGCGCCGCCTCCACGACGTACGGATCGAGCGCGAGCGCGTGGCCCGCGTGCGCCTCCGCGAGCCGGTGGATGCGATAGAAGTCCTGACCGCGCAGGTAGCGATCGAACAGCACCGGCAGCGCGCGCGCCGCGGTGTAGCGACGAACGAGATCGTTCTCGACCTTCTGCAGCTCGAACGACGCCTCGACGGGGAGGCCCGCGGCGAGCAGCTCGTCGACTCGCGCGACCGCCGGATCGCGCACCACCTGGCGGTCGGGATCGTGGCTCAGCTCGGGCAGCGACTCGGTCGAGACCTCGCCGGTGCGGCCGAAGACGTCGACGGGCTGGCTCTTTTCCGCGAGGCGCAGGCGCGACAGGAGCGCGTAGTGCGTGAACGGCCGCTCGCGCGCGAGCTTGTGCCACGCGTCGAGCGCTTCCTTCGTGCGACCGAGCCTGTCGAGCGCGAGCGCACGGAAGTACCCGCCCTTCCCTGCCGAGAGATCACCGCGGCCCTCCGAGAGCGTCGTGAAGTCGGCGAGCGCGCCGGTGACGTCGCCGTCGAGCCAGCGCGAGAAGCCGAGGTACCAGCGCGCGTCATCGGCGAACGTCGTCTGGCCGTAGCGCCTCAGCGTGTCCTCGAGCGCGGAGATCGCGTCCTTGTAGTGACCGCGGTTGAACTCGAGCCAGCCGGCGAGGAACGACGCCTCCGACGCGTTCTTGCAGCGCGGGAACTTCGCGACCAGCTCGCGGTAGCCCACGATCGCCTCGGCGTCGTGATCGGCACGGCTCAGCGCGCGTGAGCCGTGGAACAGCGCCTCCGCCTTCTGCTCGTCGGTGGGCAGGCGCATCCACAGGCCGAGCAGCTTCTGCGCGGCGACATCGTACTCGCGCCGCATGTGGAACAGCGTGGTCGCGTACCAGTAGTCGGCGTCGTCGCGCTGCGCCTGCGGGAGCTCTGCGGGCAGGAGCTTCAGCTCCTCGAGCGCCTGCTGCCAGCCGCGGTTGTTGCTCATGATCTTCGCGCGGTGGATGCGCTCGGGCACGGTGATCGTGGTCGCAGGATCGAGCGCGCCCATGCGATCGAGCGCCACCTGCGCGAGCGGATGCAGTGGGTGCTCGAGGTACACCTTGCGGAACAGCAGCGCTGCCTTCGCCTTGCCCGGCTCGAGCTCCGCTATGTGGAAGCGACACGCCGCCAGGTCGATCTCGGGCACGGGGCGCGTGATGACCGTCTCGTACAGCTTGCGCGCCACGTCGGCGCGACCGAGCAGCCGCGCCGCGTCCGCCTCGCGCCCGATGGCCGCGGGCGCGAAGCGACTCTTCATGTGCGACAGCTTCTCGAAGTGCACGAGCGCCGCCTCGGGCTGGCCGTCGAGCAGCTCGGCCTGCGCGAGTCCCCACAGCGCGTAGTCGGGGTTGCGCAGCTTGCCCGCCACCTCGACGAGCGGCCGCAGCTCGCGCTCCGCAGCGACGAGGTCGCCGGACCAGAGGAGACGAATACCGCGCCCCAGGCTCTCGGCCTCCGGCGTCACGCTGCCTTGCGGTGGCGCGGGCAGCCTGGGCGCGGACGGCGGCCCCTTCACGACGGGCGTGCGCTTGCTCGACCCCGGCCTGAGCGGCACGGCGCCCGCACCGACGGCGAACAATAAAGAGAGCGAGACGAGCGCACGACTGGGCATCGACGGCGAGCCTAGCCCCGCGAGATCGCCACCTCTAGTTTTCGGCGCCTGCTCGACGTTGCGTTTTCGCTCGTGGTAGACCGACGACCATGCCCTTCTCCGGTGTCGACTACTACGCGCTCGATGACCTTCTCACCGAGGACGAGCGCATCGTCCGGGACACCATGCGGCGCTTCGTCGATGAGGAGGTGCTGCCCGGCATCGGCATGCACTTCCGCAACGGCACGTTCCCGATGACGCTGCCGAAGCGCCTCGGCGAGATGGGCGCGCTCGGCGCGTCGATCGAAGGCTACGGCTGCGCGGGCCTCGGCCCCGTCGCCTACGGCCTCATCATGCAGGAGCTCGAGCGCGCAGACTCGGGCGTGCGTAGCTTCGCGTCGGTGCAGGGCTCGCTCGTCATGCACCCGATCGCCACCTTCGGCTCCGAGGCGCAGAAGCAGAAGTGGCTCCCGCGGATGGCGCGCGGCGAGGCGATCGGCTGCTTCGGCCTCACCGAGCCCGACTTCGGCTCGAACCCGGCCGGCATGCGCGCGACTGCCAAGAAGGTCGGCGACAAATGGGTGATCAACGGCGATAAGCGCTGGATCACCTCGGGCGGGCTCGCCGATGTCGCCTTGTGCTGGGCCCGCACCCCCGACGGCGTGCGTGGCTTCCTCGTCGAGCGCGGCACGCCAGGCTTCTCGACGCGCGACATCGACGGCAAGTTCTCGCTGCGCGCGTCGGTCACGTCCGAGCTCGTGTTCGAGGACTGCGCGGTCGGCAACGACGCGATGCTGCCCGGCGCCATCGGCATCAAGGCGCCGCTCGAGTGCCTGGCGAGCGCGCGCTTCGGCATCTCGTTCGGCGTCATCGGCGCGGCGATGGCCTGCTACGACGAGGCGCTGCGCTACACGAAGGACCGCACGCAGTTCGGCGACAAGCCGCTCGCCGGTCACCAGCTCGTGCAGCTCAAGCTCGTCGACATGCTGACCGAGATCACGAAGGCCCAGCTCCTCATCCTGCGGCTCGGTCGACTGAAGGAGCAGAAGCGCGCCACCGTCGCGCAGATCTCGATGGCCAAGCGCAACAACGTGAAGATGGCGCTCACCATCGCCCGCAACGCTCGCGATCTGCTCGGCGCGAACGGCATCACCGACGAGTACCAGTGCGGCCGCCACATGTGCAACCTCGAGTCGGTCTTCACCTACGAGGGCACCGACCACATCCACACGCTCATCATCGGGCAGGACATCACGGGTCTCGCGGCGTTCACGTAGCCGATCTTTTTTCGTTACCAAGCGGAGCGACGTCCGTATGGGATGTGCGCGCTCGACGCGCCCCCGAAACACACAGGAGTTTTCCCATGACCATCAAAGGTGCATTCGTCGTCGCTTCCGTCGCTGGCCTCTTCGCTTCCATGGCACCGCTCACCGCCTCTGCCGACAAGACGGGCGCCGAGGTGAAGTGCGACGGCGTCAACGCGTGCAAGGGAAAGAGCGGCTGCAAGAGCGCGAAGAACGACTGCGCGGGCAAGAACGGCTGCAAGGGTCAGGGCTTCATGAAGACGACCGCGAAGGACTGCAAGGCCAAGGGCGGCACCGTCGACACGGCCATGGCGAAGTAGCACATGTCGCACCTCGGCCACGGCATCGGCCTCCGGCGGGAGCACTACAGCGCGTTCGTCTCCGACGACGCGCCTGCGCCCGCGGAGGTCGACTGGCTCGAGGTCATCACCGAGAACTTCCTCGTGCCCGGCGGCAATCCGCGCCGGGTGCTGCGGAAGGTCCGTGAGCGCTGGCCCGTCGTGATGCACGGGGTCAGCCTCTCCATCGGCTCCACCGATCCGCTCGATCTCGACTACCTCGACTCCGTGCGCGCGCTCGCCACCGAGATCGAGCCCGCCTGGGTCTCCGACCACGTGTGCTGGGGTGTCGTCGATGGTCGCAACGCCCACGATCTCCTGCCGCTACCCTACAACGAGGACTCGCTCACGCACGTCGTCGCGCGCGTTGCGGCCGTGCAGGAGCGGCTGGGCAGACAGCTCGTGCTCGAGAACGTGTCGAGCTACGTCGAGTTCGCGTCCTCCGATCTCACAGAGGCGCAGTTCCTCTCCGAGCTCGCGACGCGCGCCGACTGCCGCCTCCTCGTCGACGTGAACAACATCTTCGTCAGCGCCCACAACCACGGCTGGAACGCGCACGACTACCTCCGCGCGTTGCCGCGGGATCGCGTCGCGCAGTACCACCTCGCCGGTCCGAGCGCGCACGAGGGGCTCTGGCTCGACACGCACGATCATCCCGTGCTCGACGAGGTGTGGTCGCTCTACGAGACCGCGCTCGAGCTGCTCGGTCCGCACCCGACGCTCGTCGAGTGGGACGCGAGCATCCCGCCACTGGGGCGCGTCATCGAGGAGTCGACGCACGCGCGTCGCGTCGAGGCCGCCTTCCTGGCGCGTGCCCACGTGAGCGCCAGATGAGCGACCGCGTCCGCAAGCTGCAGCGCGAGCTCTCCGGCGTGATGCTCGACTCGCACGATCCGACCACGCTGCTGTCGCAGGTGCGCGGCGATGCGCGCGCGTCCGCCGAGGCGCGCATTGGCATCTACGCCAGCATGTACGTCGCGCGGCTCGTGGAGGTGCTCGGCGAGGTGTACCCGCTCACGGCGCGCTGGCTCGGCGACGAGGTCGACGACGTCTTCACCGAGTACGTGCGCACACACCCGAGCCGCAGCCCGTCGCTGCGCGCGTACGGCGATCGACTCGCCGACTTCCTCGAGCCCCGCGGTGCGGTCGCGAGCCTCGCGCGGCTCGAGTGGGAGCGCTACGACGTGTTCGATGCGGCGGACGACGCGCTGCTGACGCGCGACCGCCTCGCGTCGCTGCCGCCCGATGCGTACGCGACGCTCGAGCTGCGCGCGATCCGCGCGAGCGTGCTCTACACGTGCGACCACGATGCCGCCGCGTTGTTCGCGGCCGAGGCCGCGGTGGATGCCGAGGCCACGCCCACGACGCTGCTCGTGTGGCGCGATCCACCGCAGGTGTTCCACCGCGTCGTCGGGGCGAAGGAGGCCGAGCTGCTCCAGATGGTGCAGCGCGGAACCACGCTCGGTCTCCTGTGCGACGCGCTCGCGACCGACGAGCCCGACGAGAACACGGCGCAGGAAGCCTTCGCGTTCGTCGGTCGCTGGCTCGCCGACCACCTGCTCGTCGATTCGCTGCCGACCGACTGAACGAGCGAAACCAAGCGCGCCGGGCCGCGTATCTCCGCCATGACCCAGCCCCTGCACTCGCACGTCGAAGACGCCCTCCACCTCGTCGAGAAGGGCGAGTTCGTGGGCCCGCTGCTCGCCCGCGTCGTCGTCGGCGCGGCGTTCGTGGGTACCGGCTGGGGCAAGCTCCACAGCCTCGACAAGCTGACCGAGTTCTTCGTGTCACTGCACATCCCGGCGCCGCACTTCCAGGCCGGGCTCGTCGCTTCGGTCGAATTCTCCGGCGGCCTCGCGCTGATCTTCGGGCTGCTCACCAGGCTCGCCGCGATCCCGCTCGCCGTGACGATGGTCGTCGCCATCATCACCGCGAAGCTGCCGAACGCCGAGGGCTTCTTCGACGTGGTCGGCTTCGAGGAGCTCACGTACCTCGTCGTGTTCACGTGGCTCGTGTTCGCGGGCCCCGGCCGCGCATCGCTCGACCACCTGCTCTACAAACGGTTCGTGAAGACGGAACCCGCTGCCCGTACGATGTGAGGCATGCGAGCTGTCCTATGCGCGTTCCTTCTGGCGTTCGTTTCAACCGGGTGCGGCGCGTCCGCCAAGCAGACGCCCGGGGAACCCGTCTCCATGATCCCGCACCTCGGACCGCACGACGACGTGGGCGACGTGGTGACCGGCGCAATGACGGCACCCCAGTCGCCCGGCCTCAACGGCCCGTCGACGCCGGGTGGCACGGGTGCGGGTGGCGGGACGATCCGACCGCAGTAGTCACTTCTCCGACGACGGGGTCGCCGCGCTGTGGTGCGCCTCGCCGACCATGCGTCCGAGAAACACCGCAGCAACGATGAGCGCACCGCACAGCACGCCTGCGAGCACGTAGCTCATTGCACCCGCGCGCTGCTTCGGCGGCAGCGCGGGCGAAGAGCCCACGCGCTGCGACGGTCCCGGATCGGCGTGCAACACGGGTTGCGCCTGCGACCGCGCCGCGAGCCGCGCGATCTCCTTGGTGGACATGCGATCCGTCGCGCGCTCGGACGGTGGGTGGAGATCCGAGGTGTTCCCCGTCAGCGTGTTGCTACTGAACCCGAGCGGCTGCTCCGCCGGTCGCACGCGCGCGACGAGCACCGCCATCTGCGTGGGGCCGAAGCGCAGCTCGCGTGCCACGTCGTCGAGGAGCTCGGCGAGCTCATTGCCCCCCGAGAAGCGCTGCCCCCGATCGCGTGACAGCGCGCGCATGCAGATCTCGTCGAGGGCGCGCGGCACGTCAGCGTTGATCGACGAGGGGAACGGGATCTGCCCGCGACGGACCTGCGCGAGCGTCTCGAGGTCGGTCGTGCCGCGGAAGAGGCGGCGTCCGGTGAGCATCTCGTGCAGCACGACCCCGACGGAGAAGACGTCGGCGCGCTGATCGGGATCGAGACCTTCGATGATCTCCGGCGCCATGTAACCGAACTTGCCGCGGATGGTGCCCTTCATTGTGCGCTTGTCTCGCGGATCGGAGAGCGCCTTGGCGATGCCGAAGTCGAGCAGACGGACCGCGCCATCGTAGCCGACCATGATGTTCGACGGGCTCACGTCGCGGTGCAGAATCCGCAGCGCTATGCCGTCGTCGCCGCGCACCCCGTAGGCGTACGCGAGCGCCCGGCACACGTCGCGCAGCACGTAGGCCGCGGCGGCGGGCGTGAGCACGCCGGCTCGGATCATCGAGGCGATGTCCTGGCCATCGACGAGCTCCATCGCGAGGTAGTACTCGCCCATCACGTCGCCGAACTCGAAGACCTGCACGATGTGCGCGTGCGACAGGCGCGAGACGACGCGCGCCTCGCGCTCGAACAGGAGCCGCGCTTTCTCGTCGGAGACGAGGTGCGGCAGGATGCGCTTGAGCACGACGGTGCGCTGGAACCCAGACTGCCCGACGACGCGCGCGCGCCACACGTCGGCCATGCCTCCGCTGCCGAGCCGCTCGAGGAGCTCGTACTTGCCGAACGTCTCCGGGCGGAGTGTCGGCGGATCGACGGTGGTGGACTCGTCTTTCATTGGCACCGACACCGCCCTCGCGTCACCGCGGGGCCTTCCGACGGCCCTTCGGCTTCGCCTCCAGCTTATAACGAACCACCTTGCGGATGAGGCTGCGTCGGCTCACGCCGAGCTCTTCGGCCGCGCGCGTCTTGTTGCCGCGATGCCGCGCGAGCACCTCGGCGATGAGGTCGCGCTCGACGCCCGCGCGCGCTTCCTTCAGCGACGTCTGCGCGCCGTTTTCGTGCATCAGCGAGCCCGCCAGGATGCGCGGCGACAGCATCTCCTCGCCCAGCACCTTGGCATCTCCGGCGAGCACGACGAGACGCTCGATCTCGTTCTCGAGCTCGCGCACGTTGCCCGGCCAGTCGTGCTTCATGAGGCGGTCGAGGCACGAGCGCGAGAGCCGGCGCCGCTTGCCGCGATCGCGCGTCGACTTCTCGAGGAAGTGCTCGATGAGCAGCGGGATGTCCTCGCGTCGCTCGCGCAGCGACGGGACGATGAGGTTGATGACGTTCACGCGATAGAACAGATCCTCGCGGAACTCGCGGCGATCAACCATCGTGCGGAGGTCGCGGTGCGTCGCCGCGATGAGGCGCACGTCGGTGTGCCGCGAGTGCGTGTCGCCCACGGGCGTGAAGGTGCCCTCTTGGATCACGCGCAGCACCTTGACCTGCAGCGACGGTGACATGTCGCCGATCTCGTCGAGGAAGAAGGTGCCGCGATCGGCCATCTCGAACAGGCCCGGCTTGTCCGCGATCGCGCCGGTGAACGCGCCCTTCTTGTGACCGAAGAGCTCCGAGTCGAGCAGGTTGTCGTTGAAGGCGGAGCAGTTCTGCACGACGAAGCGATGGGCCGCGCGCGACGAGTTGAAGTGGATCGCGCGCGCGATGAGCTCCTTGCCGGTGCCGTTCTCGCCCTGCACGAGCACCGTCGAATCGGAGTCGATGACCTTGTCGAGCAGGCGCTGCAGCGTGCGCATCGGACGGCTGTGGCCGATGAGCTCGTCGTACGCGTAGCGCGTGGGCGTCTCGATGAGCGAGTCGACCTGACGCTCCGACAGCGCGAGGCCCAGCTCCTCCGCGAGCACCGACACGAGGTCCGCGATGAGGTCGAGCTCGCGCGCGTCGACCTCGGGAGGTGGTACGAGCGACACTGCCCCGGCGACGACGCCACCGAGCAGCACCGCGGCGACGACCTGCGTGGGCGTGCGCTCGAGCGGGTGTGCGGTGAGGCGCGCCAACAACGCGGCGTCGACCGCCATCGCAGAGAGCACCGTCGCCTGCGAGCCGAAGCGGCGTGCGAGCAGCAGCTGCAGCGACCGGAAGACGTGCAGCTCGCCCGCGATGCGCACCACGTCACCGACGCGGCGGCTCACGAACGCCTCCACGCTTCCTCGAACGCGAAGACGCAGCGGGCGAGCAAGCCTTCGTCGGGCGTCCACGGCAGCTCGAGCGTGATGACCGCGATGCCGCGATCGACCCCGGCCCACGAGCCGAAGGAGCCGGGCGTCGGATAGCCGATGGACGGCCGCAGCGGCATGCCGGTGCGGACACTCATCGCACAGGCGGCGTCGGCCGCCGGCCCGTCCCAGTTCACACACTCGAACGGCTGGTGCACTGCGACGATCAGCGACGGACGACGCGCCTCGACGAGCTGCGTGAGCGCCTGGGTCTCGGGCTCGGAGCCGGGCTGGGAGCCGGGGAAGTACGGCAGCGGGTGCTCGCGCGTCCACGAGCGCGCGGCGAAGCTCCGGTTCAGATCGACGCCGCTGGCGTTGTCCTTGTGGTTGCGCGCGAGGCCGTCGGGATTGAGGACGGGCACGATCGACAGCGATGGGCCCTCCGCATCCGCCTGCATGACACGCGTGAGGAAGCGCTCGCACAGCAGCGCCGACCCTGGCTCGTCCCCGTGGATCGCGCCGAACACGAGGAGCCCACCTGCTGCACCCCGCGAGTGCTCGACGATCGCGCGACCCTGCCGCGAGGTGCCGAGCGTGCGGGTGTGCATCACGCGCGGCTGCGCGTGGCCGCCATCATGAGGAGCTGAGCGACACAGAGCGCGGCCGTCGCGCTGGTCCACAAGAGCGCGAGGGCCACGTAGAGCTGCGTACCGTCGTGGACCATGAAGAGCAGCGCGGCGGGTGCCCAGGCGAGCATCAGCGTCGCGAGCAGCGCGGCGGCCGAGGCGAGATCGCGACCGACCCCGGCGAGCAGCGAGAGCGCAGCCAGCACGAGCGGTGCGCCGAGGAACACACCGATGATCATGTGCTCGAGGAGCCCCGACGCGAGCATCTGCCCGACATACGTGATGGGCACGACCGAGGACGTGGGCAGCACATAGAGGAGCGCGAGCGCGGCGACGGCCGCGAGGAGGAGCAGGCGCGCGGCAGCGTGCATCGCCAGGTGCGGGCGCGCACAGAGGAGCGCGGCAGGCAGACCGACGATGGCGAGCGCAGCGACGAGCCCGCGCCACCCTTCGATGAGGCCCTCGGCGCCGAGCACGACGGGGATCGACGCGACGAGGGTCCCGACGACGGCGCGGAAGCCCGCGGGCACCGGCAGCACGGCCGCCGCGACGAGCACCGCGCCACCGAGCAAGAAGTAGAGCTGCCGCACGAAATCGGCGCCGGCGAGCGTGTCGAGGAGCTGCCACGAGCTCGCGCCGCGCCACGGCAGCGAGAACAGCGCGACGAGCACGAGGCCACCCGAGCCCATCACGATGCGCGCGATGCTCGAGAACGGCGAGCTCGCGGCCGTGAACACCGGGCGCTCATCGAGGGGGACCGGCGCTCGACGGACGGGCGGCGCCTCGAGCTGCGCAGCCTCGAGCTCGGGTTCGACGATAGGCAGTCCGAGAGCGGGCGTCGCTTGCAGCGCAGGCGCGGGCTGCTCGAGGTCGTGCGCCTTCACCGCCGCCTCGATGTCGGACACATTCAGGCCCATCATCGTGACGGCGGCTCGCGACGAGGTCACAGGCGCGCTCACCGCCGCCTCCACGTGTGCAACGGCCGCCTCGGGAGCGGCCGCCTCCGCAGCGGCTACGTCTGCGGCGACGACGGGTTGGGCCACACCGCAGAACACGCAGTCACGTGCGGCCTCGGGGATCGCTTTACCGCACGACACGCACGCCTTGCTCTCGTTCAAGCGTGCTGCCCTTTCCGTGACTCGATGCGCGACAAGCCTCGCGACCTTAGCAAGAGCGCGCGGCGTTGGCCACCTACACGCGTTATTGTGGTTCCCGCATGCGACTCCACGAGCTCAAGACCCAGGCGCTGCGCTACGTCGTGCTCGGGGACGTCCCCCGGGCGATGGCCGTCTACGCGCACCTGGTTCGAACCATGCCGAACGATCTCGAGGTGCGCATGAAGGTGGCGGATCTCCTCGTCGGGGTGGGCACGCCCGATCTCGCGCGGCGCGTGTACGCGGGCCTCATGTTCTACGATCTATCGCTCGGTCGTCCGCTGCACGCCATCGTGTGTGCGCACGCGCTCGCCGGCCTCGGCGAGCCGCTCGCCCCGCTGTATCAGCCCATCGTCAGGCGCTACGCCGCCGATTCGCCGAGTCTGGCCGTACATGGAGGTGGCGCGCGCATCTCGCCGCCGGATCCCGAGGCGGAAGTGGGCGCGCCCGTCCTGCCCGATGGCACACCGACACCGAAGGAGGTGCTCACCTACGCCGAGCACCTCGCGATGCACGCTGCGTCGACGACCGATCTCGGCACGCTGCCCGATCGCTACCCGCCTGTGCCGCTGCTCTCGGAGCTGCCGGCGGACGCGTTCCTCGCGCTCCTCTCGCACGCGATCGTGCGTCGCGTGCCCGCGGGGACCGCGCTCCTGCGTCAGGGCGAGCCCGGCACCTCGTTCTTCCTGGTCGCGAGCGGCGTCGTGCGCGTGTACGCGGGTCACGCGGCGTCGCGTGCGTCGGGCGAGCAGACCGAGCTCGCACGGCTCGGCGAGGGCGCCATCTTCGGAGAGCTCGCGCTGGTGTCGGCGCAGCCGCGCGCAGCGACGGTGGAGGCGATCACCGAGGTCGACGTCATCGAGCTCGGGGTCGAGGCGCTCAAGAGCATCGCGGCCGAGCTGCCCCGCGTCGCCGAGGTGCTCGATCGCTTCACGCGCGACCGCCTGCTCAAGAACCTGCTCTCGACATCGCCCCTGTTCCGCCCGTTCTCGCAGCAGCAGCGCCTCGACCTGGCGCGACGCTTCACGGGCCACGAGGTCGCCGCCGGCACCGAGGTGATCCGCGAGAACGAGATCGGGCGCGGTCTCTTCATCGTGCTCACGGGCGAGCTCGAGGTGGTCCGCGGCAACGGGCCGTTCGAGACGTCGCTCGCGGTCCTGCGCACCGGCGACCTGTTCGGCGAGATCTCGCTCATCCGCGGCACCCCCGCGACCGCGACGGTACGCGCAGTGGTCGCATCCACGGTGCTGTTCCTGTCGCGCGAGTTCTTCGAGAAGCTCACGTCCGCGCTGCCGGAGCTGCGGACGTTCTTCGAGGCGCTGTCCGAGGAACGGCTGCGCGCCATCAAGGACACGCAAGCGTCCGACGAACTCGAGCTCGTGGAGGACGACGTGTTCCTGGTCTGAGCCGGACGCGCCCGCGGAGCCGCGCGAAAAGATGTGCGTCGTACCCGAACCCGGGAACCCGCCGCACGACTGACCCGACCGAACAGCTCGACCCGCCGGCCATCTCTCCGTCGATCCTCCCCGCGAGCGCCGCCTTTGCGGCTACCGAGCACGAGGTCGGGTGGCACGGACCGGGTGCTGCGTATACCCTTTGAAGGGACCATCGGAGGTTCATGTGGCCAAGCAACGCTCGTCGTTTCGTCTGGTGCTTCTCGTAGCGCTCGCAATCCTCGCCTGGTTCGCCTGGCGCCACTACAACCCCGCACACGTCTCCTATCTGGAAGAAGGCGGTCAGCTCGACAGCCCCACGAGCGGTCGCACGCTCAGCGTCGACTTCGTCGATAGCAAGTCGCCGAAAGAGGTCGCGGCCCTCGGTCGCGAGCTCGGCGTCACGTTTCGCGCGAACTCGGCACAGGTCGGCGTCGATGAGATCTACGACGTCGATAGCCCCACGATCGATGGCGCCGCCGCGCTCAAGGCCACGCTCGCGGGCCGCTCCGATGTCGAGGCCGTCGACTACGAGGCCGAGTACTCGATCCCCGAGAACGCGATGACTGCCGACGAGGAAGCGCTACCCGCCGGTGGTGACGCCAACGAGAAGGGCTTCCCCAACGATCCCAAGTTCAAGTTCCAGTGGCACCTGCAGCAGATCCACATGCCGCAGAGCTGGAAGGCCGCGCAGGGCGAAGGCGTCATCGTCGCGGTCATCGACACCGGCGTCGCGAAGGTGCCCGACCTCGCGGAGACCGAGATGGTCCCCGGCTACAACTTCGTCGACAACAACGCCGATGCCACCGACGACCACGGCCACGGCACGCACGTCGCCGGCACCATCGCGCAGTCGACGAACAACGGGCTCGGCGTCGCAGGGGTCGCGTACCGGGCCAAGATCATGCCGATCAAGGTGCTCTCGGCGCGCGGCTCGGGCTCCGTCAGCGGCATCGCGGAGGGCATTCGCTTCGCGGCCGATCACGGCGCCAAGGTCATCAACATGAGCCTCGGTGGTGGCATGTCCACGAGCGTGCTCGCCAACGCGGTGAAGTACGCGCACGACAAGGGCGTCACCGTTGTGTGCGCCGCTGGCAACGATGGCAAGGGCAAGGTCAGCTACCCCGCCGCCTACAAGCACGCGGTCGCCGTCGCTGCCACGCAGTTCGACGAGACCACCACCTTCTACTCGAACTGGGGCAAGGAGATCGACGTCGCGGCGCCCGGTGGCAACACGCGCGTCGACCAGAACGGCGACGGCATGATGGACGGCGTCCTCCAGAACACCGTCGTGCCCGGCAACATCTCGAAGAACGACTACCTGCTCTTCATGGGCACCTCGATGGCCGCGCCTCACGTCGCCGGCGTCGCCGCGCTCGTCGTCGGCTCGGGCGTCACCGATCCGGATGCCGTCGAGGCGCTGCTCAAGGACACGGCGCGCAAGCCGTCGAGCAAGGCCGACTGGGCGCCGACCAAGGGCGCAGAGAACCGCTACGGCGCCGGCATCGTCGACGCCAGCGCGGCCGTGAAGAAGGCGCAGCTCGCCGAGGGCGCGCTCGAGCTCGGCTTCGCCGGCGTGCTCATGGGCATCGTGATGTGGGGCTACCGCCGCAAGAAGATCCTCGTCGCGGCGTTCGGCGTGGGCGGCTTCGTCGGCCTCTTCATCGCGGCGTGCGGCCTCTTCTTCCTGCCGCAGCTCGGCATCGACATCCCGTTCGTCGTACACGGGCTGCCGTCGCTGGATCAGGCGCTCTTCGGTGCGGCCGGTGCTGGCAACCCGCTCTTCTGGAGCGCGGCCATCCCGCTCGTCGTCGCCTCTCTCGCATACGGCGTGAAGTCGCTGCGCGGCCCCCTCGCGGGCCTGCTGCTCGGCTGGGCTGGCTGCCTCGCCGCGCACGCGCTCTTCCGCACGGTCGACATCCGCTACGTCCCGGTCGCGCTCGAGTCCGTGTGGCTGGGCCTCAACGCGCTCGTCCTCACCATCACGGCCGCAGCCGTGCTCCGCAAATAGGTCGTTCGAGGAAGACCCGGGCCCGGGGGTCGTATACCCTCGGGTCATGAAGAAGCTGCTGGCGCTCTCCGCCATCTCCATCGTCGGCTGCCTCGCGGTCGGGCTCTCCTCTTCGCTGGCGCATGCCGATGTTCCGGCTGCTGCGCCACCCAAGTCCGAGCTCAAGATGCACGATGGGCCCGAGAAGATCGCGCTCGGTCACAAGATCACGCTCGATCTCCCCGAGCCCTTCGTCTTCATCGATGCTGCGAACGCCAAGCCGCTGCTCGCCAAGGGCGGCAACTTCATGGGCGACAACTTCCTCGGCATGGTCTTCCCGAAGGCCGAAGGCCCGGCCGGCTGGTGGTTGTCCGTCGAGTACGAGGACGAGGGCTACGTCAAAGACGACGAGACGCTCGACGCGAAGAAGCTGCTCGCCTCGATGCAGGAGGGCACCAAGGAAGGCAACGAGGCCCGCAAGGAGAAGGGCTTTGGCCCGATGTTCATCGACCGGTGGACCGAGGAGCCGCGCTACGACAAGGCCACGCACCACCTCGTGTGGGCGCTCGAGCTGCACGTCGAGCAGGACGGCAAGAGCCACTCCTCGTCGAACTATGAGACGCGCATCCTGGGCCGCAAGGGCTTCGTATCGCTCACGCTCATCACGAGCCCCGAACACCTCGCGCAGTACAAGCCCGTCGTCGAGTCTCTGCTGTCCGCCACCACGTTCGACGGCGGCGCGCGGTACGGTGACTTCGACTCGAAGACCGACAAGGTCGCGACCTACGGTCTGCTCGGACTCATCGGTGGCGGCGCGGGCATCGCGGCGCTCAAGGTCGCCAAGCTCGGCCTCCTCGCCAAGTTCGGCAAGGTGATCCTGCTGGGGCTCGCCAAGTTCGGCAAGGCGATCGCCCTCGCCTTCGTCGCGTTCTTCGGCTTCCTCAGGAACGGCATCAAGAAGCTCTTCGGTGGCAAGCCAACGCCCGAGCGAGCGCCTCCGCCCTCGATGGTCAATCAGTCGGGCAACGCGCCCGCCGTCGATCGGCGGGCCGAGCGCGATGACGGCAACGGCGAAGGCGGCCCGCCCGGCACCGACTAAGCGCCGTCGACCGCGGGACGTCGTCGGTAGAACAGTGCCACGACGAGCAGCAGCGCGAGCGGGCTCGCGGGCGAACCGTGCGCCCCCAGGTCGCAACCGCCGGACTGCTTCATCGGCGTCGTGATGGTGCCCATGTCGTTGGGCGAGGTCGCGGCCACGCAGGTCGCGACCTCGTCGGGCGAGCCTGCGCAGACGGTGCCGCGCGCGCTGTCGCCGGACTGCGCGGTCTGGACGAGCTCGACGAGGATCTTGGTCGCGGTCGTGACGTCGATGGCCTGCGCGGTGGCCGCCGCCTCCGTCGTGGTGACGGTGCCGACGGTGTTGCCGACGACGGGCGCGGTGACGATGCGGAGCGAGTCCAGCGAAGCACCCGCGGTCGGCACGATCTGCACGACGAGCTGCGTGCGATCACCCGGGTCGATCGAGAGCACCTGCGACGACGCGTAGAACACGCGCAAGGACGTGTCGGTGTACGGCAGCGTCACGGGCGTCGCCAGGATCGAGGGATACCCTGCGCCACCCGCGTAGCCACGCGACGGATCCGCGCGGCCGTTGGTGAAGAGGTTCCACGTCGCGAACGTGGTGAACGCGTCCGCGAAGTCGGTCGCGTACTTTCGCGTGAGCAGCGCCGCGAGCGCGCTGAACCAGTCCGGATCGGCGACGCCCTGCGCGCCGGGGACGCAGTCCTGCCAGATCTCGAGGACGACATCGTGACCGAGCTTCTCTCCGAGGAACTGGAAGAAGATCGCGGAGCCGTACGTGAACGGATCGACCGGCGTCGAGCTCGCGCGATCGAGCGAGTGATCGGGGTGTGACAGGTAGCCACCGACGAAGCCCTCGAGATCGGTGAGCGACGCGTCGAACTGCTCGGTCGACCACACGGCGGTGCCCTCGGCGACGATGGAGCTCTGCGTCGCGTTGTAGCCGGCCTGAACCGCGTGAAAGAACTCGTGGCTCGAGACGACGCGGCTCCCGACGGTCGGCGAGGGGTACGCGTAGCCCGTGAAGTCGTTCTCCTGCGACATGTAGCCCGTGCAGCGCATGTTCGTGCAGACCTCGCTCTGGAAGCGTCCGTCCGCCGCGCCGCCGAAGTCGACGAGGTACACGTCGAAGCGACCGTCGCCGCCGTTGTTCGCCTGCCCTTGGTCCGACGGAGGTGCGAGGTAGCCGCGGCCCGTGTAGAACGCCAGCACCTCCTCGTAGAGCGCCGCGACCTGCGTGACGAAGTCCGGCGTGCCGTCGCTGTTCACGTCGCCCGCGAGCACCGCGTCCTTGCCTGCGCGCGTGAAGAAGACGCGGAAGTGATCCGTGTCGACGTGCTCGATCGTCTCGTCGGCGCTGTAGCGCACGAGGTCGCTACCCGTCGTATCGGTGGGACGCGCCGATGCCGTGCCCGCACTGAAGACGGAGACGAGGAGTGACAGCGCGATCGCGAGCCGCACGGCTATGGCAGGTAAGCCCAGCGGACGCCGAGGTGCGCGGCCGCGGTCTCCTGTGCCGAGCTCATCATGCCGGTGGTGTCGCACGCGGTCTGCACGTCCTTGGTGTAGTAGTGCTCGACGGTGAGCTTGAGGCTCTTTCCGTCGGCGGTCTGGATCACGTAGACGTTGTTCGTCATCGCGACGCAGGCCTTGTACGTCCAGTACGTCGCCAGCAGCGTGCCCGGAGAGCCGAGGCCGGAGTTGTCCGTGACGGCCTGGCAGGTGCTCGAGTAATACGACTCGGCGCCGAGCGAGAGGCCCTGAGGCACCGTCGTGACGGTCGAGTAGTCACCGACCGCCGCGCGACCGCCCTTGACGCACGACGGGCCGGACACGCCGCTGTTGAGGCGGACGACGAAGCGACGAAACGCGATGTCCCAGTCGGTCGAGGCGAACGCGTCCTCGTCGCCGATGTCGACCTTCTGCAGGCCCGTCGGCGTGAACTTCGCGTAGACGAACGACTCGGTCGGCGAGAGGCCACCGCCCTCGGCGTCGATCTCCGAATCGAAGTCGGTGCCGTCCATGGTGTTCGTGACGGTGCGCGTCGCCGGGGACGCGGACTTGTACAGCGGGAGGTCCTGGATCTGCTCGTCGGTGCAGGTCGGCGCGACGGCCGCACAGAGCTGCGCCTCGGACATGTCTGCCGTCGTGCCGCCGTCGTCGGTTCCACCGTCGTCGCCGCCGCAGCCGAGGGGAGACAGCACGAAGACGAGCAGAGCGAGCGAGCGTAGACGCATGGGGTTCCTCGACGGACGAAAGGTCCTCGCAGGCTACACCAGAACGTTACTGCTCGAGCTTGTGGCAGGCCTCGACCGCTCGCGTGAAGCACGAGGTGTAGCCGTCCTTGTCCTCCTTCTCGTAGGCGGTCTTGCGGCACTCGGCGAGATCCTTGCGGATGGACAGCGCGCAATGATGCTCGGACAGCACGAAGCAGCCGGCCTCGGGCTGGAGCGACACGCGCTTCTCCGTGCTCGACTTGGTCGACACCGACTTCGGGTTCTCGCTGAACCAGCTATCGACCTGCTTGAACGTGTACATCTCCGCGATCGACACCGGTCCCGCGTTGATCGTACCGGCCGATGCGCCGCTCCCGTACAGCGAGAGGTCGAGGTAGTAGCAGGCCGTCGACCCGGGGTTGTACAGGTGATCGCCTGCGAGCACGATCTTGTAGGGATCGGTCTGCGCGGTCGGCGCGCTCGCACCCTCGGCAGACCAGCCGAAGCGGTGCATCCCGAAGGGCACGCGCACGATCGGACGGGGCTCGAGCTTCGCGGTGAGCGGCGGCGCGACGATGCTCTTCTTGCCGTCGATCCAGATCTGCACGGCGGTGGGGCCCTCGTTGTCGATGTGCACCTCGGGGCGCGCGAGGAACGACAGCAGCGTCGAGAGCCCTGCGGCGACGATGAGCGCGAGCGGCCACATCATCGGACCGCCGCGCAGCTGCATCGGCACCGACGGTACCTTGTTGCCCTCGCCGAACTGCGCGGCCCATTCGGGACGCGTCATGAAGAAGGTGGTCTTGTCGTTCGTCGCCTTCGAGAGCCATGCACCATACGGCGCATGCGTCGCGTCCGCCGACCGGCTCGTGAGCGCGAACGCCGCGAAGAGCGCGAGGCCCGTCGGCACCACGATGAGCGCGGCCTGAGGCAAGCCCGGCACGACGAACGCGAGGCAGGCGAGCAGGAGCGACAGCCCGAGGATGGTCAGCGTCAGCATCGAACGCGCGCGGTTCACCCGCGCCGCGCGTTCGAAGCAGGCGGTGCAGTACGGGAAGGTGACCGAGCGCGTGCGCCGGCCGCGTCCGATCGCCTTGACCTGGACGCTGCTCGCGATCGTCTTGTCGGCGGGCTCGCCACAGCGGCAGCACCTGCCGGGCATGCTGAACTGATCCTGCGCACCGAGGATTGCCGCGAAGCCGCTGATGTCAGCCATGGGTCGCCAGCGTAGCGTCTTTGGGAGCCAGCCCACCATCCGAAATTCGGAGGCCACCACCGTCCTCCCGAACGGCAAAGGCCCCTCGACGCGAGGTGCGAAGAGAGGCCAGGCCGTGAAAACAAGGTGGCTAGAGGGGGTGCGGTACTACCAAGTCAAACCAAGTTTGAAGCCAATAAAACGAAGTTAAGTCAGAAGCTTGTAAGCTATCGAGCAAAGGCCAAGGTGGTGCCAGGCAAGGGTCCGGGAGGGTTAAGCTAGCGAGAAAAGCTAGGGTCACCCGGGTTGTTGGGGAATAGAAGAGCAACCCATGTGCCAGCCACCCCGCGCCATTGCGAAAGCGTTGTCATTTCAATGACCGCATGGTACGCGAACGGGTGTCGGACTCCGGTCCCGAACGATCCGCTGTGACAGCGCGGTCATTCGCTCCCTGAACGTCCTTACCTTTTTGCGTAGCGGCCTCCCGCGCCTCCCGAGGTGACGGGCCCTACGCCCCACGAAGGATTCCCCCTTGCCTGGACATCTGCTGGTCGTCAACACCGACGGGCCCGAGACGCGCGTCGCACTCATCGAAAAAGGTCTCCTCTCCGAGCTCTACATCGAGCGTCGTCGCGAGCGAGGCATCGTCGGCAACATCTACAAGGGTAAGGTCAAGCGCGTGCTGCCCGGCATGCAGGCCGCGTTCGTCGACCTCGGCGTCGAGAAGTCGGCGTTCCTCTACGTCGGCGACATCCGCGGTGCACCGGAGGACTTCCGCGCACTCTTTTCGGACAGCGATGACGAAGGGGGCAAGAAGAAGAAGGGCACGGCGCAGTCCAACGAGAAGCGCGGCTCGCGCATCGAGGACCTCGTCAAGGAAGGCCAGGAGGTCCTCGTGCAGGTGGCCAAGGGGCCCATCGGCACGAAGGGCGCGCGCGTCACGTCCTACGTGTCGCTCCCCGGTCGCAACCTCGTGTTCATGCCGACGGTCGATCACATCGGGATCTCGCGTCGCATCTCGTCGGAGGCCGAGCGCAAGCGTCTGCGCGGCATCGTCGACTCGATGCGTCCCGCCGGCGCAGGCTTCATCGTCCGGACCGTCGCCGACGGGGTCGCCGAGAGCGAGCTCCGCGCCGACATGGAGTTCCTCATCAAGCTGTGGAACTCCATCCTCAAGAAGAAGACGTCGTCGCGCGCACCCGCGCTGCTCTACAACGACCTCGACCTGCTCCTGCGGACGGTTCGCGACCTGTTCACGCCCGAGGTCGAGAAGCTCATCCTCGACAGCCGCAGCGAGTACGATCGGCTGCTCAAGTTCGTCGGCGCGTTCATGCCGCACTTTGCGGGCAAGATCGAGCTGTACGAGGGTCGCGAGCCGATCTTCGACGGCTATGGCATCGAGACCGAGATCGATCGCGCGCTCGAGCGCAAGGTGCTGCTCAAGTCGGGCGGCTCGCTGATTGTCGATCAGGGCGAGGCGCTGACCGCCATCGACGTCAACACCGGCAAGTTCGTCGGCAAGAAGTCGATGTCGCTCGAGGAGACGATCACCAAGACCAACCTCGAGGCCTGCAAGGAGGTCGCCGATCAGCTCCGCCTGCGCAACATCGGCGGCATGATCATCGTCGACTTCATCGACATGGACAAAGATGCGAACCGCGAGAAGGTCATGCGCGCGTTCGAGGAGGCGCTCAAGGCCGACAAGGCCAAGGCCAACGTCACCAAGATCTCCGAGCTCGGCCTCGTCGAGATGACGCGCAAGCGCACGCGCGAGTCGCTCGGTCGCATGCTCACCGAGCCGTGCCCGTACTGCGAAGGCAAGGGCTACGTGAAGTCGAAGACGACGGTGTGCGCGGAGATCCTCCGCCGCCTGCGCCGCGACGGCGGGACCTTCCGCTCCGACGGCATCGTCGTCACGTGCAACCCCGAGATCGCCGACCTGCTGGTCACCGTCGAGCAGAGCTACCTCGACGAGCTGGAGAAGCGGCTGCAGCGTCGCATCATCATCGCGGCCAAGAAGCGCTTTCACGTCGAGAAGTTCGAGCTCACCGAGCGTCGCGACGATGGCCAGCGTCAGCACCAGCCGGAGAAGATCCCGCAGGCCTTCGTCGACGACTACAAGGTCGCGCCGAAGGTCGTCAACGCGCTCGACGTGGCGAACGAGCCCGACGAGCCGAGCGAGCACGATCTGCTCGGCGAGACGGAGGCCGATGGCGAGGCCACGCTCGCGCCAGGTGCCGAGGAAGGCGCTTGAGCGCACCACGCCCGATCGTGCCTCGCGCCGACCGCATCCAGATCAACCTGGAGTTCGCGTCGGTCGAGGCGTTCATCAACGAGTACGTCGCGAACATCTCGCACTCGGGCGTCTTCATCCGCAGCAAGGATCCGCTGCCCATCGGCACGCGCGTCGCGCTGAAGTTCACCGTCATCATGGACGAGCTCGAGACCATCGAGGGCATCGGCGAGGTCGTGCGCAGCACCACGCGACCGTCCGGCATGGGTGTCGTGTTCGTCGAGCTGACCGAGTACTCACAGGGCCTCGTCGCGAAGCTCATCACGCAGCGCGCGGTGCGTCGCACGAGCGCGGCACGTGCCACGAAGCGCAGCGGCGGAGCGCGCTGAGCATGAGCGTCGGCAAGCGCTTCCTCGATCTCGCGCGCGGCAACCTCAACATGCTGCTCGAGCGCGCCGCAAAGTCCGAGCTCGAGCAGCGCACCGACGAGGAGCTCACGGCCGAGCTCCAGCGAAGAAGATCGAGCGAGAACGCGCAGCTCGAGGAGCGTCAGCGCGCCGCGGCGATGGAAGCAGCCGCCAGGGCTCGTGGCGAGAAGCGCTCGATGAGCGATCCGCCGAAGAAGCGTGGCACGACGGCGGCTGCCGAAGGCCTCGGTCGAGCGCATCGTCTCCGCGCGCTGTACGCGGAGCTAGGATGCAAGCAGGGCGCGAGCCACGACGAGCTGAAGAGCGCCTACCGCGCGCTCATGCGCGAGCACCACCCCGACCGTCATGCCGGCAACGCGCAGGAGCAGAAGCGCGCGAGCGATCGCGCTGCGAACATCACGACGGCTTACGCGGAGCTCGAGCAGCTGCTCGCGAAGTAGGCCGGGTCATTCCGAGGGCAGCAACGAGAGGTCTTCCTCGGAGTATCCCAGGCGCCTCATTGCGGCGGCCAGCGCCGTAGGCCCGTCGTGCCCGCGCAGGATGCCGTGGAGCTGGTGATCGAGGCGAAACTTCGGCAGCCCGCGCACGACTGTCGCAAAGTGGGCACGCGCGATCTCGAGCAGGGGCTCGTCGTGGTGGTAGCCGATGGTCGCGAACTTGAGGAAGCGCAACACGTGGCCGGCGTTCCAGTCGACCCATCCGATGGGATCATCGAGCCACGTGGGCGTGAGCGTGCGCGTGCGCGCGTCGGAGACACCACAGCCGAGGGGATCGAGGATCAGCTCGGCGACAGGATCGTAGTAGAGCGCGTTCATCGCAAAGTCCCGATGCCGAGCGTCGTCGAGCAGCGAGCCGCCGAAGAGCGACTGCTCACGACCGAAGTTGAAGCGCTTGCGCAGCACGCGGAGGTCGAGCTGATCGCTCGGCTTTCCCACGAAGAGGATGCCGAGCGGCGGCTCCGAGGCGAGCGCCGGGAGCGCCGCGTCGCGAGCCGCGTCGTCGACGTGGGTGATCCATGCGGACGTCGCGAGGTCGACGTCGCGCGCGGGAACACCCTGCACCGCGTCGCGCACCGCGCCGCCGACCACCAACGTCTCGAATCCAGCCGCACCGATCGCGCGTACGTACTCACCCGCCGTGATCGATCGTCCCTGCACGGCGATGGGTTGCGCCAGCATCGCGTCGAGACTCGCCTTCTCGCGCACCGAAGGGACGTGGCGATGGGCCGGTGGCACGTGCTCGCGCAGCGCGCGCGCGGTGCCCACGACCGAGACGGACCCGAGCGGCACGTCGAACGTTTCGCCTTCCCCGTCTACGCGGACAGCGGCCCCCGCCGCGCCGGCGATGTACGCGACGAACCGACCGCGACGACCATCTGCGCACAGGAGCTGGGCATCGACTGCGATCCGGAGCGCGGATCGTGTGTTCTCGGAGCTCACGGCGATGAGCTAAGCACGCGCGGTGTATTTACGCTGCCGTCCGTGTCCTCTACAATACCCCGAGCCTCCGAGTGCGGGGCCCTCGATAGGAGCCCTCTTGAAGGTCGTCATTCTCGCCGCCGGTCTTGGCAATCGCCTGGGTAACGCCGTTCCGAAGCCGCTCACGCAGCTCGGGAACGGCCGCTCGATGATGGACATGCAGGTTCGGACCGTGAGCGACCTCGTGGGACGCGATCACGTGTTCGTCGTCGTCGGATTCAAGAAGGAGCTCATCATGGAGCTCTTCGGCGACCTCACGTTCATCTACAATCCACGCTTCACGCGCGAGAACACCGCGAAGAGCCTCCTGCGCGCGCTCCGCAAGATCGACGACGACGTGCTGTGGCTGAACGGCGACGTCGTGTGCACCCCTGCCGTGGTGTCGGCAGTCCTGCAACACGGCAAGTCGTGCATGGCCGTGACCGCGGGTGTGGTCGGCGAGGAGGAGGTGAAGTATCTCCTCGACCCGAAGACGGGCTGCATTTCCGAGGTGTCGAAGGAGGTCGTCAACGGGCTCGGCGAGGCGGTCGGCGTGAACCTCGTGCGTCGCGAAGACCTTGCCCGCTTTCGCACGCACCTCGAGGCCTGCGCGGACAACGACTACTTCGAGCGCGGTCTCCAAAGCGCGGTCGCCGACGGCCTCTTGCTGTACGCCGTCGAGGTCGATGCGAAGCAGTGTGTCGAGGTCGACTTCCCGGCAGACCTCGAGCGCGCGAACGCGCTCATCACGCACTGGGTCTAGCGACGAGCGTTCGCGACGGCTTCCTCGATGCCCACGCGCAGCTGGGCCGGTGAAAGGGTCGGCGCGAAGACGTGCTTCGCCGCCTCCGCACGCATCGAGCCGAACTTCTCGCGATCGGTGGCGAGCCCACGGTCGATGATGGAGAAGAGTTGCGGATACTCGTCCGGCGTCACGACCGTGCCGCAACGGAAGAGGTACAGCTCGTGGTCTTCGGACATGTCGCGGTGCTGCTGGTTGAGGAAGAACATCGGACGGTCGAAGCTCAGAAAGTCGTAGCCGACCGACGACGTGTCGCCGACGAAAACATCACAGAGCGAGAGCAGCGGATAAACGAGCGGGTGCTCCGCGAGGAACAGGACGTTCGGCCGATCCTGGTGGCGCTCCTTCAGGCGCACGACGTCGGGCACCGACTGGATCGTCATGAGTGGGTGCAGCTTGACGATGAGGTTGTGTTCGTCCGGAAGCGTCTTCAGCAGGAGCTCGCAACCACTGAAGAACGAGGTCGCGCCTTCTCCTTCGTTCCATGTGGGCGCATACATGATCGTGCGCGCGCCGGGGCGCAGATGTCCCTTGCACTCCTCGGCGACGAGCGCGTCGAGCTCGACGCGATGTCGCTCGTAGTAACCGAGGCGCTGGTTCCCGATGGCGAGCGTCTGGCCGAGGTACTGCGTGAGGCCGAGCTCGCGGTAGCGGTCCATCATCGCGTCGCCGTACACGAGCGTCACCTGCTCGAAGGCGGAGCGCTTGAGCCACGATGGCTTGCCCGAGTAGCCGTGCGGACAGAAGACCCACGTGATCGGACGCGCACGCTCCGCGCCGCGCGTGGTCAGCGCCTCCATGATGCCGCGCCACTGCGGCGGCACGCCGGCTGCAGAAGCGTCGATGCCCGCCGCGATGAACTCGGCCTCGCGGGCGAGGGACGGCTGCGACTGGAACAGCACGTCGTAGCGGCTCGTGATGTCGTCGGCGGAGAGCTGATCCTTGGGGATGACGTCGATCCGGAGGCCTGGGTAGTAGCGGGCGGCGACCTCGCGGTGCACCTCTTCACACACGATCATCGGCAGGTCGAGCGCCTCGCAGATGGGTGCGAAGTGGTCGAGAAAATGTACGCGTCCGAGCAGGTTGAGCGCGAGTCCGTTGATCATGTCTGCTCCAATCAGGTGCCAGCGGGAATCCGTACCATCGAGCGGCGATAGCGTATCGCCTAATCACTGCACCGGCACAGACTGTTTCCAGCCGATCACGTTCTCGATGGCATCGACCTGCGCCACTGCGACGAGGCGGTACCTGGCCGGGGCTGGCGCGGTCAGGAGAGCAGGACCGGCGGTGCGAGCGGATGCACGTGCAGCACCGAGAAGTCCCACACCAGGTGCGCGACGATCGGCGCGACGGGCCCGCCGGTGAGCCCGCGCCGCGCGCGTGCGCGGCGGCGTAGAGCAGCGCCGCGACACCGGCTGCGGTCGGCCGCGGAGAGACTCTTGCCGAGCGTCGTCTGCACCACGCCACGCCACACGATCTCCTGCACGGTCGTACGCGAACGGCCGCGCGAGGATCTCGCACGTCCACCTGTGTCGACGACATAGCCGCACACAGGCCCGCATGGTCGTCTGCACACGAGACCTCGGCTCCGCGCCCGATGCGGGCTTTCCTGTGAGTTGCGTCCGAGGGAAGAATGTTACGTTCAATCAGCTGAATTCGAGGTTTGCTAGCATGAGCCGGCGCGCGTGACGAACGAAGCAACCGTCGATTTTCTGTTCAGGGATGCGCTCGCGCGCTTTCCCGAGCGCGTGCTCCTTCGCGTCGCGAGGGGAGCAGCGATCCTGGGTCACACCTACCGGGACGTCAGCGTCGCCATCTGCGAACGAGTGGACGTGCTCAGAGCAGCCGGACTGCAACCTGGCGATGTCGCGCTCGCCTGTGAGGAGGACGTGCTCGTCTCCGTCCTCCTCGCGATTGCCTGCGCACACGCCGGCGTCGTCCTGCTCCCGGTCCCGCCCAACATCACAGCGGAGCAGTTCCAGGCGATCCGTCTGCGCGTGAACGCGAAGGCGATCCTCGCGGACCCGATGACTGCGAGCTCCGTCCGCGCCTCCGGTCACGAGCCGCTGGTGTTCGACGACGTCGTCTTGGCGTCGTACACCGACGAGCAGGTCCGTCACGCCGCACGAGCACTGCAACACGTGGGGCGACAGCACGATGCTGGCGACGTCTTCCAGCTCGCCCAGTCGTCGGGCACGACCGGCAAGCCGAAGATCGTGGTGCGCACCCACACGCCGATCGTGCGGGGTGCACATGCGCTCGCGTTCCACGAATGCGCAGGATCCGCGGAGCGCATCCTGCTCATCCTGCGCACGACGAGGGCGCTCGGCAGCTTCGTGCTCGCTGCAGCTCTCGCGCGCGCGGCCGAGCTGGCGATCCCCGCTCAGTCGGCGGTCGCATCGCCGGCGGGCGTGCTGGAGCCGACGAGGGAAGACCTCGAGCGCCTCGCACCGACCTACCTGGCCATCATGCCCCAAACGCTGCGCAGCCTGGACCGGCAGCGTCGGCTCGCAGATCCGGCCTCGCCTCTCGTCCCCGAGAGCGTACGCGTGGTCTACCTCGGACCCGTCAGTCACCTCACGAGGGAGGCTCACCTCCTCGAGGAGCTCCAGCGAGCCAGCATCGACGTGCGCAGCGGGTACGGCACGAGCGAGATCAGTCCGTTCTGCCTCATGACGCGCCGCATGGCGTGGAGCGTCGACCACGCGTGCGGCACGCCGCTCCCCGACGTGGAATGGCGGCTCGAGGACGACGAGCTCTGTGTTCGCTCACCGGGCCTCATGCGGGGATATTTTGACGCGCCGGCGCGCCCCGAGTCGGTCTTCGACACAGACGGCTTTTTTCGCACCGGCGACTGCTTCGAGGTGCGACCGGGCGGCGAGTTCGTGTACCTCGGGCGAAAGGCGGATGCCGTCCGCACGCAGGACGGCACCCTCGTACACCTGACCCACCTCGAAGAGCTCATCGAGTGGGGCATCGATGACGTCGCTCAGGTCTTGCTCGTCGCGGCCGGGCGGCCCGGCGTCGTCGCGCTGCTCGCAGTCGATGCCGACGAGGGAGAAGCACACGCCGCGGACGGGTTTCTCGATGAGAGCTTGCACGCCTCGCGCTACGACGAGATGCGTCGTCGGATCGCCGAGGTCGTCGGCTCCGACCTCGTACGCGGCGTCGCGCTGTTCAACAGGCGCTTCCCCCAGGCGGCCTACCGCTCTCTGCCGCTCGACTACAAGACCTATAGAGATCGTGCCACGCTCGAGCGCGTATACGCGGGGCGCATCGAGGCGCTCTATGCGAGCACCTCGTCGCGCCATGACGACCCGACGTCATCCTAGAACTACCGTCGGGAGCTCATGCCTCGCGACGAAAGCTGACCACGGGCGCCGCCGCTGTGCGGGAACGATGAGCGCCACTGCGACGCGGCGGTGCTTGGCCGGGTGTGGCCCGCTCAGGACGGCAGCACCGGCGGTGCGAGCGGGTGCACGAGCAGCACCGAGAAGTCCCACACCAGGTGCGCGACGATCGGCGCGACGAGCCCGCCGGTGAGCCCACGCAGCGCGCTCCACACGATCCCGCAGCCGAGCGCGGCCAGGAGCAGCACGGGCGATCCCGCCGGTGCGTGCGCGGCGGCGTAGAGCAGCGCGGCGACACCGGCCGCGGTCGGCGCGGAGAGACTCTTGCCGAGCGTCGTCTGCACCACGCCACGCCACACGAGCTCCTCGCTGAAGATGACGGGTACGAGGATGAGCGTCGCGACCCACGCCGGCAGCTTCGCGAACACGCCGTAGAGGTGCGTGACGTCGTGGAAGAACATCGGCGCGAGCTTCACGACAGGGTCATAGAGGCCGTACGTCGCGAGCGTCATGAGCACGCCCCCGACGAGCCCCGCGCCGAGGCCGACGAGCCAGGCGCGTCGCGTCGCGGGCCAGAGGCTCCGCGTGCTGCGCCCCGTGAGGAGGCACACCGACGCGAGCACCACCGCGATGCCGCCGAGCGCTGCCCACTGCCCGACCCAGCGCGCAGCGAACGCGGCGACCGCCCATGCGACGACGCACGCGATCGCGAGCATGCTCGCGCGGTCGCGCTCAGGTCGCATGGTGCGGCCTGCGCAAGCGCCGCTCGACGGCGCCCCACGGTCCGGGCACGGGACCGTGAGCGCGCTCGGCGGCGACGGTCCGCTTCGCCGCCTCGGCGAGCGCGAGGGGCCGCGGGTGCCCGATGAGCGCCCAGTAGCGATCGCTCTTCGCGAGCACGTCGCTGGTCAGGCCGAGCACGATCTGCTTCGCCACGCTCCACTTCGCGCGCGTGACGAGGCGCACCCAGAACGACGAGAGCCTCGGCGTGATGAGCGGCACCTCGACCACCCGTGGTCGACGGAGCCCGAGCGCATCCGCGACCTGCTCGAGGATCTGCCTGCCCGAGAGCTCCTCGGGCCCCGGCAGGTCGAACCACGCGTGCCGATCCGGCGCGAGCGGGAGCTCGAGCGCGGACGTCAGCGCGACAACCACGTCCTCTATCGCGACCGGCTCCGTCTTCGAGCGCAGCCACGACGGGAGCAGCATGAACGGGAGGCGCGCCGCGAGATCGCGCACGATGAGCCAGCTCAGGCTTCCCTCGCCCACGATCATGCTCGCGCGCAGCTCGACGGCCTCGACCTGTCCCGAGCGCAGGATCTCGCCGACCTCGAGCCGCGAGCGCAGGTGCTCCGACGGCGCCCCCGCCGGCTCGATGCCGCCGAGGTACACCACGCGACGCAGGCCCACCTGCTCCGCGGCGTCACGGAAGCGCTGCGCAGCCTCACGCTCCGTGCGCGCGAAGTCGTCCCCGCTGCCCATCGAGTGCACGAGATACAGCGCCGAGTCGCAGCCGTCCATCGCGCGCGCCAGCGACGCGGCGTCCGCCATGTCGCCTTGCACCCACTCGAGGAGAGGCGTCGATTCGCGCGGCTTGCGGCTCATGGCGCGCACCGTCCAGCCGGCCTTGCGCGCCTCCGGGATCACGGCCTTGCCCACGAAGCCCGTGGCTCCCGTCACGAGTAGTCTACGCATCGTCGATGTGATGTCCGGCGGCGCGGGAACGCGTCAGCCGCGGCCCGGCAGGATGTCGACCGCGTGGGGCAGGAGGCGAAGGCCCACGAAGCCGACCGAGCGCGCCGGCCCGTCGAGCAGGAGCAGCAGCTTGTCACCCCCGACGTACTCGTAGACCTGCACGTCCGCGTCGAATGTGCGCTTGCCGATGCGCCCCACCGTGAGCGCGGCAGCGCGCCAGCGTCGCTCGACGCGCAGCGCCTCGGGGCTGCGCACGAGCTCGGGGCGCCCCTCCGGCAGCGTCGTCGCCTCTTCCAGCAACCACGCCTCGTCGTTCGCGCTCGTCGCATAGAGGAAGCGCTCGGTCGAGCCGTCGATGAGGCGGCAGAGCCGTGCGGCGCGCGGATTCTCGGACAGCAGCAGCGCGCCCTCGACGAGGAAGTCGCGATCGAGGTGCGTGACGATGTCGCCCACCTGCAGCGTGAGCGGCGTGCGGTCGACGGACGCGGGCAGCAACGCCTTGGGCTTCTGCACGCGCCGCGCCTGGGACCACAGCATGAGCGAGGCCGCGCTGACCGACGCAGCGATGGCCAGAAAGAGCAGTTCCATCAACGCACGGCAGCCATCTCGGGTCAGTGTGGCGGACCTCGCGGCCTCGAGCAACCGCGTTGACCCCCTCGTCCCCGTCGGACAAGATGCGCGCACCTCCATGGTGTCACGTCTCGCCCTCGCCGGTACGCTCGCCGGCCTCGTCGCTGCGCTGCTCGACTACGCGCTCGCGTACTCGGGCCTCGCGGCGTTCCTGCCGCACGGCAGCGCGCGGCTCCTCGTCTTCCTCGTCGGCCTCTACGGGGCATCCGGGCTCTGCGTCGGCGCGCTCGTCGGCGCGCTGCTCGCTGCCCTCGAGCTCGGCGACGTTGGCGTGGCGCTCGGCGTCCACACGCGCCCGGGTGCCCGGGTTGCTGCGTACGCTGCCCTGGGGCTTCCCCTGCTCGTCGGGGTCGGCGCGTTGCTGCGGCCGATCGTCGAGAGCTACCTCGTCTTCTTCCACAACCACATGCTCATCGCCGCGGTCACCGGCGCGACGGCCGCGGGCCTCACCGTCCTCGCGCTGATCCTCGTCCTCTTGCTCGCGGGGCCGCTCTCCTCGCTGCTGCGCTTCGGTCCGCGCGTCCACCCGCAGCTGTCGGCGCCCGTCTTCGTGCTGCCTGCGCTCGTCGTCGCGCTGTATGCGGGTGCCGGCCTCGTCGCGCTCGACGTGATGTATCTGTTCGGCAGGCCGCGCATGACGTCGCTCGGTCGGTCCATGAACGTCGCGCTCGCAGCGCCGTGGTGTCTGGCCGGCGGGATCGTGGTCGGCGCGCTGCTCTATTACCTGCTGCGCCGCGTGCGGGTGCCAGCAACGGCGCCGTGGGTGATCGTGGCCACGCTGCTCACGCTGACGATCCCGATCTTCGTTGGTGCGGCAGCCGCCTGGCCCGTGGTGAAGCAGCTCGACCGCGCGCCGTTCATGATCGGCGGGGTGCTCCTCATCGTGCTCGTCGTCGCCGGCACGTATCTTCGCGGTCGGGCATGGATCGCCATCGCTGCGTTCGTCGTCTGCACCGCGCTGACGCTCGGTCTCGGCAAGAGCGCGCCGGTCCGCAAGGCCGCTTCCCTCGCCGCGCTCGCGCCGCCGCTGGTCCACGCGATCCAGCTCGCGTCCGATCTCGATCGCGATGGCTACTCGTCGCTCCTCGGTGGCGGCGACTGCAACGATCTCGATGCGACGGTGCACCCGGGCGCGTTCGACTGGCCCGACGACGGCATCGATGAGGACTGCAACGGCCACCAGGCGACGCTCGCAGAGCGGATGGCGAAGACCTACGCGCCCGTGCCCGAAGCGGTCCCGCAGCGTCCCAACGTGATCCTCCTGACGCTCGATGCGCTGCGCTCGGACCACGTCTCTTCCTATGGCTACAAGCGCAAGACGACGCCCCGGCTCGACGAGCTCGCGGAGACCGGCATCCGCTTCGAGAACGCGTGGTCGCACGCACCGTCGACGCGCTACTCGGTGCCGGCGATCCTCTCGGGGCGCTACCCCTCGACGATCGCGGTCAATCCCGATCCGCGCGTGCACTGGCCTCCGCTCGTGCTGCCCGAGAACCGCATGCTCGCCGAGATGCTGCACGACCTCGGCTATCGCACCGGGGCGACGCTCAGCTACCACTACTTCGAGCGCGGGTGGGGGCTCGACCAGGGCTTCGACGATTACGACTACCACCTCTTCACGCTGCACTCGGCAGGCGGCGATCCCGCCGCAACGAGCGGCAGTTCGTCGAGGCAGCTCGCGGACCTCGACATCGAGTGGTTGAAGGCGCACAAGGACGCGCCCTTCTTTTTATGGTCGCACTTCTACGACACGCACTTCCGCTTCGAGCCACACCCCGATCTGCCGGAGACCAACTTCGGCAGCGACGAGGAGGCGCTCTACGATGGTGAGATCCGCTACGCCGATCACCACATCGGCCGCGTGCTCGACACGCTGCGCGAGCTCGGGTTGTGGGACAAGACGATCGTCATCATCACCTCCGATCACGGCGACGGCTTCGGCGAGCACGGCATCCCGCAGTCGAAGCGGCATGGCTATCACCTCTATCGCACCGAGACGAAGGTGCCCGTCCTCATGCATGTGCCGGGGCTCGCGCCGCGCGTGGTGATGACACCGATTGGCCACGTCGATCTGATCCCGACCCTGCTCAACCTCTTGCGCCGCAGCGTCGGCGATGAGCCTCAGCTCGCCGGTGAAAGCCTGCTCGCGG
>JBDTCO010000147.1:0-34846 GCA_039923495.1 Polyangia bacterium
CGGCGAGGCCGGACAGCGAGGTCGGAGAGAAGAGGATCGAGTTGACGTCGGAGCTGGGCTCGGAGCCGCCGAAGAGGAGCGACTGTGAGCTGCCGGAGCCGATCGCGTTACCGCCGTGCCATGCGAAACCGATCGTGCGCGTCTTGTCGACGGAGACCTCGAGGATGACGCACTCGACGAAGACCTGACGGCGAACGACGTCGAGCTTCTTCACGAGATCGCGCAGCGTGATGTAGTCGCGCCCGGTCGCGACCGCGACGAGCGAGTTGGTGGCCTTGTCGGCGGCGATGCGGACGTCACCCTCGAACAGGATCGTCTTCTGGCCCTGCGTGCTGCCGCTCGAGCTCTGCTGCGGCTGGGGCCGGCCGCCGGGCGCGCTCGACCCGGACGTGCCGCCGCTGCGCGACACGCCGGCGCCGAGCCCCTGGAGCGTGCCGGCGACATCGTCGACGCTCGCGTTGGCGAGGGGGATGACGTGCACCACGTCGCTCGCGGCGTCACCGCGGACCGAGTTCGCCTGGTCGAGGCGACGCACCATCGAGAAGATGCGCTGGTACGCCTTCTCGGTGCCGACGATGATGAGGAGATTGTTCCGGTCATCGGGGATGATCTGCGAGATGGCCATATCGGCGCCGAGAGCCGCGCCCTCGACGGCCGTTGCCTGGGCCGGGGAGCCCTTCGGCGAGGCGAGGTTCGGACGCCGTCCGCCGCCTGCCGGTGGCGCGGCGGCACCACGCGCCTGCACCCCGAAGATCTGCTGGAGCGTCGTCGCCATGTCGGTGGCCGACAGCGTGCGGAGCTTGATGACCCAGATGCGCTCGCCGCCCATCGCGACGTCGAGCTGCTGCACGACCTCCTCCATCTTGCGGATGTTCGTCGCGAGGTCGGTGATGACGAGCGTGTTGGTCGGCGCGTAGACGGTGATGTCGCCGTCCTTACCCTTCAGGCGATCGAGCACGCCTTTGACGTCCTCGACGGGCACGTGCTCGAGACGCAGGAGGCGCGTGACGTACTGATCCTGCGCCGGTGGGTTGTTGTCCTCGGAGTAGATCGGGATCGCGCTCTCGCGGGCGCGCGCCGACTCGATGATCTTGAGCACCTTGCCCTGCGGCTGGACGGTGAGGCCCATCGACTCGAGCGCCGCGAGAAACATGCGGTACGCCTCGGGCGCCGTCATCGTGTCCGGCGCGAGGATGGTGACCTTCGACTGCCGCAGCGTGCCCGGGATGATGAACGGGCGGCACAGCATGGGCGAAATCGCGTTCAGCATGGTCATGAGGTCGACCTCGCCGCGCAGCTCCCACTTGAACTTCTTGTTGTTGGGGAACTTCTTGCAGTCCTGCACCGCCTCCTTCTCTCCGGGCAGCGTCGGCTCGACCACGGCGATCGCGCCAGGCGTCGTCGGTGCGGCAGGCGTCGTCGGTGCGGGCGTCGTCGGTGCGACAGGCTTCGCGGCGGGCTGCGTGCCCCCGAAGCGCGGCGGCGGAACCGTGCGCGTCTGCGCCGTGGCCAGGGTCGGCCAGAGCCAGAGCGCGAGCGCGCACGCAGCGATGTTGCGAGGGACGAAGGTCATCGGGAGCTTTCTGGAGATGCGGGTCATTTGATCGTGTAGTCCATGTTGACGGTCTCGCCTCGACGCTCGACCTGCAGCGATAGGTGGCTGGCCGACCGAAGCTTGGTGTAGAGCCCGAGCGCCTGGTCGGGCGTCGCCATCTCGTTGCCGTTGATCTGCTTCAACGTGTCGCCGTTCTGCATGCCGAGCTTGCCGAACAGCGAGTTGGGACGGATCGCGTAGACCTTGAAGCCGTTCGGCTTGCCGTCGCGCACCGACGGAACGAAGCGCGCCATCGATGCGAGCGCGGCGGTGTTGGCGAGCGCCCTGTCGACGAGCGCGCGCTCGATCGTGCAGTTGGTGCCGTTGCACTGGATCGACTTGTCGATGTCGCCGAGCTCGCCGGGCGGACTCGGAGCCGACACGACGGCAGCGGCGGCCGGCGCGGCCTTCTGGTCGGCGTCGAGGTCGAGGTACTCGGTCTTGCCATCGTTGTCGAGGTACACGCGACGCGGCAGGACGCTCTTCACCACCGCGTTCGTCGCGAAGATCTTCTTGCCGCGGTTGAACATCTCCGCATCGAGGTGCTTCGTCGACAGGTCGCGCAACACGGCCATCGACCACGCGTCGTCGTCGGCCACGATCATCGTCGAGACGAGCTCGAGCTGAAGCGTGGTCTTCTGCGGCTCGTTCGAGGACGGCGTGCCGCTCTTGTCGCTCGACTCCTTCGCAATGACGACCGTGCAGCTCGAGCAGAACGGGTCGCGCTTCACGAGCGCCTCGACGTCGCGCGTGTGCGGCTTCGGCACGCCATTCATGGACGGACGACGCGTGGTGGGGGCACGGCCGTCGTCCCCGTTGAGGTACGCCCCTTCGAACTGGTGCGAGGCCGCGCGACCCACGAGGGCAGCACACAGACCGATGACGGTCAGGTTCACTACCCAGAAATAGCGGCGCAGCAGGAGGTCCATGAGGGCCTACGTGGCTACAGCAACGCCGGTGCCAGCGCCAGTCTTACAAAGCGACGAGGTATCGAATAGTTGGCAGCGAAATTCGCAAACTCTGCTGCCACTTTGTCACAAGCCGGCGCCCTGCTCCGGATCATCTGTCTCGACGCGGATCTCGGGCTGTCCGAGCTTGCGATAGATCGTGCGCGTCGCGATGCCGAGCAGCTGCGCGGCGAGGCGCTTGTCGCCCTTCGTGTGACGCAGCGTCTCGTTGATCATGCGCAGCTCGATCTCGTCGAGCGGGGTCCCGATCTCGAAGCGCACCGCGTTGCCCTGCGCCTCGTCACCCGTTGGTGCTCCGAGGATCTCGCGCGGCAGATCGTCGACGTCGATGACGTTGCCCTTGCACAGCACCACCGCGCGCTCGATCGCGTTCTCGAGCTCGCGCACGTTGCCCGGCCACGGGTAGACGGTCATCGCGTCCATCGCCTGCCGCGTGCAGCCGGAGACGACCTTCTGGTTCTTGTCGCGGAAGCGGGTGAGGAAGTGGTCGACGAGGAGCGGGACGTCGTCGCGACGATCGCGCAGCGGCGGCACCGTGAGCGCGATGACGTTGAGGCGATAGAAGAGGTCCTCGCGAAAGGAGCCCTCGCGCACGGCCTTGCGGAGATCGCGGTTGGTGGCAGCGACGAGGCGGATGTCGACCTTGTGGGTCTTGCCGCCGAGCCGCTCGACCTCACCCTCCTGCAGCACGCGTAACAGCTTCACCTGCACGGCCAGCGGGATCTCGCCGATCTCGTCGAGGAACAGCGTTCCTCCGTCGGCAGACGCAAAGCGCCCGAGGCGCCGCTCGACGGCCCCGGTGAACGCGCCCTTCTCGTGGCCGAACAGCTCGCCCTCGAGGATGCCCTCGGGGATCGCGGCGCAGTTGACCGCGATGAACGGCCTGGCCGCACGCTGCGAGCTCTCGTGGATCTGACGCGCGAGCAGCTCCTTGCCGGTGCCCGACTCGCCGAGCAGCAGCACGGTCGCAACCGACGGCGCGGCCTGGCTGACGACGTCGAGCGTGCGGCGCATCGCGAGCGACTGTCCGACGATGGGCCGGCGCTTGGTGGCCTCGAGCTGGGCGCGCAGGGTCCGGTTCTCGACCACGAGCGAGAGCTTCTCGATGACCTTGCCGACGACGCGCAGCACATGCGCGCGCTTGAGCGGCTTGGTGATGAAGTCGTACGCCCCCTCGCGCATGGCCTCGACGGCGTTCTCGACGGAGCCGTACGCCGTCATCACCACGACCTCGGTCTCGGTCGAGAGCTGGCGCACGGCCTTGAGCAGGTCGACGCCGGTCATGCCCGGCATCATGAGGTCGGTCAGCACGAGGTCGACCTTGCGCTTGCGGACGATGTCGAGCCCGTCCTTGCCGCTCGACGCTCGCAGCACCTCGAGCCCTTCCTTGACGAAGATCCGCTCGAGTGACTCGAGGTTGGACGCCTCGTCATCGACGATGAGCACGGTGGGCGGCGGGCGATCGAGGGTCATTGTGGACCTTTCAGCAAGCGCGGGACCACGCTCGATGGAACAATGATTCGACTACTTATGCGATCGACAACGCCCGAAGCGCGTCACATTGGCAGGACGCAGTGACAGTTTGTCACGCGTTGACGAAATGACAACTCAGGCCGGCGCGAGCGGGATCGTGACCGTGAAGCGGGTGCCACGGCCAGGGCCGCTGTCCACGTCGATGCGACCGCCGTGACGCTCGACGATCCCGTGCACGATCGACAGGCCGAGGCCGGCGCCCTTGCCGACGTCCTTCGTCGTGAAGAACGGATCGAAGATGCGCGGCAACACCTCGGCGGGGATGCCGGGGCCGTCGTCATGGATCGCGACCACGACGCTATCGGCGGTGCGCGTCGTCGTGATGTCGATGGTGCCCTCGCCCTTGCCCTCGTCGATCGCCTGCGCCGCATTGGACAGCAGGTTCATGAACACCTGGTTGAGCGGGCCGGCGTGCGCGCGGATGCGACCGACACCCCCATACTTGCGCTCGACGGTGATGCCGTGCCGCAGCTGGTGACGCAGCAGATCGAGGGAGTCGTCGAGCGCGCGCTCGAGGTCGACGTCGGTCTGCCGATCGTCGTCGCCGCGCGAGTAATTGTGCAGCGCCTGCACGATCTCCTTCGTGCGGTTCGCACCGCGCTGGATGACGCGGATCATGTCGCCGATCTCGCCGAGCGCGACCTGCGCGGCCGGCGAGCCCGGTGATGCCGTGACCTCGGCGATGGCCTCCTCGAGCGGGCCCGCCGTGTTCACGACAGCGTTCACCGGGTTGTTGATCTCGTGCGCGATGCCCGCGACGAGGCGACCCATCGACGCCAGCTTTTCCGCGCGGACGAGCTCGTCCTGTGCACGACGTAGCTGCTCGAGCGCCTCCGCGAGCTCCGCGTTGCGGCGCTCGAGCTCGGCGGTGCGCCGCGTGACCTCCGCCTCGAGCGAGAGGTTGATCTCCGTCGACGAGCGCAGTCGCTCGGAGAGCGCGCGCCGCATCTCCTCGAACGAGTAGATGAGCCGGCCCACCTCGTCGGCCTCGGCCGAGATGGAGCTGACGGGCCGCAGCAGATCGCCCTTGGACATCGCCTCGGCGCGGCGCTCGAGGTCGCGGATCGGCCGCGTGAGATCGGCCGCGAGCAGGAACACGATGCCGATCGACGCGCCGAGGAGCGCGATGAAGAAAATGATGAGCACGCGCAGCTGCGGGACGGTCGATGGACCGCGGCTTCGATAGCCCGGCAGGCACAGCGCGATGGTGCCAATCGAGCGCGTCGTGCCGTCGGCGAGCGGGATGACGAGGCGAGCGTACGCGCCCGTGAGCTGCTGGCCGGTCAGCTCCATCGTGCCGTGATCGAGGCGACGCAGCGCCGCGATGGTCGGCCCCGGCATGTCCGGCGGACGACGCGCGGTGCCCGCGACGGCGATGGGCGCGCGCAGTGGATCGGTGGGCACGAAGTACACGACGACCTGATCTCGAATGGAGCCGCTCGGTGCGGCCTCGCGCGCGAGCGCACCGAGGCGATCGATGAGCATCGACTCGTCGAACGCGCGACCGGCCTTCTCGAGCATGCGCGCACGATCCCGGAGATCGAGCAGCGCCGCGTCGAGCCTGAGCTCCGCCTCGCGCTGGATGAAGTCGGTGGCCAGCGTCTTGAACTGCATGAACGACCAGAAGAGACCGAGCACACCGACGAACAGGTTCACCGCGCCGAAGCCGACGAGCATCTTGCCGCGCAAGGACAGCGGCGTGCGCACGGTGTCGGGCGCGGGGCGATGCCGCGCGGACAGGTGCTGAAGGAACGGCCGCATCGTCTGGCGATGCCAGAGCGCCTCGTACACCGCCGCTCCGATGGTGACCGCGAGCGCATCGCCGGCGAGCAGCGCGGAGTTCTCGACGTCGACCGCGAAGAACAGGACGGATTGCACGGCGAGCAGCACGAGCCCGACCGTACCAACGCCGGCCTTCACGAGCGCGAGGCGATACGGCAACGACTGTGCGGTGCGGAAGGCGCGCGGCGCACGCGGATCCTCACGGCGCGGGTGCAACGACGTATCTATCGACAGCGCCGAGTCGAGGTAGTCGTCGATGGGCGCCGTGAAGCGCTTCGAGAACGCGGTCCAGACGAGCGCGATGAGCAGCAGCACGAGCGGGTAGTACGTCTGCAACCCGAGGTACTGCTCGAGGTTGATCGGGATGAAGAACGCAGTGAACGCCGCGACGCTCGCGATGGCGACCGCGCTCGTGAGGAACGCCGCGAGGAACAGGCGCTCGTGATAGCGGTCCGCGAAGCGGCGCAGCGGCTCGAGATCGGGCAGCGTGGCCTCGCGCCAGGGCTCGACGAGGCGCGCATACAGCAGGAGCCGGAACAGCCCCACGAGGAACGCGTGCAGGGACGCGATGACGAACAGCGTCGCGATGCGCTCGCGCGGCAGACGCCCCTGCGAGTGCATGACGATGCCGGCCACCAGCGCCGCGACCGGCCAGAGCACAGCGCGGAGCACGAACGCCTTGTGCGGCAGCTCGAGGAGCGCGCGCCGGCAGCGCTCGCGCTCGTCATCGGTGAGCACCTGCGCTGCGCCACGCTTCTGCAAGGCGCTCGCGATGGGGCGCGTCCACTGCAGCACCGCGATGCGCGTGATGATGCCGAGCAGCACGGCCACCGCGACGCCACCGAGGATGACCTGGCCACGCGCGAACGACGAGATCGCGAAAGACGCCGGCCCCGCGATGAGGCCGACCTCGAGGGTCGACAGGAGCAGCTCGGGGAGGATGAAGCGACGCCCGAGCGAGAACGAGGACAGGGCCATGCGCGTGCGCAGCGTAGCGCACCCGCGCCGGCTGCGGGTACGACCGTGCCCGACGCGGGTGCGACTGCGAACCACGGCGTCACATCACGACGGTCGCCACAGCGTCGCCAGGAGCCCGTCGTCTCCGTTCGCGACTCGCTCCCTCGAGATCCTGGCATCGCGGTTGCTGTAGCTCTGCTCGATGACCCGCACCGTCGCACGTAAGCATTCAAGATCACCCGAGCGCGCCCTGATCCGGTGGGGCCTCTCGACCTGTTTCGCGCTCGCCGCCGTCGGGCCCGTGGTCGCCAGCGCTGAGCCTGCGGCGCCGCGGCTACCGCGCGTGCATGTCCTCCGCCCCCAGCTATTCTCGCGCCTCTCGCCGGAGGCCAAAGGCAACGCCTCGAGCCTCGTCCTCTACAAGGGCGGCAAGAACGTTGGCAGCGGCGTCATCATCGGCGGCTATCTCGATGCGCGCGGTGCGACACGCGCCCTCGTGCTCACCAACCATCACGTGGTTCGCGACAACCATGACGACGGCACCTGGCTCGGCTTCGCCGACGGCTCGCGCGCAGGCGGGAGCCGCATCCTCACGCACAGCGCGGGGCTCGACTATGCGCTCCTCGACGTCGAGGTCCCCAGTGGTGCGCAGATCTCCGTGGCGAGAACCTCGCGCAGTCTGCCCGCGCAGGGCACGCACACGTACACCATCGGCGCGGCGACCTCGATGGTTCAGTACCCGCTAGAAGGATTCGTGGCCGGCGGGCTGCGGCTCCGCAAGGAGATCGCCGACGGCATCGCCAGCCAGACCGATGGCACGCGCGCGACCATCAGCAGCGGCCAGGTGCGCTCGGCGCAGCCTTATGCTTTTCGCTTCAGCGACGGAAAGCGCGCCCTCAGCATCTGGGGCGATTCCGCGAGCGCAGCGGGATCGAGCGGCGGCCCGGTCTTCGACGCCAAGACAAACGAGCTCACTGCGATCCATATCGGCGGGGAGCGCGATGCACAGAAGAGCACCACGCGCATGAGCCCCACGGCGCTCATCCTGCGTGACCTCCAGAAGAAGGTCGATCGCAACCAGCTCACCGGCGACGACAAGCTCGTGGTCGAGAGCCTGCTCCAGCGCTAGACGGCTGCGCACGCTCGTTGCCCGCGTTCACGCGCTGCGACGCGACCTCGAGGTGGACACGAGCAGCTCCACCCTCGGTGTTCCTAAGATCGCACACGTCCTAGCGAGCGAGTCCGTCATCACCTCCGACCATCGAGCCGAGCCGCTCCACGCGACGGCCGACGCGGTGCTGCTGTGATGGCGTTCACACAGACCGCTACAATCGACTGATGGCCGATGCCGCGCTGCCTCTCGAACCCTGCGCGCAGTGCCACGGCCGCAGCTTCATACGCGTGCTCGGGCTGCGCGAGCGCGCTGCGGGACGCTGGCTGCGGATCATTCCAGACCTCCAGGACCATCGACATGCCGTGGGCCGCGTGGCCGTTGGTGCGATCGATGGGCAACCGGTCGGCTGGTATGAGGTACTGCTCTGTCGGGGCTGCGGCGTCACGTCGTGGACGGCGCGCGATGCGGAACGCGTGACCGCGGCTCCGCTTGACCGCACCACGGAGCGCTGCGCGTCGTGTCGGGCGGACACGTTGCACGCACACGTCGAGCCCGTCGAGCTGGCGTGCGGCGTTCGTGGCACTCCCGGCGGGGTCCGTGCGGGCGCCCCAATCGCCGATGGCATCTCGGCAGCGATGCGTGTTTTGATCTGCGGCGTCTGCAGCACGACGCGCTGGCGCGTGATGGACCTCGACCGCGCCAAGCCGGGCTACTGGAACCACCTGCACGACGCGCCCGGCGACTGCGCGCACTGCGACAGCACGAGCGGCGCGAGGCTGGAGCCCGTGCGCGAGCCGTGCGCCGGGATGGTGCTCTTCCGCCCCAAGCTGCCCATCGCGCTGAAGAAGGGGATCGTGGCCGACGTCGATGCTCGCGGCCACTTCCGGATCAGAGTGTGTCGTGGGTGCGGCGAGACGACCTGGACCGGCCTCGACCTGAAGACCGTGAAGAACGACGCTGCCGCCGACGTGTCGATCGTCAGCGCCGGGGCGCAGTCGGCGACCGACGGCCCGTACCGCTGACGCTACGCGCCGCGCTGCAGCTCGGCGATGAGCTCTTCGTGCGGACGCGCGATGAGCTCCTTGGTGACGAGCAGTCCCGCCGGCACGAGCGCCTCGGCCGCGAGGAGGCCGGCTTCCACATCCCCCTGCGTGCCCTGAAGCGCGTAGTACGCCTTGCCGCCGATGCCGTCGGCGAGACGGAGCGCGACGAGGCGAACGTCGGCGGCCTTGCAGGCTGCGTCAGCCGACACGAGCGCGGCTGCGACGCTCAACGTCTCGACGAGGCCGAGCGCGTGATCGTCGAGCGGCGCGAACGTTCCGCGCAGCGCCTCGATGAGCTGGGGGTCGACCTGCGCGAGCTCGAGCTTGTCGACGAACATCTCCGCGGCGACCTCGGAACCCGCGGCCATCGCTTCGCTGACGTCGGCGACACCACCGACGACGAGCGTGAGGTGCTTGCCCGGCGACACGGTGCGCGCGAGCACGAGCTCGATGGGCGCTCGCTTGCACATCGCGTCCGCGACGACGTGGCCGCGCGCGATCGACGACACCTCGATGAGCCCGAGCGCGTCACCACCGATGCGTGCATCGGCGCCGACACGCGCGCCCTCGGCGGTCCTGCGTAGGAGCGGGCCGATCACGCGTGGACGTCGACGGCAAAGAGCGTGATGCTCTCCCCGTCGATGACCTCGGCAGCCACCGCGCGCGCCGGCGGCCGATCCTCGATCGACAGCTGATCGAAGGTGGATGCCTCGACGAGGTTGGACGCGCCGCGCTTGGTCGCGACGTTCGAGAGGCGAAAGATACGGTTCACGGTCGCACCGATGACGTCGAAGCCCTGGAGCTTGTCCGCGCCGAGGTCGCCCGCGAGCACGCGGCCCGTGCCGAGCACCACGGTGTAGTCGACGACCGGCATGTCCGCGGCCTTCGCAGGTGCGTTCATCGCATCGACGCTACCGACGAGCGCATGCAACGCGCGGATGCCGCGGCGACGATGATCGGCCGTGCCGATGAACGCGCCGAGCACGCCGTCACCAACGAGCTTGATCACGCGACCACCCTCCTGTTTGATGGCGGCAGCGACGTGCTCGTAGAAGCGCGAGAGCGTGATCGCCAGCTCGACGGTGGCGCCGCGCGACTGGGCCAGCGCCGAGAAGTCGCGGATGTCCGCCAGGATGATCGTGGCCTCGGCCTCCTGCAGGAACAGCGTGCCCATGGCGGCTTCTTCCGACTACACGAAGCGGAAGTGGTCCTTCAGCGTGCAGCGGCGCTCGCGCGAGAAGCTGACCGCCGTGGTGAGGCCCTCGCCCGTCGGCGAGGCGATGGTGAACGACGTGTAGCCTTCACCCTCGGCGCCGAGGCCGTTGAAGTTGGGACCGTTCTTGATGAAGATCGACGTGTTCATCGTGCGCGCCATCGCCGACAGCGCCTCGACGTGCGTCGAGTACATGCTCGCGGTGTGGCCGTAGCCGTGCTCGCAGCGCTTCGCGGCGGCAATCGCTGACGACACGTCCGGCGCGCGCGTGATGCCGATGACCGGCATCAAGAGCTCGAGCTGCATGAACGGATGGGCCTCGGGGACCTCGGCGAGCACGAGCTTGCACTCGTCGGAGACGCTCACGCCGATCTGCTTGAGGATGTGGCTCGCGTTCTTGCCGACGAAGTCCTTGTTGGGGTGATCCTTGTCGACGACGATGGCCTCGAGCTGACGGAGCTGGCGCTCGTTGAGGAGGTAGTTGCCCTCCTTCACCAGCTGCTCCTTGAGCTTGTCCGCGACGGACGCGACGACGATGACTTCTTTTTCGTCGGTGCAGATGATGTTGTTGTCGAAGGACGCACCGCGCGTGATGCCGCGGGCTGCGACGTCGAGACGCGCGGTCTCGTCGACGACGACCGGCGGGTTGCCCGGACCGCCGCAGATGGCGCGCTTGCCCGAGCCCATGGCCGCCTTGACGACGCCGGGACCGCCCGTCACCGCGAGGATGCGGATGAGCGGGTGCTTCATGAGCGCGTTGGCCGACTCGATGGTGGGCTCGGCGATGGAGCAGATGACGTTCTGCGGACCGCCCGCACCGACGATGGCCTCGTTCAGCAGGTGCACGAACCAGGAGCAGATGCGACGCGCGCTCGGGTGCACGTTGAAGACGACGGCGTTGCCGGCCGCGACCATGCCGATGCCGTTGTTGATGATCGTCTCGGTGGCGTTGGTGGTGGGCGTGACGGCGCCGAACACACCGAACGGCGCGCGCTCGATGATCGAGAGGCCGTAGTCACCCGAGAACGTGATGGGGCGGAGGATCTCGGGGCCGGGCGTCTTCTCGGCGCAGAGCGTGTTCTTGACGATCTTGTCGGCGACGCGGCCCAGGCCCGTCTCCTCGACGGCAAAGTTGGCCAGCTCGACGACGTGCTTGAGCGTCACCTTGCGCATCGCATCGACGATGCGATAGCGGCTCTCGAGCGAGCCGCGCTCGAGCTCCTCGTACGCCTTGCGCGCGGCCTTCGCGGCGGCGTCGACGTCGTCGAAGATGCCGAGGCGCGCGGCAGGAATGCGACCGCCTTTGGCGTACGTGCCCTTGTACTGCTGCGGCAGGCGAGAGACCGCACGCTCGACGGCCTCGGCGGGAGAGCTCGGGAGCCCCGTCCCGAGGCGCTGCATCACCTTGTCGACGATCTCCTGGATCCGGCGCTCGTCCATCGTTACTTGGAACCCTGACAGGGTTCCAAACCTCCCGCGAGGAAATCAGCCGGGCAGAGCCCATCTGCTTTCACGCGATGCGTCTGCTGTGTTCCGAGCACGTTGTTCACGTTGGGTCCTTCGCCGAGTGGTAGCGCGAGGTGCCACCGGTCTCGACCTCGTCGACGATGGCCATCACGGTCGCGTCGACGGGGCGGTCCTTCGTGACCTTGGTCTGACGTGCCGACGAGCCCGAGCAGAACAGCACGACCTCACCGACGCCCGCGCCGACCGCATCGACGGCCACGACGATGCCTCCCTGCGCCTTGCCATCGGCGTCGCAGGCCTTCACCAGGAGAAACTTGAGCCCGGAGAGCTCTTGCTCCTTCCGGGTCGACACGACCGTGCCGATGACTCGTCCGAGGACCATCGTCGCTGCTCCGAACCGGAAACGGACCCGCGCGCACGAGGCGGCGGATCCCTCGAGTGCTACTTCTTGGTCTCGCTGCCGCCAGCGCCCTGGCGACCGAGCGGGAGCGCCTGGTCGATGTTGGCGTGCGGACGCGGGATGACGTGGACCGAGACGAGCTCGCCCACACGCTCCGCCGCGCGCTGACCGGCCTCGGTGGCGGCCTTCACGGCAGCGACGTCGCCGCGCACGATCGCGGTGACGTAGCCACCACCGATGCGCTCGTACCCAACCAGCTCGACTCGCGCGGCCTTCACCATCGCGTCAGCCGCTTCGACCATGCCCACGAAACCCTTGGTCTCGATCATTCCCAGCGCGTCAGCCATTTCGAAAATCTCCTATGAATCCCTTGGAACCCGGAACCTATTTGGCAATCGTCATGGGGACATTCCCGTCCCCTCTCTCGCGAGCAAAGCGCGAGAGATTCATCCCTGCGGCGCGTTACTCGCGCGAGCTAGCTCATTTGTCGACGAACTTCTCGGAGCTCTTGCCGGTGACGCTCTCGATGGCGGCAATCGCGGCCTGCGACGCGGAGTCGATCTCCGACTCGGAGCCGCTCATGTAAAGACGACCGAACGCGCCGTACGGCGTCACCGAGACGAGCCCGACGTTGGCAGCCTTCTCGGCCTCGTTGGCGGCGAACGCCACGTAGCCGGCAGGCTCCGTCTCGAGGATGAAGAGCGACTGACCGGGCAAGATCATCATTCCCTGCGAATTCCGGTTGATGAGCTGCGCCTGGTACGGTTCGATGGCGCGGATGATTTGGGTCGTCAGGATCTTCGGCTTGAGCTTGTCGTCCTCGGTGACCCCGAGGTGATCGAGAATCGCCTTGCCCGCCTGACGGACCTCGCCCTGGTCAGGGTCGTGGACCTCGAGCAGGCCGTAGGCGCGCTCGACTACCTGGATCGCAGGCACGACCTTCGTGCTCTTGAGCGCGATGTCGGTCACGCGATTGATGGCAATGCCGGGGGCGATCTCGACGAAGAGGGACGCCATGCCGGGCAGCGGCAGGAAGCCGCGTGCGGTCTTGCCGATGAAGCTCGCGAGCTGCGGCTGCAGCGCGTCGAGAAACGAGTAGGTTCGTAGCGTTGTGGCCATCAGTCCTCGTCCGAAGTCGCGGCAACGTAGCATGCGAGAATTAAAGCGAGCAAGGCACGATGCGGCCGCGCTGCTCTTTGTCGTTGGTGCGGTGCTGCTGCAGCTTCGTTCCGTCGTGAGCGGTCGTGTGTTTTTCTTCGAGGACGTGGCCGCGTACTTCGAGCCGCTGTGGAGCGCGGCCGCACGAGCGACGCGCGCCGGCGAGCTACCGACCTTCGCGCTCGGGGCATGGAGCGGACAGCCGCTGCTCGGCGATCCACAGGTGGGGATCCTGTACCCGCCACACCAGCTGCTGTGGCTGTTGATGCCGGTGGTGCGCGCCTATGCTGTCGACGTGGTGCTGCACTCCGTGTGGGCGGCGATCGGGGCCTATGCGCTGTGTCGCGCGCTCGGGCGATCCCGACCGGCGGCGGCCACCGCGGGCATCGCGCTCGCGCTGTCGGCCTACTTCGTCCTCGAGACACGCCATGTGATGTTCCTCGTCTCGGCGTCGTGGATGCCCTGGCTGTGGCTCGCTGTGACGCTGCACGCGCGCACCGCATCGCGACGGAGCGCGGCGGCGATCGCGGCGTGCACCGCGATGGCGCTCCTGGGTGGCGGGTGGTCGATGCTCGTGTTCGCCCTCCCTCCGACGATCGTGTTCGCGGTCGCGCGGGCGCGTTGGCGATCGCAGATCTTGATCTCGACAGGTGCGGCGGCCCTCCTCGGCGTCGCGCTCGCGTCGGTGTCGCTGCTGCCCGCGCTCGCGCACGCGGCGCTGTCGCCACGCGCGCTGCCGCTCGCCAAGAGCTTCGCCTCGTCGTACGCGTGGCCGTCCCTCGCCTACGCCAAGACGCTGCTGTTCCCGCTCGCGTACGGCGATGACGCACGCAACACGTACGTGGGTGCGCCCGATCAGTGGGAGCTGTGTGGCTACGGCATGGGACTCGTCGCGGCGGTGTTTGCAGCGGTGTCGTTGACCCGGCGCGACGGGCGTGGCGAGCGCGTCGCGTACCTCGTGCTCATCACGCTGGCGCTGCTCGCGGCGCTCGGCGCTCGCGGACCGCTCGGCACGGTGATGTCGCACGTGCCGCTGCTCTCGCACGTTCGCTGCCCTGCGCGGACACTGTTCATCTACACGCTCGTCGTGCCGCTTTTGTGTGCCGACGGCGTCGATTGCCTTCCTCGCGCGCGCTGGGTGTGGCTCGTGCCGCTCGTCGTCGCGCTCGAGCTGCTCGTCACGTTCCGCGCCGAGAACCCGACGCTGCCGCTCGCCGACACGCACTTCGCCCCGCACGCGCTTGCCGCGATCCCACACGGGTCCAGCGACGGGCGCACGCTGCTCGACGTGCACCTCGGCCAGCGCTATCACAACGGCGGGCTGCGCTGGAACATCGAGTCGCCCGGCGGCTACAGCTCACTCCCGCTGTGGCGCTATCTCCACCTCCTGTGGATCGCCAACCACCACGACGTGTATCCCAGCTGGCCCGCACCGCAGCTCGCGCAGGACCTGACGGCACAGGGCCTGTGGACGCTCGACGCGCCGATCCTCGACCTGCTGAACGTGCGCTGGCTGCTCGCACCGCGCGCGCGTCCGCCGGCGGGCACGGGCTGGGTGCTCGAGGCGCGTGGCGATGACGGCATCGATCGCTGGCGCAACGACGAGGCGCTGCCCCGCGGCTTCGTGGTGCACGAGGTCGAGCAGGTCTCCGACGAAGCGGCGGCGGCCGTCGCCATTGCCCGCGCCGACTTCTCGCCGCGTCGCGCGATCGTGGAGGCGGCGGTCGGCGTCGAGCCGGGGCCGGTCGACCCGGCGACGCTGATCGGACGCGAGCACTTCCTCGTCACCGTGCACGGCGCGGGACTGTTCGTGCTGTCCGAGCCGTGGATCCCGTCCTGGACGGCAACCATCGACGGTGTGCCTGCGCCGGTGCTGCGTGTCGACTACGCGCTCACGGGTCTCGCGATCACGGACGGTCACCACGAGGTACGTTTCGAGCGCGTGGACCGACCGCTGCGCTGCGGCGCGCTCGCCTCTTTGCTCGCGCTGCTCGTCACGCTGGCACTCTGCATCCCCAATCCGAGGAGAACCCCATGACCGAAGCTGCAACCCCGTATCGCGTCGGCGCCGAGCTCGCACGCGACGTCATCGTCACGACCGGCAACGAGATCGAGGGCCACCGTGTCGAGCGCTACCTCGGCGTGGTGCGAGGCATCGTCGTGCGCTCGCCCAGCATCGGCCAGAGCTTCCTCGGTGGCTTCAAGCAGCTCGTCGGAGGAAACATCGAGGCCTACGCGCAGGTCTGCGAGGCGGCACGTCACGAGGCATACGCGCGCATGCTCGGCCACGCGAAGGAGATCGGCGCGCAGGCCATCGTCGGGATGCGCTACGACGCCACGGAGTTCGCAGCCGGTGTCACGGAGGTGCTCGCCTACGGCACCGCCGTGACCATCTCGCGAAGCGTCTAGCTCGCACCCGCGCGCCGATGCGCGGGGTCACGAAGTCGTAGAGCGCGACCGAGCTTCACTGCACGTCACCTGCGATTCCACCTACGGGTTCGTCGTCACCTTGTCACGTGGCGCGCGGAGCAGCACGTGGGTGTGCAGCGGCTCCGACTCGTCGTGGAGCTGGCCACTCCAGCGACGGTAACGCTCGCGCAGCGCGAGGTTGTCCTCGGTCGCGCTGCGGTAGCGCTCGTAGAGCACCTCCTCCTCGGTGGACTCGCGCTGTCTGTGCAGATCGCGCAGCGAGAGCGCGCGCTGGAGGTGCCCATCCTCGGACTCCGGATCGAGCTGCAGCAGCTCCGCGGAGGTCGTAAGCGCGCCCCGCGGATCGCCATCGAGCCCGCGCGCGCGGCTCACCAGCGCGAGCGTCGTCGGATCGTGAGGCAGCTTGGCGAAGAGCTTCTCCGCCGCCCGACGCGCGGGGCGGTTTCGGTACGCTCGCAGCAGCGCCACCGTCGACAGGTAGTCGGGCGCGGGGTGGCGCGAGTCGAGCGTCGCGGCGGCTCGGGCGAGCTCGAGCACCCGCTCGGTCTGACCCAAGAGCAGCGCGAGGCGAGCCTGTCCCAGCACCGGCTCGATGCGCCGCGGCTCGCGACGTGCCGCGCACGCGAGCCAGCCCGATGCCTCGTCGGCGCGATCGGCGAGGCCCGCGGCCAGCGCGATGCCGTGATCGAGCACGGTCTCCCACGGCAGCGCATCGCACTGCGCGGTCAGCGACGCATCCCGCGCGAGCACGAGCGAAGCGTGTGCGACCTCGACGACAGGAGGCGTCTCGCACGTTCGACGCACGGCGAGCTCCGCGATATCGGCGCAGGCGTAGCGCGTGTACTCCGCCGACAGCTTGCGATACTGGAGCCGCGCATCCACCCGCGTCGTGCCCTGCGGCAGCTCGTACCGAACGGCCTGCGGATCACCGGGGTCGAGCGCCGTGTCGTAGACGACGCCGCGCGCGTGCTGCACGTCGCGGCGCAGGAGCGGCACGCCGTCACCATCGACCTGCTGCGCGCGCACGAGGTGCGCCTCGCGACCGAGGTCGCCGTGTGCATCCAGCGCACCGCTCTCGGCAAGGAGCGTGCCCTTGTCGTCGTACGCGCGCACGTCGACCCACGCTTCATTGGAGTCCATCGTGCCACCGGGAAAGCGATGGCCGACGCCACGGCTGCGCAGCACCACGTCGACGAGCCGCGGACCTTCCGGCTGCACCAGCGCGAGGCTGACGCTGCTCTGCAGGAGCGCGACGGTTCGGGCCTCCTGCGCGTCGTCATGGCGGACATGTGCGAGCGCCGTGTTCGCACCGACGAAGCGATGCGAGCGGATGCGCTTCACGCCATCTGGACCGAGGTGCGCCGCAGCGTCGCCGAGCGCAGCGACCTCCATGGGCATGTGACAGTCCTGGCAGCGCTTGGTTGCGGGCGCGCGATGGATCGAGCCCGGTCCGTTGCCCGAGAACGAGCTCTGCGTCCACGCGTGCTGCTCGTCCTGCCCGCGCAGCCACCGCGCGTGCGTGACGTCGCTGGTCAACCCGACGCGGTGACACGTGCCGCAGAACGCGGACGCGGCCATCGTGGCGGGACGGAGCCGAGCGCCGTGGGCTCCGCCGCTCGTGGGCCATGGATCGAGCTTCGCCGTGAAGTCTCCGTTTCCGGAGCGCGTGGGGTGATCGGCGATGGAGTGACACGTGAGGCACACGATGCCGGCCTGCGCCTCGCGGGTATGGTGATCGATGGCTGCGTCGATCCGGCCCGACGAGACGAGCGCGGGATCGTGGCACCCCGCGCAGAAGCGGCTCGCCACGTTGCCGCGCTCCTTGCGAAAGTCCTCGACGGCCCTCGTGTAGTAGGGGTTGTCGAAGGAGGCGAAGCGATGCGCGGAGCCCGACCACTGGGCGGCGGCGTCGGCGTGGCACGAGGCGCACTGCGAGATGCCGATGGGCTCGCCGGCCCAGAACCCCTGCTTCTCGACGGTACGCGCGACGTCCGAGCGGCTCACGTCCTCGAACGCGTCGCGGCCGAGCAGGCGCGGCAGCGCATCCGGCCCCGACGGAACGAAGTCCGCCGCGAGCGCAGCCGTGCTCACCGCGAGCGCAGCCGTGCTCACCACGAGGAGCACGAGCGGTAGGAGGCGCATCGGCAGCTCCGCGGGGTGATTACCGGTGACGCGGCGGCGGCTGGCCGGGCAGCCCGAGCGTCGGCACGGGCGAGCGCACCACGCTGCGCAGCGCCACCTTGCCGCGCGGTGCTGTCGCGAGCCCCTTTGCAGCGAGCGGCGTGCTCACGCCACCGTCCGGCGGGCCACCCCAGTTCTCGTAGTGTGGATTCTGACACGCGACGGAGCCCTTCCAGTAGTTGCGCACGATGTAGCGACCCTGAAAGTTATTGGTGCCGTCGGTGCTACGCGCCGCACCTGCATCGGCGGCGGTGCCGTTCCACTCTGCGCGCCCACCCATCATTGGCGGAGCGGTCTTGAACACGAGATCATCGGTGAGCGTGGTCCGGTCGTAGCGCGTGTGCAGACGCGTCAACACCCACGGCGAGTAGTCGCCACCGTTCCACCGACCGTGGTATCCGGCCGTACCCTGTCCCCTCGCGCCGAGCGTCACGAGGTCGCCCGGGGTGAGCGGCTCCGTCGGGCATGGATCACAAGACGACGTCTGCCATGCGTACTCGGTGACGATCGCCTTGCCCTGACGCGGCGCCAGGGTGGCATCGAAGAGCTCGGCGTAGAACGACGCGAAGTCCTTCTTCACCTGCTCGACGACGTCGAGGTTGGTGGGGATGAAGACGTTCGGATAGTTCGCAGCCTCGAAGCGCGACTTCGGATCGAGGAGGTACACGATGAGGTCCTGCTTCGCGCCGGCGTTGAGGAGGCCGAGGCGCACGGGCAGGCGCACCTCGTTCGAGTCGTAGCTCACGCGCAACGGTGAGAGCTGCACTGTTCCCTGCGCGTCCCTGTGCACCTTCTTGATGTCGACCTTCGCAACGAAGAACTTCATCTGGCTGCGCACGTACGGCGCCAGCGCCTCCGCTGCACCCTGAGGGATCGTGTAGCCGTGCTCGCGTAGCCAGGTCTCGAGGCCACCGGACTCCTTGGCCGACAGCACGAGGATCTCGTACTCGCCGACGGCGAAGCGGGCCTCGATCTTGACGCCGTGCGCGCCGCCGTCCTTGTCGACCGATCGGCTGACGGACGAGGGCATGGGCCTCCCAGCAATGCTCCCCTTTTCCTCATCACGCTGGGGCGCGCACGGATCCTGCTCCCAGTACTCGACGAGGCGAGGTGCGGACAGTGCGTCGATGTGCGCGAACACGTCGAGCGGCAGCGTCTTCACGTCCTCCTTCTTGAGGACCACGGGCACCGGCACCACCATCGCGAAGTTCTCCGGCGGCCCCTTGTACGCGTTCGACATCGTCAGCGACGTGTGGTTGCCCTCGCGCAGGATCGCCACCTGCGACGCGTTGTTCGTCAGCTTCTCGTTGGAGCCGGCGACGAAGAACCCGCAGAATGCTTCGCTCGGTGCGGACACCACGAGCGAGAGCAGCGACAACGATCCGACCAGCCAGCGTTTCATGAAGCCTCCTTGGATTGCAACGCACGAACGAGCGAGACGATCTACTTGTGGTGCGGGGGCGCCTGGCCCGGGAGCCCGAGGCTCGGCACCGGCGAGCGTATGACCGAGCGCAGCGCCATCTTCCCGCGCGGCGCCTCGGCGAGGCCGCGGGCAGCGATGGGCGCCGACACCTCGCCGCCGGGCGGTCCACCCCAGGTGCCCCACGTCGGGCTCTTGCACGCAACGGGGCCCTTCCAGTAGTTGTGCACGATGTAGCGGGCCTGGAAGTTGTTCACGTCGCTCGATGGCTTGGCCCCCGCATCGGCCGCTTCGCCGTCGTACTGCGCGCGACCGCCGACGATCGGCGGTGCGGTGCGGAACACGAGATCGTCGGACAGCGCCGAGCGGTCGTAGCGCGCATGCAGGCGCGTCAGGACCCATGGCGCGTAGTCGTTGCCGTTCCACTGGCCGTGATACCCCGTGGTGCCCTGCCCGGCGGCGCCGAGCGTCACGAGGTCGCCGGGCGTGAGCGGCGCCGTCGGACACGGATCGCACGAGGTCGTCTGCCACGCGTACTCGGTCACCACGGCCTTGCCCTGGCGAGGCGCGATCGTCGCGTCGAAGAGCTCCGCATAGAACGACGCGAAGCTCTTCTTCACCTGGCCGAGCACGTCGAGGTTCGTCGGCACGAACAGGTTGGGATAGTTCGCCGCCTCGAAGCGCGAGTCGGGACTCAGCATGTACACGATGAGGTCCTGCTTCGCCGCCGCGTTGAGCAGCCCGAGGCGAATCGGCAGCCGGATCTCGTTCGACTCGTAGCTCACGCGCAGCGGCGAGAGCTGCACGACACCCTGCGCATCGCGCTGCACCTTCTTGATATCGACCTTCGCGACGAAGAACTTCATCTGGCTGCGCACGTACGGTGCGAGCGCCGCGGCCGCGCCCTGTGGGATCGTGTAGTGGTGCTCGCGCAGCCACGTCTCGAGACCATCCGACTCCTGGGCCGACAGCACGAGGATCTCGTACTCACCGACGGCAAAGTGGGCCTCGATCTTGACCCCGTGCGCGGGCGCGGGCTTCTCGACCGCGCCTCGGTCCATCCGCTCGTACATCACGGAGGGCGGGGCCACCGGCATGGGCGGCGCACACGGATCTTGCTCCCAGTACTCGACGAGCCGCGGCGCCGACAGCGCGTCGATGTGCGCGAACACGTCCGCGGGCAGCGTCTTCACGTCCTCCTTCTTGACGACCACGGGCACGGGCACCACCATCGCGAAGTTCTCCGGCGGGCCCTTGTACGCATTCGACATCGTCAGCGAGGTGCGATTGCCCTCGCGCAGGATCGCCACCTGTGACGCGTTGTTCGTCAGCTTCTCGTTCGAGCCCGCGACGAAGAACCCGCAGAACGCGTCACTCCGCCCCGTCACTCCCGCAAGCAACATCAACCCCAGCACTACACGCTTCATGAAGTCCCCCATGGACCAGCTACTTTTGGTGTTTCGGTGTCGCCATGCCCGGCAGCTTCAGCGACGGCACCGCCGAGCGCACGACGCTGCGTAACGAGATGTTTCCGCGCGCTGCCGTGGCGAGTCCTTGCGCGGCGACGGGCTCTGGCTCGATGCCACCCGGCGGGCCTCCCCAGCGTCCCCACCTCGGTGCCGCGCAGCTCGATGCCCCCTTCCAGTAGTTGCGCACGATGTAGCGCGCCTGGAAGTTGTTCGCGGCGCTCGGTTTCGCGCCGGTGTCGGCCTGCGTGCCACGGTAGCTCGCGCGGCCACCGACGATGGGCGACGCTGAACGGAACACCAGATCGTCGGCGAGCGTGGCGCGATCGTAGCGGGCGTGCAGGCGCGTGACGACCCACGAGGCCCACGTTGGCCCGACGGTCTGCTTGCCGTCGGCCTTGTCGCTCGCACCCAGCGTGGCGAGATCGGCGGGCTGGAGCGGCGGCGTCGGACACGGATCGCACGACGACGTCTGCCACGCGTACTCGGTCACGACCGCCTTGCCCTGCTTCTGCGCGAGCGTCGCGTCGAAGAGCTCGGCGTAGAACGACGCGAAGCTCTTCTTGACCAGCTCGAGCACCTCGAGGTTCGTCGGCACGAACACGTTCGGATAGTTCGCGACCTCGAAGCGCGAGTGAGGATCGAGCAGGTAGACGACGAGGTCCTGCTTCGCCTCCGCGTTGAGCAGGCCGAGGCGCACCGGCAGGCGCACCTCGTCGGCCGCGTACGTCATGCGCAGAGGTGAGAGCTTCACCGTGCCGTGCTCGTCGCGCTTGACCTTCGTGATGTCGACCTTCGCCACGAAGAACTTCATCTGGCTGCGCACGTACGGCGCGAGCGCAGCGGCGGCGCCGGAGGGCAGCGTGTAGCCGTGCTCGCGCAGCCATGTCTCGAGTCCGTTCGACTCCTTCGCCGAGAGCACGAGGATCTCGTACTCACCGATGGCGAAGTGGGCCTCGATGGTGACGCCGTGACTGCCGCCTTTTGGCTTTGCTGGGACGGCCGTGGTCGGAGCGGCCAGGCCACCTAAACTGTCGTCCTTCTCTTCGTCACTCGGCGCGCATGGATCCTGCTCCCAGTACTCGACGAGACGCGGCGCCGTGAGCGCGTCGATGTGTGCGAAGACGTCGAGCGGCAGCGTCTTCACGTCCTCCTTCTTCAGCACGACGGGCACCGGCACGACCATCGCGAAGTTCTGCGGCGGCCCCTGGTACGTGTTCGACATCGTGAGCGCGATGCGACGGCCCTCGCGCAGGATCGCCACCTGCGACGCGTTGTTGGTCAGCTTCTCGTTCGAGCCGGCGACGAAGAACCCGCAGAAGGCGTCGGCGTGCGCACCGACGGTGAGCGAGGCCGCGAGCAGCGTACCGAGGACGAGGCTCCTCATTTGTGACGCTGCGGCGGCTGCCCGGACAGGCCGAGCGTAGGCACCGGAGACTGCACCGCGGTGCGCAGCGCTATCTTGCCGCGCGGCGCGGTGGCGAGGCCCTGCGCCGCCGCTGGTTTCGGGCGGTAGCCGTCGCCAGACCCCGGCGGTCCACCCCACACATCGAAGTGCGGGTCCTTGCACGAGACGGCGCCCTTCCAGTAGTTGCGGACGATGTAGCGGGCCTGAAAGTTGTTCGCGCCGGGGCTCGGCTGCGCGCCCGCGTCGGCAGACTTGCCATTCCACTCCGCGCGGCCCCCCATCATCGGAGGCGCGGTCTTGAAGACGAGATCGTCCGAGAGGCTCGTGCGGTCGTAGCGCGCATGCATGCGCGTCAGCACCCACGGCGCGTAGCCACCGGCCCAGCGACCGCGCACAGGAGCGCTCTGCTGCCCCGATGCACCGAGCGTGGCGAGGTCACCGGGCGACAGCGGCTCCGTCGGGCACGGATCGCACGACGTCGTCTGCCACGCGTACTCGGTCACGACGGCCTTGCCCTGCCGCGCAGCGAGCGTCGCGTCGAAGAGCTCCGCGTAGAACGACGCGAAGTTGTTCTTCACCTGCTCGACGACGTCGAGGTTCGTCGGGATGAACACGTTCGAATAGTTCGCGACCTCGAAGCGCGAGTCGGGGTTGAGCAGGTAGACGATGAGGTCCTGCTTCGACTCGGCGTTGAGCAGCCCGAGCCGGACCGGCAGGCGCACCTCGTTGGACTCGTAGGTCACGCGCAGCGGCGAGAGCTGCACGACACCGTGGGCGTCACGCTTTACCTTGTCGATGTCGACCTTGGCGACGAAGAACTTCATCTGACTGCGCACGTACGGCGCGAGCGCCTCGGCGGCTCCGGCGGGGATCTTGTAGTGGTGCTCGACGAGCCACGCCTCGAGCCCGCCCGACTCCTTCGCCGACAGGATGAGGATCTGGTACTCGCCCGCGACGAACTGCGCCTCGATGGTCACCCCGTGCGAGCTCGCCATGCTCTTGGGCGGTGGTGCGGGGAGGGTGGACATCGCCCCGCGCCTCCGCTGCGGATGTGCCACACGCGGCGGTGTACACGGGTCCTGCTCCCAGTACTCGACGAGGCGCGGCGCCGACAGCGCATCGATGTGGGTGAACACATCGAGCGGCAACGTCTTCACGTCCTCCTTGTGCAAAACGACCGGCACGGGCACGACCATCGCGAAGTTCTCGGGCGGCCCCTTGTACGTGTTCGCCATCGTCAGCGACGTGCGATTGCCCTCGCGCAGGATCGCCACCTGGGACGCGTTGTTCGTCAGCTTCTCGTTCGAGCCGGCGACGAAGAAGCCGCAGAACGCCTCGCTCCGCCCCATCGTCAAGACCAGCAACCCTGTGACCACCCAGAACTTCATTCGTTAGCCTCCATCGGCCTTCGTACGCACGAGATGGTGAAAGGACCTACGTCGCGGTGAGCCCGAGGTCGCAGAACGCCGCGGCCGCTCGTCACGACGACGCCACCACCGCCAGCCCCCACACGCCTCATCCACACCCTCCGCTGGGACCGGACCGTATCACGAACGATCTCTTGCTTCGGTCGTGCTAAAGGGACCCGATGAAGACGACTTCCTTGGCTTTCGCCGTCTTGTTGTTGTCCGCGTGTCATCAGGCAAAGACGGCCGCGCCTGACGATCTCGGTGTCGGCGATGCGAGCGTTTCCGTCGATGCCGCGAGCGATCTGTCGCCCGGCGCCGACCTCGCCGTGTGCACGCGCACCGCGACGTCGACCGAGGCGACGCGCGCGCTCGTCGTCTCGCACCCGTTCGCGGCCGATGGCTCCGCCGCCACGGACTACGAGGTCCTCGCGCTCGCCACCAACGGCGCCATCACGCGGCCCGGCACGCACTTTTCGATGGGCACCAACAGCAACGGCGACATCGTGTTCACGCCCGACGGCAAGTTCGGGTACGCGAGCCAGGACAACGGCAACATCGGCATCTTCGCGGTGAGCGGCGATCTCGTCGTCAAGGTCATCGCGCCGATGTTCGAGGCGGGCGCGTACGCATCGCGGCTCGTGATGTCGCAGGCCGGCGATCAGCTCTACATCCTCGATCCCGACACCACCGCGAACCACGGCGGCGTCTACACCGCACCGATCTACTGCGACGGCTCGCTCGGCCAGGCCACGCTCGTCACCGCAGCGGATGTGCCGTCGGGCCTCGAGCCACTCGCCGGTGGCGACTATGCGCTCGCCGCGCGTGGGCTCGACGGTGCCGCAGCCACCGACAACGTCCACCGCATCACGCTCGCGCCATATGCACGCATAGCGAGCGTCGCGGCCTTCCCCGATCAGAAGTCGCAGATCACCGGCCAGGCCGTCACGCACGACGGCAAGTTCGTGCTCTTCGGCGACTCGAGCGAGTTCTCCGGCGAGGACAACCGCGTAGCCGTCGTCGCCGTCACAGCGACCGGCCTCACCGCGACCCAGCTGCTCACGCCCATCGTCGATCCGTACGCGATCCTCACGTCGCCGTACGACAACGCCGCGATCGTGATGTCGGGCTACGGCAACGCGATCTATCGCCTCACCTACGATCCCACGAACGCGACGAAGCCGTTCGTGAACCAGGGCGAGCTCACGTACATGGGTGCCAAGCCGATGCTGCCGGGCATCTCGGTGCTGGTCTCGCGCGGCGTGCTCAAGGGCCACGCGTTCATCGCCGAGGTGGGTGGCGTGCGGCACCTGCAGTTCACGCTGCTCGGCGCCGTGACGGACCTCGGGCTGTTCGACCTGGGTGGCGACGTGGCAAACGGCCTCGGCGTCGTCGGCGTCCAGCCGTAGGCAGCGCTACTTCGTCGGATGCACGAGCCGACGGTACGCGCCGAGGTGGCGTAGCGCGCGCGAGTGCTCGCCGCCGCGCTCGTAGAGCCGCGCGAGGTTGTAGTGCGCATCGGCGCAGCCCGGATCGAGGCGCAGCGCGCGGCGGTACTGCGTGATGGCGTCGCGGACGACGCCGAGATCTTCGAGCGCGACACCGAGGTTGAACACGGCGACCGAGTCCTCGGGCCGCTCCTCGAGCGCGCGCTCGTAGAGTCGACGCGCCTCGGCGGCTTCACCTGCCTCGTGGTAGAGGCGCCCGAGGTTCACGAGCGCGTCGGCATGCGCGGGGTCGGCGAGGATCGCCTGCTCGTATGCGCGCCGTGCCTCGGCGGCATCCGCGATCTCGATCTCGCAGCCCCATGCGAACCACTCCGCAGCCGATCGCGGCGTGGTCTGTTTCGGCTGCGCGCGAAGGATGACCGACGTCCCCTCCCGCATCGGAGCGGTGGAGAAGTCGAAGAGCGACTGACCGGACTCGGGCTCGAACGTGCGGGAGCCGTCCCGCACCGTGATGGTGTTGCCGTGCGCGGAGATGTGCAGCGACGAGAGCGGACGACCGACCGGCAGCCGAGCACGCAAAAGGCCGAGCGCACGACGGACGCGTCGCGCGGGGATCTTTTCGTCGAGGAGCGCGCGCGCCGCACGCAGCAGCACGAGGTCCTGGAAGGAGAAGCGCAGCGCACCACGCGCGCCGCGCTCCGGCACGATGTAGCCCGCACGCACGAGCGCATGCACCTCGACCCTGGGGAGGTCGACGAGCTCCGCGACCTGCTGTGCGCTGTACCCGAAGGTGCTCACCGTTCGCGCCATCTTGCCGTGGCGCGCGGTCGGGATCAACGTGCGCGTGCTACTCGCACAGCTCGATGGCAACGAGCGTGATGTCGTCCACGATGCCGCCCGTGCGGCTCGCGACCTCGGCGAGGATGCGCGCGTTGATGTCGAACACGTCGGGTGGCATGCGCGCGACGAGCGACTCGAGCGAACGCAGTCCGAGCGGATCCTCGTCGGTGTGGAGCGCATCGAGGACGCCATCGGTCATCAGCAAAAGGATGTCGCCGTGCTCCATCTGGATGCTCTCGTCGGCCCATGACTGGCCGCTATCCATCGCCAGAGGAGGACCGGATGGCTGCGAGAAGCTCTCCACCTTGCCGCACGCCCTGCGGAGGATCGGGATCACGTGGCCGGCGTTCGCGACCGTGCATGTGCGCCGCTCCGCATCGAGCAGCGCGCAAGCGGCCGTGACGAAGGTGTCGTCTGCGATCTGCGACGCGAGGACACCATCGAGCTCGGTGAGGATCGCGCACGGGTCGTGCTCGACGCTCGAGATGCGGCGGAGCTCGGAGGTGACGCGTGCCATCAGCAGCGCGCCCGAGACCCCCTTGCCGGAGACATCGCCGATCGTCGCGAGCAGCTTGCCGTCGTCGGTCGGGAGCACGTCGTAGAAGTCGCCGCCGACGTGATAGGCCGGCTGGTAGCGGGTGGCGATGCGGAACTTCGCGATGCGCTCCGGCACCTGCGGCAGAAAGCTGCGCTGGATGCGACGCGCGACCTCGAAGTCGCGCTCCATCTTGCGGCTCTCGAGCAAGCGACCCGTCGAGCGCAGGTGCGCGAGCGCCATCGAGCTCTGCGCGGCAACACCGGCGAGCGTCTCGAGCTCGTACTGTCCCAGGCGAAGGCTCGGCTCCCCCTCCACGAGCAGCAAACCGAGCAACGCGGTGCCCTCGATGAGCGGCGCCGACAGGATGGTGCCGCGGCCCGCCTGCTCGGACGAGAGCGTGAGCGGCATGAGGAAGAGATCGCGGTGCAGCGGAGCCAGAGCGTCGAGGCCGGCGCAAGCGACCGGCTCGATGCGCGAGCCCGACGACGCGACGTAGCCGAGGCTCGCGTCACCATCGGCATCGGTCACGAAGATGCGGACCGTGCAGCGCTCGTCGAAGTAGCGCGCGAGGCCCGCCACGACCTCGCGCAGCAGCGCACCCTCGTCGCGGATCGCAGGCAGGCTGCCGGAGATGCGGGAGAGCTCTCGCAGGCGGCGCAGCACGTCGACCGCGTCGTCCTCGTCGTCTTCGTAAAGGCGCGTCTGGTCCTCTACCGTCGGCGTGCTCGGCAGGGCCGGGACGTCGCGGAGCGTGGCCACGGACCTCGCGACACGCCTTCGGCGTCTGCTCCGCGGCAGGGTGGTTTGCGTCGAGGTGATGGGGTCGAGGTAGGTCACTTGGTTTTCCCACCCGAACGTATTGCGCGATCCGTGCCACGGTCGCGCGACAACGCGGTCGCGGGCGTCCGGAGCAGGAACGACGCGAAGCTAGTTTCGCCAGGTGCTCCAACGATTCGATCTGCATCGTGAACTACGAAAGCCACAGCCTCAGTCGGCATCCACGAGGATGACCAGGCTCGCGTTCCAGTACCTGCCGAAACGACGCACCGTGGCGATATCGCGTCGCACGCCGTGGCTGTGGCGACTGCCCACGCCAGCCGAGGCGAGTCGCCGGCCGCCCACGTCGCCAGCCGCGCTACACTGGCGCCGACATGCGCATCGAGATCAACGCCACGCACCCGGAGCCGCGCAAGATCAAGCGCGCAGCCGACGCGCTCCGAGCGGGGGAGGTCATCGGCTATCCGACCGACACGGTCTACGCGCTCGGCTGCAACCCGCTCGATCGCAAGGCCATCGACCGCCTCTACCTCATCAAGAACATGCCGAAGACGCAGCCGCTCGCGCTCATCTGCGCGGACCTCTCGCAGGTCGCGGTGTTCGCGCAGCTCGACACGGCGGCGTTCCGGTTGCTGCGTCGCGTGCTGCCCGGTCCGTACTGCTTCATCCTCGAGGCGACGCGCGAGACGCCGCGCGTGCTGCACCTGAAGAATCGTACCGTGGGGATCCGCGTGCCCGACTCGCCCGTCGCTGTCGCGCTGGTGAAGGAGCTCGGTCACCCCATCATCTCGACGACGGCCGCGCGCCATGGCGAGACGCCGCCGCTCGACGCCGAGGAGCTGGCGGATCGGTTTCCGGGCCTCGAGATCATCCTGGATACGGGACCGTCGGGCCTGGAGCCATCGACGGTGGTGGACCTGTCGAACGGCACCCTCGAGCTGATTCGCGAGGGTGCCGGACCGGTCGACGTGCTGGAGCGGTAGAGCGAGCTACTTCGTGGTCGTGGCCGGCTTCGCAGGCAGCGTCGACGGGTGCATCTGGTTGCCGAGCGGCGGCATCGCGTGCGGCGCGCCACCGGGACCCATGCCGGGGTGCATGCCGCCCATCCCGCCCATCCCGCCCATCCCGGGCATCGTCATCGTCGGCGCGGGCGCCGGCGGCTCGATCGAGAGGAGCTCGACCTCGAACGACAGCGTCGCGCCACCGGGGATGCCGGGGCGGCCGCCGTCCTTGTAGGCGAGGTCCGAAGGGCAGGTGAGCTGCGCCTTGCCGCCGACCTTCATCTTCTGGACACCCTCGGTCCAGCACGGGATGACGCCGTTGAGGCCGAACACGACGGGCTGCTTGCCGACCGACGTGTCGAAGACCTTGCCGTCACGGAGCTTGCCCGTGTAGTTCACCTTCACGCGGTCCGTCGACTTCGGCATCTCGCCGGTGCCGGGGCTGATCTCGCGGTAGACGAGGCCCGACGGGAGCTTCGTGGCGCCCGCCTCCTTCGCGGCCGTGTCGAGGAAGGCCGCGCCGGCCTTCTTCTCCTCGTTGGCGCGTGCGGTCTCGCGCTCCTTGAGCGCGCCGGCGCGAGCCTTCACGAGCTCGTTGATCTTGGGGCCGTAGACGGCGAGGTCGACGGCGGGCGTCTTGTTCGCCGCGACGTCGGCCATCGCCTGCGAGACGTACGCGATCTCTTCGGGCTTGAGCGCAAACGGGTTGGTCTGGCGCGCGATCACGAGACCGATGGCGTACAGCGTCTTCTGCTCTTCGGTCTTGGGCTCGGCAGTGCCGCCGCCGGCCTTGGTGCAGCCCGTGGCGAACACGAGGGAGAGTGCGAGGGAAAAGGAAGTGATGCGGCCGACCATGATGCCTCCAGGGACGATGGGCGGCCCCTATACCACGAGTGTGGAGAGTGGTCAGCGCTTCCGTTCGTGCGCTGCGACCGACTTGAGCCCCTGCGCAGCCCAGCGATTGTTCGGATGCCGCTTCAGGTCGGCCTCGAACACCGCGCGCGCCTCGTCGAGGTGTCCGGCCGCGACGAGCCGCGGGCCGAGCAGCTCGCGCGCGGGGACGGGCCAGCTCGGCGGCTCGTCGTAGCGGAGCGCGTCCTCGGCGACGACCGCGCGTCGGAGCGCAGCCAGCCCGGCCTCCGCGTGACCCTTGGTGTCGAAGTCGACCTCCGCGCGCGCCTCGTCGACCGCGATCGCGAGCACGTCCCGCGCATCGTTCGCTCCCATCGAGCGGTCCTTCGGGATGGTCAGAACGAAGCGCTCGAGCTCCGCCAGATGCGCCGGGCGCGCGAGGTCGAGCCGCGCCTCGGCCATCACACGCAGGGCAGCCTGCACCGCGTGCGCGTACGGCTGCGACGGCGGGATGATCGGGTACGCGAGGAGCCCCTGCCAGTCGGCAAAGCGCTCGCGCGTGAGCACCGGCAGCGTGAGCAGCGTCTCCATGCCCGGCATCGACGCGACCATCTGCGGCGTCGCATGAGCGGCGAGCAGCTCGGCCTGGCGCAGCGCCTCGCTCTCGCGATCGATCCAGAGCAGCGCCATCCACAGGAAGTGGTGGTTGTGGAGCACGTACATCTCGTAGAGCGGACCGTGCGTCGTCTCGGCGGTGACGGCGATTGCCTTCTTGTTCCAGTCCGCCGCCTCCTGGTAGAGGCCCACCCGCAAGAAGATGTGCGACGGCATGTGCACGAGGTGGCCCTGCGATGGCATGAGCGTGCCGATGGTGCGCGCCGCCTCGAGCGCACGCGCAGGCGCAGGCGAGCTCTCCATCGCGTGGATGTAGTAGTGCATGAGGCCAGGGTGCGCAGGATCGCGTGCGCGGGCAGTCTCGAGGAGCTCCACGAGCTCGGGCGTGTCGGCGGCCGGCTTGCCATCGGGCGTCCACTGCGCGAACGGATGCAGGTCGAGCAGAGACTCGGCGGCGAGCGCCTGCACGTCGGAGTCGTTCGGGTACTGCTTGCGGACGGCCCGCATGCGGTCGGCATACGCGCGATCGGACGCGGCGATGTCGGTGCCCTCGTAGCGAACGGCGAGCGCCTCGACCAGCGCTCGCTCGACGGGGCTCGTCGTCGGGATCGCTAGCGCGCGCAGGATGGCGCCATGCGCCGCTGCCCGCCTCTCCGGGAGCTGCGGTGTGTTGATGTTGGGCCCGAGGGCGAGCGCGACGCCCCACTCCGCGATGGCGCACGGTGTCGACGCGGCGCGCCTGAACGCCGCCTCCGCCGCCTCCACGTCGAACGCGTAGTACAGGCGCAGCCCATCGTCGAAGTCGCCCCCGTCGGCGCAGGTGATCGGTCGGTGGTAGACGCCGAGGCCGTGGACGCGCGGCCAAGCGAGATCGGGCGGCACAGGAGGCAGCGGCTTCTCCTTGCACGCGACGAGCAGGAGCGCAAAGAGAGCAACGAACCTCATCGTTTTTTACCAGGTCGTCGCGCGACCTCGGCGACCCGCTCGAGCAGCACCTTGGCGGACGGCACGCGCTTGTAGACGTAGAGCGAGCCCGTCTGATCGTCGGCGAGCAGCTCCTCGCGCACGCGCAGGTGGCTCGACGCCACGAAGACGATGCGTGCGGGGAGGCCGCCATCGACGAGCCCCTTGCGACGAAAGAGCGCGTCGCGGCTCCAGAAACCCATCAGCTCCACGTACACGACCTCGCCGGTCTTCTTGTGCTGGAGCTCGAGGTCCGGGACGCACAGCCCCACGCCCGGCAGATCGAGGATGGTGTCGCACACGCGCGGTCTCCACGGGCCACCCTCCTCCGCAAGCGCGTCGAGCAGACCCTGCGCCTCGTCGGAGAGCGCGCGCTGCGCGGGCGTGTTCGAGCCGCCTTCGCAGGAGAAGCGCAAGGACTGGCGCAGCTCGCCTTTGCCCCAGCGCACGTCGGCGACGAGCGTGTAGTGCCGCGCCGCCTCGAGCACCGGTACGAGCATCGCGAGCTGGAGGCCGTACTTCGTCACCGATTCGAAGAGCGAGAACGGACCGTCGACCTCGAGCTCGTACGCGCCGTCCTCGCCGTGCCGTAGCGTGAACAGGAGCCGCAGGAACTTGATGCGCTGGAACAGCGCGCGGTACGCACCGGGGCTGTCGCAGCGCAGCGTCACGCGCACCGACACCGCGCGCAGCAGCACGGCCTGCACCTGCTCCGACGCATAGCGATCAACGAGCGCGTCGGCGTGGGCGAGCTCGATGGTCCGCAGCACCTCGGCCGCGCGCAGATCCGCGAACAGCGCCTGCTCGACGGCCTCGACGGTGGTACCCAGCGCAGCCGCCGACTGCGCGAGCACCTCGTCTCGCGAGTAGCGCTGCTCCTCGGCGAGCCCCGCGCGCGTCCGGGCGGAGCGCTCGAAGACCTCGCGCCGAACGGTCTCGGGATCGAGCGACGCCGCGCCCTCCCACCCGGACGCGTCCTCGAGGATCTTGCGTAGCCCGAGGAGGAGCTTGCGCGCGCGTGCCGGTGCGTCGACGGTGGCGAGCGCGGCCTCGACCTCCTCGCGGCTGTCGCCCACGCGGGCGCGCGCGGTACCGAGCAGCCCACGCGCGAGCTGCTGCGCGAGCGCGCGTCGTTCGCCCTCGAACGCGACGAGGTGCAGGGCATCGCCGCGACGGCGCACCTCGACGAGGTCAGCGGTAAGCACTGTGGTCCCGTCTGCGCTCGCTCGTGTAGGTCTCGCCGGTGCCCGCGGTGACGAGCTCGTAGAGCAGCGCGCGCTTGTCGCCCTTGCGACGCAGGATGCGACCGAGCCGCTGCACGTGCTCACGCACCGACCCGGAGCCCGACATGATGATGGCGATCGACGCGTCGGGGAGATCGACGCCCTCGTTCAGCACCTTCGACGTGACGATGGCGCCGTAGCGGCCCTGACCGAGGCCCGACAGGATGTCGGAGCGCTCGCGCACCTTGGTCTGGTGCGTGATGCACGGCACGAGGAAGCGCCGCGAGATGCGATAGGCCGTGGCGTTGTCCTGAGTGAAGAGCAGCACGCGCTCGCGACGGTGCTCGTGCAGGATGACCTCCGCGTAGTCCATCTTCGCCGACGCGCAGAACGCGAGCTCGCGCTGCCGGCGGTAGGCCTTCATCGCGCGCCGCCCCTCCTCGTTTCGCGAGCTCGCGAGGATGAAGTCACCCCAGCCCTGCGGCGTGGACATGCGGATGCCCATCAGCTCGACGAAGCCGCGGTAGAGCCCCCGCTCCACGTCGTACTCGCGGCGCTCCTCGGGCGTGAGGTCGACCTCGACCTGCTCCGTGTCGTACGTCGCGAGGTAGTCGCCGGACAGCTCGACGATGTCGCGCCGGTAGACCGTGGGACCCACGAGCTGCGAAAGCGCATCCTCGCGCCCGTCCTGGCGCTCGGGCGTCGCCGTGAGCCCGAGGCGAAATGGCGCGATGCACAGCTGCGCCGCGAGCGCGTACGCAGCGCTCGGCAGGTGGTGTACCTCGTCGAAGACCACGAGGCCGAACCGCGCGCCGAGGTGCTCCATCTTCAGGTACGCGGAGTCGTACGTGGTGACGGTGATGTGCTGGACGTCGTGATCCCCTCCTCCGACGAGACCGATGGGGCAACCGAACACCGCGCGCAGGAGGTCGTACCACTGCCGCACGAGGTCGAGCGTGGGCACCACGATGAGCGTCGCTCGCTGCACCTTGTCGATGGCCATGATGGCGACCTGCGTCTTGCCCGCGCCCGTCGGCAGCACGACGACACCGCGTCGCTCCGCGCCGAGCCAGGCGGTCAGCGCCTCGGACTGGTACGGACGCGGAACGCGATGGACGCGCGGCGACACCGACAGCGTCGCGTAGTCGCGCGCCCTGTCCTCGTACGGGACCTTGCGCGCCCGCAGGTGCCTGACCGTCTCCGCATAGGCGATGGCCGGCGCCCGGTGGCTCGCACTGCGAGGATCCCAGCGCCACGACGGCGGCAGATCGATCGCAGCAGCGGTGAGGCCTGCCTGGCCTGCCACGGCAGAGGGTGGAGCGAGCTCGAGCGTCCCCGCCGAGAACCGGAGCGTCCACATGGGCAACTCGTATGTACCAGGGGCTCTTGTGCAGTGCAGCAGATAGTTGGTTATATCCGCCAAAGCCCACCCGTCCTCACCACGTGCTCATGACCTCCAAGCGACTCATCGGATCGTCCCTCGTCAAAGTTGCGCTCGCGATGGCCCTTCTCCCTGGGTGCGAAGGCGTGCCAGGCCCCGTGGCCACGCCCAAGCTGCACACGCCGCGCTGGGCATTCAGGCCGTGGATCTCGAAGGACATCTCGACCACCGACGACAGCTACGGCTTCGTCGGTGGCTTCCGGGATCGCGGCATCCCCGTAGGGACGCTCGTGCTCGATAGCCCGTGGGAGACCGACTACAACACCTTCGTCCCCAACCCGGTCCGCTACCACGACTTCGGCAAGCTCGTGTCGGACCTCGGCGCCGATCACGTGCGGCTCGTCCTTTGGACCACGCAGATGATGAACAACTTCTCCTACGACCTCGAGGTCGGTGGCGACACGTACCCCATGGACCACGTGCTCTACGACGAGGGCCTGAAGAAGCATTACTTCGTCGACGACGGCATGCCGTGGCTGTGGTGGAAGGGCGCGGGCGCCGGCCTCGACTTCTTCAACCCCTCCGCGCGTGCCTGGTGGCACGAGCTGCAGAACGGCGTGCTCGATCAGGGCATCTCCGGCTGGAAGCTCGACTTCGGCGAGGAGTACATCACCGAGGACACGATCCGCACGAAGGCCGGTCCCGTCGCACACCAGGCCTACTCCGAGGCGTACTACCGCGACTTCCTCGGCTACGGTGTTGGACGCAAGGGCGCCGACGACTTCGTCACGATGGTCCGCGCATACGACGCCTCGTACCAGTTCTCCGGCCGCTTCTTCGCCGCCAAGGACACGGCGCCCGTCGTGTGGGTGGGTGACAACCGCCGCGACTTCGTCGGCCTCGCCGATGCGCTCGACGAGACGTTCCGCTCCGCCGTCGCGGGCTACCAGGTCATCGGCTCCGACATCGGCGGGTACCTCGACGTCGACGACAAGGACGTCACCACGGCCATCCCGTTCGACGCCGAGGTGTTCCTGCGCTGGCTCGCCGTCGGTGCGATGAGCCCCTTCATGGAGCTGCACGGCCGCGCCAACCTCGAGCCGTGGAACCTGCCCGTCCGCAGCGACGACGCCGTCGTCGCGTATCGCTACTGGGCGACGCTGCACGATGCGCTCGTCCCCTACTACTACAGCCTCACCGAGGACGCGTACGCCGGCACCGGTGGGAACCTCATCGTCCCCGAAGGCGACGAGGCGAGCTGGCCCGGCGACTACCGCTTCAGCGTCGGGCCAGCGTTCTTCATCGCGCCGTTCCTCGATGGTACGGGCACACGCAGCGTCACGCTGCCCTCGGGCGCGCGCTACTTCGACTGGTGGGACGACGGCGCCGCCGTGCTCGAGGCCGGCAGCACGGTCACAAGGAGCTACGTCGGTGATGCCATCAAGATCCCGCTGTTCCTGCGCGAGGGCTCGATCGTCCCGCTCGACGGCGAGAAGCCTGGCGCTGGGATGTCGGCCGCGTACGCGACGACGCTCGGTCTACCGCTGCCCGGCGGTGCGCTCGTCCTCCTCGTGACGCCCGCCGACACGACCACCACGTTCACCCTCCACGACGTCGCCGGCGATGCGACGCTCGCCGTCTCGCGCACCGCAGGCGCGATCACCTTTT
>JBDTCO010000148.1:0-8007 GCA_039923495.1 Polyangia bacterium
TGCTGCATCAGTACGCATTCACGGGCGCGTCGGCACCGAGCACCACCGCGACGTCGATGTCGGCAGATTGCAACGACTGGACCTCGGCGTCCTCGGCGCTCTACGCCACGTCGGGCGAGGTCGACTCGATCGCCAACTGGTGGTCGATTAGTCTGATCTACGCCTGCAACTCGGGCATCGCGATCTACTGCGTAGAACAGTAGCGTCGTCGGGCGTTGGTGGTCGTAGTACCGGCGAGTCACGAGGGGCGCGCTGTGGCCAACCCGACGCAGCGACGCGAAGCTGTTTTCCTATTCGGGGCGTCCTGGCGTCTTCGCGCTGCGCAGCGCCGTCACGACGAACAGCGCAATGAACGGTGAGTACACGAGCTGCTGCGAGCGCATCCACAGGTGCACGAGCGCGACGAGCCCGCCGAAGAGCAGCTGGGAGCGATGGCCGCGCGGCGTCGTGCGCGGATCGGTGATCATGAGAAAGGCGAAGATGAGCGTGCTCGTGTTGAGCTCCGGCACGAGGATCCACAGCGGCTTCACGTGCAACAGCAGCGTGCCGACCGGCAGCCCCACGAGCAGCACCGTCGCGTAGTAGCCTGCCGTGCAGCGCCAGACGGCGCCGACGGACGTGGCCGCGACGCCGAAGGCGACCGTCATCACCATGAGCCATGGCGACGACGAGAACTGGTCCGGGCGAACCTGCAGCGAGTCGGGCACGAGGGCGAGCGCGGCGACGATCGCGAAGTTGGTCGGGTTGAAGAGATGGCCGCGCGGCGTTCGCAGCACGTACTTGGACGTGATCGCCAGCGCGGCCACGGCGGGGTAGAACCACGGCTCCGTCGAGCGCAGGAGGATGAGCAGGCTCACGCCCGCAACGGAGGCCGACAGCACGCGGTCCTTCACGAGCGCGCGCACATCCGGCGCGGCGCGCAGCTTGCGGACGCTGAACAGCAGCTCGACGGCGATGGCGGCTCCGATGCTGCTCACGATCTGCGCTGCGCTTCGCTGCAGCGCGAACAGCACGAGGCCGAAGCCGAGCAGCAGCAAGTTGTTGCCGAGCACGAACAGCCGCGCGTCGAGGCGCTTCATCGTCGCTCGCCGCTGCCCTGCTCGAGCGTGACGTAGCGATCCGTCGCGACGTCGCCGAAGTGCTCGCGCATCCCGTCCGGCCACGTCACGTCCACGCCGACGGGAGACGCGTCCTCACCGAGCCCGAAGTGCAGCCGCGGATCGTTCTGCCCGCGGTAGCCGTTCCCCGGGTTCTTCTCGCGGAGCAGTCGCTTGCCCGATGCGAGCTGCACCGTGGCGCGTGCGCCCAGCGCGTCGCGTGCGTGGCTCGGTCCGACGAGCGCGAGGCCGAGCCAGTGCCCGTGCCGCGGCGTCTCGTTGTGATATGCGAGCAGCGGGCCGCCGTTGTTGCCGACGAGCAGATCGACCCGGCCATCGTTGTCCCAGTCGATGAGGGCGATCGCCTGACCCTCCTCGAGGTCGTCGATGCCCGCGCTGGCGCTGACGTCCTCGAAGTGACCGTCGTGGTTCCAGAACAGACAGCTGCGCTCGAAGCCCGACTGCACGTAGCGGTTGAAGTCGGGGTAGAGCGCGAGCCGGAAGCGAAGCTCCGGTGGCGTCGACGCGAGCGTGTTGCGGACGAACGAGAACGACCGCGTGGCGTCCGAACGATCGTGCACGCCGAGCCCGCGGGCCTTGCCGTTGATGACGAAGAGATCGAGCGCACCGTCGTCGTCGAAGTCCGCGAACTTGGCGCCCCACGCCCAGCCGCATCGACCCACGCCCGCCTGCCCCGCCACGTTGGAGAACGAGCTGCCGTTCCACTTCCACAGGATGTTCTTGGTGGTGGCGAACGGCGGCACGTACATGTTCGTGACGTACAGGCTCATGCGGCCCGAGTTGTCGAAGTCCGCCCAGTCCGAGTTCATGCCCGAAAATCCGTGCTCCACGTACGGCATGAGGTGCGTCGCGTTCACCGCGTCCTTGCCGTCGACGTTGCGGAACAGCGCGTCGTAATAGTAGTCGTCGCTGAGGAACAGGTCGGGCCAGCCATCGTCGTCGAAGTCGTGGATGCCGACCGCGGTGGTGTGGGCCTGCAGCGCGTGCAGCGCGGCGAAGCGAGCGGGTGGTGGGTGATGAAAGCCGGTCGCGCTGCCGAACATGATCTCGGTGCGGCCGCCCGAGCGAACGCCCGACTGTCCGAAGACGTGCGCCAGCGGCAGATAGGTGCGCAGATCGACGTCGGGGTAATAATTTCCGAAGACGACGTCGAGCCAGCCGTCCCGATCGAAGTCGATGACGTTCACCATCTTCGGGTTCGAGCAGTAGCGCTCGAACGAGCTCGAGCGCTCGAACCTCCGTCGCGCCTCGTTCCACACGAGGTAGGTGTGACACCCCATGCGCGAGAGCATCACGTCGGTGTGCCCGTCGCGATCGAAGTCGGCGAAGAACGCCATCGAGCCCGGGTCCTGCTTGGGCATGTCGTCGAGCCCGAGCGCGCGGCCGGTCTCCTGGAACGAGACCCCGTGATCGTTGTGGAAGAAGAGGTTCGGCTGCTCTGGGTGGGGCCGCACGAAGTACACGTCCATCCAGCCGTCCTCGTCGACGTCGACGACCGAGATGGACGGCGGGATCGACATGAGCGGCAGGTAGCTCTTCGTGTCGGGGTTGGGAAAGTAGTACCGGTGGCTCGCGGCCAGGCCCACCTCGCGGCTGCGCTCGTGAAACGCAAATGGCGAGGCCGCGAGGATCTCGGCGCTCGGCGGCCTCTCGTACACGCTGCCACCGCCGGCGCGCAGCCGTCCCATCCCCACGATGAGGCCGAGGAAGAGCGCCGCCACGGCGGGCCCTTGCCATCGCAGGAGTGAGCCCTTCATGGCGCGGCAGCCTACACGATCGAGTTCGGCTCGCGTGCAACGCCATGCGCGGCGGAGGCAGGCGGGCTCTCGCGAGCCGCTCGACCCGCTGGTACGCGGCGATCCTGTCGCTGCTGCCCACGTTGACAGCGGTCGTAGGGCTCACGTGCCCGCACGTCTCGCGCATCTCGGGACCCTCCTGGTTGCGGGCCGAGACGACATTTTCTCACGCTTCAAATGGTCCGAAGAATGGGGGACACGTCAGCACCAGCGACCGGATGGAGCGAGAGCTACCTCGGGTTGCGATCGACCGGGAGGGCGTTCACTTCGCGCTTGAGCTCGCGCTTGTGGCGACGGGCAAACGCGCGGAGCGATATGTGGGTTCCGCTCATTGCTTCGCTGCGAAACAACTCCACCGTGTCAGCCAGGTCCGTCGCAAGTTGATCGAGCAGCGCGCGGTCGAAACCGTCGGCGGGTAGGTGCTGCAAGTGCTGGTAGATCTCGATCCTCCGAAAGGTCGGGCTCGCAGGCAGTGGCCACTCCGCTGAATGCGCGAGCTGCTGCAGCTCGTGCAGGAACTCGCCCTGAGTGCGCATCAGCTCGCCGCCGAGCTGGCGCACCGCCGCGGTGTTCCCGCGGCTCTGAGCCAGCTCGCCGAGCTTGACGTTCGCGTCGAGGTGCGCCGCAGCCGCCCCCACGAAGCTCTGGTCGACGAGCGACATCTTCCGCAGCTCCTTCTGTTTTGGCGAGTTGACCGGCTGCGGTGAACCGGGCCACCGTTGAGCCACTGCAAGCCCTGGAATCAGCAGCGCCGCGATCAGCACAGGCATTCGCCACGCTGCAGTCCCGGCTACCCGCCAGCGACGCACAGAACCTGGTGCGAGCAAGACATGTGCTGGCCGACCGCGGCGCGGATTCAAGGGATGGCTCATGAAGTGTGGCTCCCACCTTTTCCAAGGAAGAGGTTGTAGAGCGCCGCGAAGACGACGCCGAAGAAGAGCCCGTAGCCGACCGTTTCGACCAGCCCGAGCAAGAAGCTGCCCCACGAGATCCAGTGGAACCCGGGCAGGAGCTCGATCCACGCGCGATACATCTGGGCGCCGAATAACAGGCAGTAGCTAACACATATCAAGTAGTTGAGAGCGAGAAAGCAAGCCGTCGCCGCTCCCAGTGATTTCCAGTCGAGTCGCATCTGTTTTCTCCTGAAGGTGTCCGCCGAAGACCCTCGACACTATCGCTGGCCGTCGTTATCTCGTGCGTGGGTAGCGCCCGTCCTGTGCAATTGTCGCGCCGGGTAGCGATTGGTCGAGAGAGGTGAGGAGTGCGCGACTGGAGCGTGTCGAGTGCCTCATGCAGGGCCGTCGTCCGCTGCGAGAACGGTGGCTTGTTGATCCTGGTTCAGGCCGATCCGAACCTCGACCAGACGTCCATCCCCGCAGCGTCGGGCCCCGCAGCGTCGGGCCCCGCAGCGTCGGGCCGCGCAGCGTCGGGCCGCGCAGCGTCGGGTTGATAGCCGAGAGGCGGGCAACCCATGGCGCGTGGAAGGCACGGACAAGAGCCCGAGCTGCGACTCATCATCGCGTACAAGGTTGGCAAGTCAGTCGTGCTCACCGTCGCCGCGCTCGTGCTCGTCCTGTCCTCTGTCGGACTCCATGATCAACTTCGCCACCTCGCGCTGAGCTGGCAGCAGCACGTGACGCACGCATGGAGCGTCGCCCTTTCGCGCGTGCTCGTCCGCGCGACGAACCCGATCCACGAACTCATCCTGGTGCTCGTACTCGCCGCCCAGGGCCTCGTCAGCGCTGCAGAAGCGTGGATCCTGCACCGTCGATATCGTTGGGGACCCTGGGTGGTGGCTGCGATGACCGCGCTGCCGTTGCCCGTGGAGATACTTCTCCTGGTGCAACGGCTCACCATCGCACGGGTCGGCCTCTTCGCGGGAAACGCGCTCATCTTCGCGAGTCTCATCGGCCACGCGCGAAGAGACTCGCGGCGGCGAAGGACGGTCGCCGAGAGTAGACCGCTGCAAGTGGTCTCAGCGAACTTGCGTCACCCGAAAGACTCCGAGATCGCCGCGCTCGCCTCCGCGACGTATACGGTCGGCTCGAACCGAGTTGCGCTGCTTCGTGACGGCCTTCAGGCCTTTCCCGCGATGCTGCGGGCGATCGCGGAAGCGCGTCAGACGGTCTGCCTCGAGACGTACATGCTGCGCGATGACCACACCGGATCCCGCTTTGCGGACGCACTGTGCGCTCGCGCGCGCGCAGGCGTCGAGGTCAGTCTGATCTACGATAGCTGGGGGTCCTCCGTCTCGGCTGCTCTCGAGACGCGCCTCCGAGAGGCGGGGGTCCGTATTGTCGCGTTTCATCGCTTCCGATTCGGCGGGTGGCCGTGGCGGTTTCTGTCGCGGATGTGGCATCGCGACCACCGCAAGCTGCTCGTCGTCGATGGGCGCATGGGCTACCTCGGCGGCCTCAACCTGGCCGACGACTACGCCGCACCCGAGGACCACGGGCGTGGATGGCGCGATACGAACGTGTCTGTCGAGGGGCCGGCGGCGATAGAGTTGCAGCGTTTGTTCATGCTCACCTGGCGACGAAGCGGAGGCATGCCCTTCGATGCTCGTCGATACGGCGCGCACGACCTACCCGATGCGGATGCGCGCGTGCGCATCATCGGCAGCAGCTTCCGCGCGTGCGGGCGCGCTGTCCGTGCCGCCTATCTCGCAGCGATCACGAGGTCGCAGCACAGCGTCCTTCTCACCAGCGCCTATTTCCTTCCGCCCCGTGGGATGCGACGTGCGCTTTATTGTGCGGCTCGCCGCGGCGTCAAGGTGAGCATCATCGTCGCTGGCACGACCGATGTCCCGGCGGTTCTCTATGCCGGGCGCGCCGCCTACGGACGTCTCATCCGCGCTGGCATCCGCATCTTCGAGTGGCATGGGCGCGTGCTACACGCCAAGACCGCGAGCGTCGATGGGCGCTGGGCGACCGTGGGTTCCTCGAACCTCGATACCCGATCGCTGCTCGTCGACCTCGAGGTGAACGCGATCATCGAGGACGAGCCCTTCGCGATGGCGGTTGAAGCGATGTTCGTGGCCGACCTCGCGAATTGCACCGAGGTGACGCTCGCCAACTGGGCGCTGCGCCCGTTCTTCCCTCGGGCACTGTCTGCGTTCCTCGTTCTGTTCCGGCGCTGGATGTGATCTCGTCCTGGTCCTTGGCGGTCGGTGACACGATCGTCCCGACGGACAAATTGTCCCGCGCGTACGCGGCGAGCGGAACGCTCGACCGCCCCCGCGAAGTGAGCTGGCGGAGGCGCGTGGTCGCTTGTAGGCCACGCCAACCGCGCCTCTCCAGGCGACGGCACCTTGGTATGCCCTGTGCTGAGGGGCGACGCCATGGATCTCCGACATACGCGGGCGCCGACCCAGCACGTCGGCGAGATCGAGACGATCACGCTCGGCATGGCATACGCATTCTGAGCACCGACCCAAGGAGCCATCCTGAGATGAGTAGCTCCGTACTGAGCAATTGCCGCCCGATCCCGCTCCGCCGCGCGGCAAGAACCACGCTGCCCACGGTCACGGACACCAAGAGGACCCATGCCTGTCAGTCGCGCAGAGATGCCCAAGATCGTCACCCGCCTCGTCGGTGTCGAAGGCGCCAATCGCATCGACGAGGCCAGGAAGCACGGCGCATACGCCGTGCTTCCGAAGGGCCTCGCCATGCAGCCACTCGCCATCCTCGACGAGGTCAAGAAGTCGAACCTGCGCGGACGCGGCGGCGCGGGCTTCCCCACGGGCATGAAGTGGTCGTTCATCGCGAAGGACGCGAAGACGGTCTACCTCGTCGTCAATGCCGACGAGTCGGAGCCCGGCACCGCCAAGGATCGCGAGCTCCTCTACTGGGATCCGCACCTGCTCATCGAGGGAATCATCCTGTCGTGCTACGCGCTCGGCTCGACCCACTCGTACATCTACATCCGCGGCGAGATGATGCGCGAGCACGCGGTGCTGCAGACCGCGGTCGATGAGGCGTACGCGGCCGGTTACCTCGGCAAGGATCTGCAGACCGGCGGACGCGGCGCGTGGAAGTGCGACATCACCGTGCATCGCGGCGCTGGCGCGTACATCGCCGGGGAGGAGACTGCGCTGCTCGACTCGCTCGAGGGCAAGCGCGCCTGGCCGCGCATCAAGCCTCCATTTCCGGCCGTCAAGGGGGCCTTCGGTCAGCCCACCATCGTCAACAACGTCGAGACCATCTGCAACATCCCCGCGATCCTCGACAAGGGCGGACAGTGGTTCGCCGATCTCGGCATGGGTCGCTCTGGCGGCACGCGCATCCTCTGCGTGTCGGGGCACGTCAACAAGCCCGGCGTCTTCGAGCTCCCGATGGGCATCAGCTTCCGTGAGCTCATCGACGACGTGTGCGGCGGCATGATCGGCGGCAAGAAGGTCAAGTGCGTCATCCCCGGCGGCTCGTCGATGCCGCCGCTCGATGCTTCCGAGCTCGATGTCCCCATCGAGTTCGACGCTCTCATGACCGACGAGCGCATCAAGGTAGTCGAAGTGCGCCCCGGCGTTCCATTCGAAATCGGTGGTGGCAAGCACCTTCGTACGATGGCCGGCTCCGGCGGCGTGATCGTCATGGACGAGGACACCGATCTCGTCGCGATCTGCGCCCGCATCATGCAGTTCTACTCGCACGAGTCGTGCGGTCAGTGCACGCCGTGCCGGGAAGGAACCGGTTGGCTCAGCAAGGTGTCGAGCCGCCTCGCGCGCGGACAAGGCAAGCCGGGAGACGTGGCCCTGCTCGCGTCCATCGCGTACGGCATCGGCGGCAACACCATCTGCGCGCTCGGCGATGCGGCCGTGTGGCCGATGCTGGGCTTCCTCACCAAGTTCCGCGGCGAGTTCGACGCCAAGATCAGAGCGGATCGTCAGAACTCGGGTCTGCTCACCGGTACCAGCGTCGATACAACCCTGCGTCCGCAGGAGCGGACGTCAGTCGGTGCGACCGGCGTCCGTAATCCCATGCTGGAAAGGCGGCCTGAGGGCGAACGATGATCATCGACGGTGTGATGCTTCTGTGGTTCGCGCTGGTCGCGCTGTCGGTCGCCTTCGTGGCCATCGACATCCGGTCGATGCCGCT
>JBDTCO010000149.1:0-8855 GCA_039923495.1 Polyangia bacterium
TTCGCATGGCACGGCGGTAACGCGATCGGCTCCGGCAGCTCACAGTCGCTCCTCTTCGGCGGCTCCGAGCCCAGCTCCGACGTCAACTCGATCCTCTTCTCTCCGACCTCGCTGTCCGGCCTCGCCGCTGGCCTCCGCGGTCCCTCGATCCCCAACGCCGACAAGCTGCTCGGTCTGCCGTCCGGCACGTCGGTGCCGTCGTTCGGCGTCTTCGTGCAGTTCCTGCAGAACAACGGCGACGTCAACGTGATCTCGATGCCGCACATCCTCACGACCGACAACGAGAAGGCCTCGATCTCGGTCGGTCAGAACCTGCCGTTCCCCGGCGCCCTCGGCGTCTCGTCGTTCGGCTCGGTCGCCGGTGCGGCGGGCGGTCCCGCGGTCGCAGGCGGCATCGGAACCTCCGTGCAGCGCCAGGACGTCGCCCTCAAGCTCGACATCACGCCCCACGTCAACACCGGGGACTTCGTGCGCCTCGAGATCGAGAACGAGATCTCCGACGTCGCGAACCCGAACTACAACGGCCTCGGCCCGTCGACCACGAAGCGCACGTTGAAGACGCAGGTCACGGTCCGCGATCAGCAGACGATCGTGCTCGGCGGCCTCATCAAGGACAGCATCTCCGAGACGGTGCAGAAGGTGCCGCTCCTCGGCGACATCCCGATCCTCGGCTACCTGTTCAAGAAGACGAACAAGGCGATCGTCAAACAGAACCTGCTCATCATCCTGACGCCGTACATCATCAAGGACGTGTCCGACATGCGTCACCTCTTCGAGCGCAAGCTGCGCGAGCGTCGCGAGTTCATGGAGCGGTCGTCCGCGTTCCACGACGAGCGCGACTACGAGGCGCAGGTCGACTATCACCGCAAGCGCGGCCTGCTCGAGGAGATCAACCGCACGGCGCACGAGGCCGAGCTCGAGGCCTCCGAGCTGCGCGACGCCGAGGTCGCGATGCAGCGCCGCGAGCTCGAGGGGCCGCTCGACATCCCGTTCGTGCCGACGCCGCGTCCGCTGGGGCCGGGTCAGTCGGAGAAGCCGCCGATCGTTCCTCCGGGCCCGTCCGGCCAGCCGGGACCGAGCCACTAGCTCATGGACGACGAGCGCACCCAGCCAGGCGCCTCCGCGGTGGAGGCACGCATCGGGGGCGGCCACGCTCTGGCCCGGCGTGCGTCGCGTCCCGAGCTGCTCGGGCAGATCCTCCTGCGCACGACCGACATGTCGGAGCCGCAGCTGGACGCGGCGCTGCGCATCCAGGCCGAGGAGGGGGGTCGCCTCGGCGAGCTGCTCGTGCGCGCGCGCTCGGTCAACGAGGATGATGTGTGCAAGGCGGTGGCACACCAGCTCGATCTGCCCGTGCGCGAGACCCTGAAGCTCGAGGAGTGCGACGCGGAGCTCGTCGCGATGGTGCCCATCAACTTCGCGAAGCAGCACTGCATCATGCCCGTGCGACGCACCGGCCCCGCCCGCTCGGGCTTCCCGGGCGGTCGCTGCGAGGTCGCCGTCTCCGACCCGCTCGACGTGCACGTCATCGACGACGTCGCACGCACGCTGCGCGCCGAGCTCGAGCTCGTGGTGGTGCCTGCCGACGCGATCCTCGAGGCGATCAACAAGCTCTACGCGCGTCAGGAAGGCGGCGTCGAGCTCGGCTCCGACGACGAAGAGTCGATGGACGGCAAGGCCGAGGAGCTCGTCGACATCCTCGATCTCACCGATGAGGCGCCCATCATCCGCTGGGTGAACTCGGTGATGTTCCAGGCCGTCAAGGAGCGCGCCTCCGATATCCACGTCGAGCCGCGCGAGAAGGAGCTCATCGTCCGCTACCGCATCGACGGCAACCTCGTCGAGGCAAAGCACGCGAACCGCAACTACATCAACTCGATCATCTCGCGCCTCAAAATCATGGCGGGCCTCAACATCGCGGAGAAGCGCTTGCCGCAGGACGGTCGCATCCGTCGCAAGATCGCCGGCAAGGAGATCGACATGCGCGTCGCGACGGCTCCTGGCGTCAACGGCGAGCGCATCACGATCCGCCTCCTCGATCGGTCGAGCATCCTCCACGACCTCGCCGACATCGGCTTCGCGGACGATCACCTCGTCATCATCGATGACCTCATCCACCGGCCGCACGGCATCGTGCTCGTCACCGGCCCCACGGGCTCCGGCAAGACGACCACGCTCTACGCCTGCCTCGCCAAGATCAACACGGCCGACCTCAACATCCTCACCGTCGAAGATCCTGTCGAGTACCAGCTCGAGGGCATCACGCAGGTCCCGGTCAACTCGAAGATCGACCTCACGTTCGCCTCGGTGCTTCGTTCCTACCTGCGTCACGATCCCGACGTCATCATGGTCGGCGAGATCCGCGACGGAGAGACCGCGTCGATGGCCATCCAGGCGTCGCTCACGGGTCACCTCGTGTTCTCCACCATCCACACCAACGACGCCGCCGGTGCCATCACGCGCCTCGTCGACATGGGGATCGAGCCGTTCCTCGTCGCGTCTTCGCTCGTCGGCCTGCTCGCGCAGCGGCTCGTGCGTCGTCTCTGCACCGAGTGCCGCGTCACGTACAAGCCCACCGCCGAGGAGCTGCAGAAGATCGGCATCGATCCCGAGGGCTTCTTCGCCGGCACGCTCAAGCCGCCGGGGCTTCGCATCAAGGTCCCGGCGCCGCCGCCCGGCATGCTGTTCACGGCGCGCGACGGCGGCTGCCCTCGCTGCGGCAAGGCCGGTTACAAGGGCCGCATCGGCATCTACGAGCTCCTGCTCCTCGACAACGAGGTCCGTCAGCTCGCGCTCAAGAACGCCGACACCAACACCATCAAGCAGGCGGCCATCCGCGGCGGCATGCGCACGCTCCGCGAAGACGGCGCCAACAAGGTGCTGGCGGGCATGACCACGATCGAAGAAGTGCTGCTGACCACGGCGGAGGAGCGGCAGTGACCGCCGGCGTGAAAACGCGCGCGAGTGACGCGCGGTGGGGGAAGGCTCGCGCAGCTTTGCTGCGTGAGGGGGGACGGGCACGTCCCTCTAGAAAGGCACGGCAGTAGTGCCGGTCTACACTTACAAGGGGTTCGACGCGCGCGGCAGGGCCGTCGCCAACGTCAAGGACGCGGACAACCCCAAGGCGTTGCGCGCGCTCTTGCGTCGCGACGGCGTCATGCTCACCGAGGTGCGTGAAGGCGCACAGCGCGGCGGCAAGACGAGCGCGAAGGACTTTCAGCCGAAGCAGATGATGCGGCAGTTCCGCGAGCGCGAGTCCGCGGATCGCGGCGAGGTCGCCACCATCACGCGTCAGCTCGGCACGCTGCTCAAGGCCGGCGTGCCGCTCGCCGAGTCGCTCGCCGCGCTCGTCGAGCAGGTGGAGCGTCCGGGCCTCAAGCGCGTGCTCGCCGACGTGCGCACGCAGGTCAACGAGGGCTCGTCGCTCGGCGACGCGATGGCGCGCCACGGCCAGATCTTCGAGGACCTCTACGTCAACATGATCCGCGCTGGTGAAGCGGCCGGTAACCTCGACGCGGTCCTCTTCCGCCTCGCCGACTTCCTCGACGCGCAGAACCGTCTGCGCGGCAAGATCACGTCCGCGATGTTCTACCCCATCGTGATGGCGCTCGTCGGCTGTGGCCTCGTCGGCCTGCTCATGGTGTCCGTCGTCCCGAAGGTCACCGAGATCTACGCGGAGAGCGGCAAGGCAGACCTCCTGCCGTGGAACACGAAGCTCATGATCTTCTCGGCATCGTTCTTCGCGAACTACTGGTGGACGCTCATCTTCATCATCCCCGCGGTCGTCGTGATGTTCCGTCGCTGGAAGGCGACCGTGGTCGGCCGCGCGCTCATCGACAAGTGGACGCTGAAGATGCCGATCATCGGTCCATTGGCGCGCATGATCGCCATCACGCGCTTCTCGAAGACGCTGTCGACGATGCTGTCCGCCGGCGTGCCGCTGCTGCGCGCGCTCGACATCGTGAAGAGCATCCTCGGGAATGTCGTCCTCACGAAGGTCATCGAGGACGCGAAGGAGTCCATCAAGGAAGGCGAGAGCATCGCCGCGCCGCTCAAGCGGTCCGGTGAGTTCCCGCCGATCGTCACGCACATGATCGCGGTCGGCGAGCGTTCTGGTCAGCTGGAGACCATGCTCGAGAACGTCGCCGCCGCGTACGACCAGGAGGTCGACATGAAGATCGGACGGCTCACGACGCTGCTCGAGCCGATGATGATCCTGCTGATGGGTGGCTCCGTCGGCTTCGTCGTCATGTCGATCCTGTCGCCGATCATGGAGATGAACCAGTTCGTCAACTGAAGCACCACGAAGTGAAGGAGAGACCCATGCGCATCCGTTCGAAACGTAGCCGTCGCAGTCGCGGCATGACCCTCATCGAGATCATGGTCGTCGTCGCGATCATCTCCATGCTGATGGGCACCGTCGCCGTCGGCGCCTTCTCGCAGCTCGAGAAGTCGAAGGTGAAGAACGCGAAGATGATCATCCACAACGTCGAGAGCGCGCTCGTCGCGTACCAGACGGACAACACCGACTCGTGCCCGAAGCAGCTCAACGACCTCTACACGCAGAAGTACCTGACGAAGGAGGTCAAGGATCCGTGGGGCGAGGCGCTGCTGTTCAAGTGCCCGGGCGAGCACAACAAGGACGGCGTCGACCTCGTGTCGAAGGGCAAGGACAAGCAGGAAGGCACGCCCGACGACATCAGGAACTGGGAGTAGCTGGCCGTCTTGCGCAGCGGGCGTCAGCGGACTCGGGGAAAAAAGGGGCTCACCCTCCTCGAGATCATGGTGGTGATGGCGATCATTGCGTCCATCACCGGCGCCGCGCTGTACAGCATCAAGAGCATCGGCAAGGCGAGTCTGCGCTCCACCGCGTTCCAGCTGTCGGCGGCGATTCGCTACTGCTACGACCGCGCGATCACCACGAACGGCTACTACCGCATCGTCATCGATCTCGATCAGAACACGTACTGGGCCGAGCACTCGAACGAACGCATGCTCCTCGGTAGGCAGAAGGAGAAGTCACCGGGCAAGGGCCAGGCGTTCGACCAGGCTGCCGTCGAGAAGGAGCGCGATGCGGCGCTCGCAGCCGAGGACGAAGAGATGCGTCGTCGTGGTCAAGGCCTCGGCATCGCGCTCGAGCCGCCGCCCAGGGCCAAGCGCGCCAAGTTCGAGAGCTTCCAGGACGCGGCGATCAAGCAGGTCAAGTTGAAGCGCGTGCGGCTCTTCGACGTGTACACGCCGCGCCAGGCCGAGCCGTATCGGAAGGGGCGCGCGTACCTCTACTTCTTCCCCGACGGACACACCGAGCGCGCGATGATCCACCTGTCCGACGGCGACGACTTCTTCACGCTGCGCGTCTCGCCGCTCACCGGCCAGGTGACCGTGCACAAAGGGCAGGATCTGCTCGAGCGGGACTTCGACCAGAAGGGCGAGTCGCCGCGATGAGAACCAGAGGCTTCTCGCTCATCGAGGTCATGATCGCGATGACGATCCTCTCGGGTGCGCTCACCTGGATCGTCGTCGGCATGGCGCGAAACATCCAGGCCGAGAACCACGCGAAGCTCATGACGACCGCGACGTTCCTCGCGCGCTCGAAGATGACCGACATCGAGGACGACCTCTACACCAAGGGGTTCGGCGAGTTCGACAAGGACACCACCGGGACGTTCGAGGACAAGGGCTTCTCGCGCTTCGGCTGGAAGGTCGTCGTCGACAAGGTCGAGCTGCCGTCGACGGATCAGGTGCAGAGCGCGCTCGGCCACACGCAGGACGTCAAGAACGCCGTCACCGGCAAGGACCCTTCGACCACGACCGGCGCGACCCAGGGACAGGACCCCGTGACCTCGAGCGTCGCCGCGATGTCGACGCAGTTCGGCATGATCAAGGACGTGCTCGAGGGCGGCATCCGCCGCCTCACCGTCACCATCGCCTGGAACGAGGGCAAAAAGCCCTACGACGTCACCGTCATCGCGTACTACACGGATCCACGCCGCGTCGACCAGGCCATCAACCTCTCCGCCCTGACCGCTGCGGGCAACGCGGCCAGCGGCTCTTCGACCACCGGCAAGACCGGCACCTCCACGTCGTCCACCCCTTCGACGAGCCCGAGCAAATGAGGGATCGTGGCTTCACGCTCATCGAGGTCATGGTCTCCGTCGCGATCCTCGCGATGATGTCGACGCTCGTGTGGTCGAGCTTCAAGCAGACGTCGCTGACCAAGAAGAACGTCGAGTCGCAGGCGCTGCGATATCGCACGGTGCGGCTCGCGCTCGATCGCATGGCGAAGGAGCTGACGATGGCGTTCCTCTCGCAGGACGAGGATCCGTCGCAGCCCGAGCGTCGCACTCGCTTCGTCGGCAAGCCACAGGGCCACATGCACAACCTCACGTTCAGCTACTTCGGGCACCAGCGGCTCTACGAGGACGCGCCCGAGGGCGACACCGCGGTGGTGATGTACTTCTCCGAGCCCGACCGCGAAAAGCGTGGCACCACCAACCTCATGCGACGCGAGAGCCGCCGCCTGGGCAACATCAAGCCCGAAGATCTGTCGGGTGAGACGGACGTGATGTGCGACGACGTCGTGCAGCTCAAGGTCACGTACTACGACTCTCGCGCCAAGGAGTGGCGTGAGGAGTGGAACACCACGTCCGCGGATGGTCAGCCCGACCGCTTGCCGTCGAAGGTGAAGATCGTCCTCACCGTGCACGACGAGCGTGGGCAGGAGGTGCCGTTCACGACGCAGGTGCACATCGCGATGCAGGAGCCGCTCAACCTGCGGGCCACCGATGCCACCGCGCCCACGTCGACCACCGCCACGAAGCCCGCGGGCACCGCCGCGACGACAGCGGTCACGACGCCCACCACGACCACGGGGACGACGACGCGATGAAGCGGCTGAGCAAGCAGCGCCAGCAGGGCGTGGCGATCATCATGGCGTCGGTGGTGATCGCGCTGCTCGGGCTCATCGTGGCCGAGTTCAGCTACAACGCGCGCGTCGATCTCGAGGCCGCTGCCAACGGACGCGACGAGCTGCGTGCGGAGTACCTCGCGCGCTCCGGGATCGCGCTGTCGCGGCTGCTCATCAAGGTGCAGGCGGCCGTGCTCGACCCCACGCGCAAGTACATCGGCGACGTGCAGATCGCCGACTTCGCGCCGTACCTCGTCGGTGCGTTCGGCGGCGACTCGGACGAGCGCGCTGGCCTCGGCTCGCTGCTCGGCATCGACACGAGCGGGCTCAAGGGGCTCGGCGTCGGCAAGGGCGCGCGCTTCGACGTGCAGATGACGTCGGACGATGGTCGCCTCAACATCAACTGCGGTGGGGGCCTCAACGACACGGCGAGGCAGCAGGCGCTGTTCGGCGTGCTCTCCGCGCTCATGTGGCCACCGCGCTACAACCGTCTCTTCGAGCGGCCCGACGGCGACGGTCAGGTGAACACGCGTGACAACGTCGCGCGCGCGATCCTGGACTGGGCCGACATCGACCAGACGCGCTTCGAGCCGCCGATCCCCGGCAAGACCACCACCTCCGGCGGTGGCGCGGAGGACTATCGCTACGACGCTTCGAAGGATCCCTACCGGGCGCACAACATGTTCTTCGACACGCTCGAGGAGCTGCACATGGTGCGCGGGTGGGGAGAGGAGACGTACGGCGCGTTCGGCGAGCTCTTCACGGTGTACGGTGGCTGCAAGATCAACATCGGCGCGGTGCGTCCCGAGTCGTGGCCGCTCGTCTCTGCGATCATCCGTGCGACCGTCACCGACAAGCAGAAGAACAACCCGATGCTGCTCGACGAGGTGCTCATGGCCGGCCTCGCGCAGCGAGTCATCGCGCAGGCGCAGCTGCTCGGCGGCTTCTCCACCATCTCGGACTTCGTGAAGATCGTCGGCGACCCGAACTCCAGCGTGTCCGCGACGGAGGGCACCGGCACGACGGGCACGACGGGGACGTCGACCAGCTCGTCGTCCTCGAGCAGCTCGTCGTCCTCGAGCAGCTCCGGCGTCAAGGGCATCGAGCTCGATCCCACCAAGGTCGCGCAGGTCATCACGACGGGCGCGCGCAGGCTCTATCGCATCGACGCCGTCGGCACCGTCGAGCGCACGCGCAATCGCAAGGTCCAGGTCCACATCCGTGCGGTCTGGGATACGGCACACTTCAACCAGAACACGACCTCGAGCGATCCCAACGATCGCCAGGGGACGTGGGTCTACTACAGGCTCGACTAGATAAATGGCCCAGCGCATCCTCGGCGTCGACCTCGGCGCATACACCGTGAAGATCGTGGAGCTCGAGACGGGCTTCCGTCAGAGCAAGGTGCGCCTCCTGCGCGAGCAGGGGCTCGTCGATGCGCTACCCGACGAAGATCCAGAGGGCCTTCCGCGGCGGCTGCGCACCCTCCGCCACATGGTCGATCAGCTCGAGGAGCAACCGGACGTCGTCGCGCTCGCGCTCGGTGACGAGCTGACCGTGCGGATCATCGATGTGCCGTTCCAGGACGCGCGCAAGATCGACCAGGTCATCGGCTTCGAGCTCGAGCCACAGATCCTCGGCGACCTCGATGGGCTCGTCGTCGATCAGGTGCTCGCCGAGGTCGTGGGCGATGGTGCGCGCGTGCTCGCCGTCGGTGCGGAGCGAGAGGGGTTGCAAAAGGTCATCGAGGCGCTCGCCGAGCAGCGTCTCGAGCCGCGCTACGTCGGCGCCGCGATCCTCAGCTATGCGGCGCTGCTGCAGCACGCGCTGCCACAGCTGGTGGCAGCGCCGATCGAGGAGGGCGCGGAGCCCGCGCTGCCGTCCCGCAGCATCGATGTCGTCGTGGACGTGGGGCACCGCTCGACGCGCGTCGCGTTCGTCGAGCAGG
>JBDTCO010000150.1:0-16473 GCA_039923495.1 Polyangia bacterium
CTCGTCGTGATCGACGGGCTCTGGCTTGCCGGTCGGCACATCGCAGAACTGACACGACCGCGTGCAGATGCCGCCGAGGATCATGATGGTGAGCGCCTTGCGGTTCCAGCACTCGCCGATGTTCGGACACGACGCGCTCTCGCACACCGTGTGCAGTCGCTCCTCGTGCACGAGCTCGCGCAGCTCGAAGAACGCCTCGCCCGTCGGCAGCTTCGCCTTGATCCAGGGCGGCAGCCGACGACGCGGTGCCTCGGGCTCCGTCGAAGGGGACGGAGCGGGCGAGGTGCCGAGCACGGGCAGGTGCAGACGCGATGCGCTCGGGGCCTTCGAGTACCTGGAGCGCTTCAGCGTTTCCATGCTGGTTTAATGGGCCACGGCGTCGATGTCCGCAAGGCACTCCGCGCCGTAGAGGATGTCCGAGCCGCCGGCGAGCGCCTGCTGCGCAAATGCCGCGGCGCTGCTCTCGCCCTCGTTCTCCCAGTACATGATGCACTTCGTGTTGGTGCAGTGCGCCCCGTGCGCGGTGTCCTGGTGCTGGCTCGTGAGCGCCACACCGTTGTTGACGAGGCCGAGCGCGTGGCCGAGCTCGTGTACGAGCGTCGACTGCTCGAGGTTCATGGCCGAGCCGCCGAGCCCGGTGCCAGCGCTGGCGATGACCGGCTTGAACATCGCGATGACGCCGGTGTTGCCGATGGAGACGCCGATGACGTTCATCTCCGTTCCCCCCGAGTCCGACAGATAGCCATCGAGGAACAAGATGTAGAAGCTCGCCGCAGCACCGGAGCTCGGCGACGTATCGCGGTGGCTCTTGGCGATGGAGAGGATCTGATCCGTTGTGTAGGTGCTCCCGGACACGTCGGTGAGGGCCTGCATCTTGTCGAGCGTGTGTGGAACCGACAGCGTCTTGGGGCTCTTCTGGAAGATGCGCGCGAGGTTGTCCTCGGTGATCTGCCAGGTGTCACCTTGACCGAAGCCGCCCGAGCCCACGTAGGGTGCCGCGTTCGTCGCGTAGTCCACCTCGATCGAGACGGCGGTCACGCCGGGAGACAGGACGTCGAGCGCCGACGGCTGATCACCCGAGGTCGAGCTGCCCTGGTCGTCCTTCGATTGGGTCGAGCCGTCCTGATGGGCCGACCCGTCCAACGACGACGACGACGACCCGCCGCAGGCAGCGAGGAGCAGCGCGAAGAGCAGGGGCTTTTTCATGTGCTTCAGACCGCCAGGGCGAGAGGGTTCTGCAGCGTGCGCACGACCTCGGCGAGGAGCTGCGCGCCCAGAACGCCGTCGACCACACGATGATCGCACGAAAGCGTGAGCGTCATGCGCCGGGCGATGACGACGCTGTCGACGCCGTTCTTCTCGACGACGATCGCGCGCTTCTCGGTGGTGCCGACCGCGAGGATGACGGCCTCGGGCGGGTTGATGATGGCGGTGAACTCGCGCACGCCGTACATGCCGAGGTTCGACACCGACGCCGTGCCACCGGTGTACTCCTCGGGCCTCAGCTTCTTCTCCTTGGCGCGCGCGGCGAGCGCGCGCACCTCGGTGGAGATGGCGGCGATGCCCTTCTGATCGGCGTTGCGGATGACCGGCGTGATGAGGCCATCGGGCACGCTCACGGCGACGCCGAGATCGACGCGGCCGTGCTTGACGATGCCGGCGTCGGTCCACGACACGTTCGCGTCGGGGATGCGCCGCAGCGCGACCGCGAGCGCCTTGATGACGAGGTCGTTCACCGACAGCTTGATGCCGAGGGCTGCGTTGGTCTGCTCGCGCAGATCGAGCAGGCTGTCGATGGTGGCCTCGGCCGTGAGGTAGATGTGCGGGATCGAGAGCTTCGCCTCGACGAGCCGCTTCGCGATGGTCTTGCGCATCTGCGACGCGGGGACGGTGACGTCGTCGGCGGACTGCACCATCGGTGCATATGCGCGCACCTGCGGCGACGGCGCGGACTTCGAAGTACCGCTGCTCGCCGCCTCGAGGATGTCCTTCTGCACGATGCGACCGTGCGGGCCCGAGCCCGACAGCGTGTGCAGATCGACGTCGTGCTCGCGTGCGAGCTTGCGGGCGAGCGGGGATGCCTTCACGCGGCCGGTGCTGGCAGGCGCGGCCTTCGTCTCTGCCTTCTGAGCGTCGGGCTTCTGAGCGTCAGGCTTCTGAGCGTCGGGCTTCTGAGCGTCGGGCTTCGTCTCCGGCTTCTTCGCCTCTGCCTTCGGAGCGGCAGCAACGGGTACGTCCGACAGCTTCTCGCCGGGCTCGCCGAGGATCGCGACGGGGTCCCCGAGCTTCACGGTGGCCCCTTCCTCGACGAGGAGCTTGAGCAACACGCCCTCGTCCTCGAGCGGAAAGTCCATGTTCGCCTTGTCGGTCTCGACCTCGGCGATGACGTCCCCCGGCGCGATCTTGTCGCCGACCTTCTTGGTCCACTTCGCGAGGACACCCTCCTCCATGGTGGGGGAGAGCTTCGGCATGTTGATGGTCTGCATGGGCTAGCTCCGGTACATGGCGCGCTTGATGGCTTCCACGACGCGCGGCGCATCCGGCGTGATGAAGTCCTCGAGGTTCGACGCATACGGCATCGGCGCCTCGAGGCGGTGCAGGCGCTCGACGGGCGCGTCGAGGTCGTCGAAGCAGCCCGTCATGATGCGCGCCACGACCTCGGCGCCGAACGACGCCACGCCGTACGCCTCCTCGAGCACGAGCGCGCGGTGGGTCTTTCGCACCGACTCGAAGATGATGTCCTCGTCGAGCGGACGCAGCGTACGCGGATCGACGATCTCGACGGAGATGCCGTCCTGTTCGAGGAGCTTGGCCGCTTCCAGCGCAGTGTGGACCATCTTGCCCCAGCAGACGATGGTGCAGTCGGTGCCCTCGCGCTTGATGTCGCCCTTGCCGAGCGGAACGACGTGATCCCCGTCGGGGACCTCGTCTTGAAACGAATAGAGCTTCTCGCCCTCCATGAAGATGACGGGATCATCGTCGCGAATGGCGGCCTTGAGCAGGCCCTTCGCGTCGGCCGGCGTCGACGGGACGACGACCTTGAGGCCCGGGCAGTTGACGTACATCGACTCGAAGCACTGCGAGTGCTGCGCGCCGAGCTGGCCTGCCGCACCGCTCGGACCGCGGAACACGATCGGCATCTTGAACTGACCGCCCGACATGAGCCGCAGCTTCGCCGCGTTGTTGATGATCTGGTCGATGGCGACGAGCGAGAAGTTCCACGTCATGAACTCGATGATCGGTCGCAGGCCCGTGAGCGCGGCACCGACGCCGACGCCGGCAAAGCCACACTCCGCGATCGGCGTATCGACGACGCGCGCCTCACCAAACTTCTCGAGCATGCCCTGCGACACCTTGTAGGCGCCCTGGTAGTGACCGACCTCCTCGCCCATGAGAAAGATGTTCGCGTCCTTCTCCATCTCCTCCGACATGGCCTGGTTGAGAGCTTCGCGATACGAGAGGCGCGGCATCAGACCTTCTCCGGGTTGGTGTCGGGGTTCGAGTACACGTACGACCACATCGTCATTGTCAGGGGGACGTTCCCGTCCCCCCTCGTCGAGCAGAGCTCGACGAGCCTCCCCCCACCGCGCGTTTCGCGCGCGCGTTTCGGAGTCTCGAATCGCAGGGTGCGCTGGAGCGCAGGCATCAGACCTTCTCCGGGTTGGTGTCGGGGTTCGAGTACACGTACGACCACATCTCCTCGACGGTGGGCGGCGGCGACTCGTCGGCGAAGCGGACGGCCTCGGCGACCTCGGCGCGGACGCTGGCCTCGAGCATCGTGAGCTTGTCCTCCGCGACGCCGAGCTCGGTCGTGAGGCGGTTGCGCGCGACGGTGATCGGGTCGCGCTTCTTCCACTCCTCGATCTCGTCCTTGGTGCGGTAGTTGCCGGGGTCGGACATCGAGTGACCGCGAAAGCGGTACGTGATGACCTCGACGAGGGTGGGGCGGCTCTCCGTGCGGGCGACCTCGACGGCCTTGGCGATGGCGTCCCGCACCGTGAGGACGTCGTGGCCCTCGAAGCGTGCGCGATCGATGCCGTAGCCCGCGGCGCGCGCCGTCACGTCGGTGACGGCGAGCGTGCGGTACAGCGGCGTGCCCATCGAGTACTGGTTGTTCTCGCAGATGAAGACGATGGGCAGCTTCCACAGGCCGGCCAGCGAGAGGCCCTCGTGGAACGCGCCCTGCGGCACGGAGCCGTCGCCGAAGAAGCAGAGCGTGACGTCCTCTGTCTTCTTGTACTTCGACGCGAACGCGACGCCGGTCGCGAGCGGCACGTGGCCACCGACGATGCCGTGGCCGCCGAGCATGCGCAGCTTCTCGGAGAAGAGGTGCATCGAGCCGCCGAAGCCCTTCGACGCGCCGGTGCGCTTGCCGAAGAGCTCGGCGAGCACCTCCTTCGGCGAGCCGCCCTTGGCGATGTAGTGGCCGTGGGAGCGGTAGGTGCAGACGATGTAGTCGGTGGGACGCAGCGTCGAGATCGCACCCGTGCACACGGCCTCCTGGCCGATGCCGAGGTGCAGGAAGCCGCCGATTTTTCCGGAGGCGTAGGCCTTGGCTGCGGCCTCCTCGGTGCGGCGGATGACCAGCATCTCGCGGTAGAGGTCGGTCAGAAGCTTGGCCGTGTCGGCCGTACTGTGTGCGTTGTTCGGGTCGTGCTGCGGCGGGGCGCTGCGCTTGGCCTTGCCGTTGTCGGTGCTCGCCTTGGTGTCCATGGTCCTCGTCGTTCTGTCGCGCACGCAGGGCGCGCCTCGACGGGCACGACTATAACGACGGCAGGCCGATTCAGCCAGCGGCCCGCAAAAGGTCGGTCGGAGCGACGAGCCGCTGCGGGTTCGGCGCCACTTTGGCCGTCAGCCAGGCGGCGAGCGGCGGAAACCAGCGCCCGAGGGCGTAGATCCGCGGGTAGATGACGCGTTCGCGCCTGCCGTCCGCCGCGTTCGGCATCCGGCGCGCGAGCGTGTCCACATCGCCGAATGGCGCGTTGCGTGCCCAGAACGTGGGCTCGTAGCGCGAGTTGAGCTCGAGCAGCGCGATGCCTTCTTCGGCAGGCAGCTCATCGGTGAGGCCGATCATCTCGATGCCCGCGTTGTTGACGACGACGTCGATGGGGCCATGCGCTGCCTCTGCACCCGCGATCCATGACGTGGCCTTGCCGGTGACGCCGAGGTCGCACGCCTCCACGTGCGCGCACGGATATGGTGGCGGCGAGCGCCTCGAGCCGGTCCCTGCGACGCGCGACGAGCGTGAGCCGTGCGCCGCGCTTGCCGAGCTCGCGCGCGAGCGCGTCGCCGATCCCCGACGACGCACCCGTGACGACGACGTGGCTGTCCTTTCATTTCATGATCAGCTCCCGACCGCGGCGAGATCGAACGAGACTTCGCGCGGCTTCATGCGATCGGCGCCAGAGGTGATGCGGGTGATGCCACGCCACAGCATCCGCTCGACAGGTCCGGCACTGTGGAGGCCATTGTGGAACGTGTGCTCGAGGTTCGCGGACGTGTTCTCGGCGAACGCCTTCGCCTCGAGCACGCGGAAGCGGCCGAGCTCGCGCTCCCACGTGGTCGTGTCCGGTGCGTAACGCTTCGAGATGGCGTGGCAGTAGCGGAGGTGGCGCTCCTCGTCGTGCGCGATGGCGCGAAACACGTCGGCGGTCTCCCGATCCACGAGGTCGAAGGCTCGGATGAACGCCGTGAACTGGTGGATGGCGCGCTCCTCGATGACCAGCAGCATGAGGTAGGCCTGCATCACGTCCTCGTCGCTGCGCACCGGCTCACCCATGACGTTGCCGGCCAGCGCGTCGAGCCGGTCGAGCAGCTTCAGGTGGTCGGGAACCGGCGAGGGCGCGATGCCCGTGCGCGCCATGCAGCCGAGGAACATCTGCGCGTGGCGGAGCTCGTCGGCCTGGTGGCGCTCGATGATCTGGCGCAGCTTCGGGTCGGTGACGTGCGCGAGCAGGCGGTCGAAGATCGCGCCCTCGTCGGTGGCCTCGGCGTCGGCCACCTGGTTGAGGATGTGCGCCTGGCCCTTCTTGGTTGCGAGCATGCCCTTCATGAAGCGTGCGGTGAGCGTGTCGCGGATGCGCTGGACGAGGTTCATGAGGATCTCCTGGGCTGAGGGTTGTGACTCCGTGACCAAAATAGTTTTCTGGTCATTGTAAGGCAAAAAAAGGGAGGGTTCAGGACACCACCGAGGCGCGGACACGGATGCCGTTGAGCAGGAGGTCGAGCCCGGCGCGGATGCGCGCGGCGAACTTGTCCGGCGCCTGCGTCTCGTGGTGGAGCAGGTGCGCAGCGAGCATGACGTCCTGGATGATCGTGGCGACGGCGTGGATGTCGAGCTCTGCGCGGAAGCGACCCTGCCGCACGCCGATGCCGAGGATCTCGACGACGGTGCGCAGGCCGAGCTCCTGGAGCTGCTCCAGCCGATCCGGCCACTGCTGCAGGATGAATGCGTGCTCGCCGAAGAGGAGCTCGCGAACGAGTGGTCGCTCCTGCATGTACGCGAAGCCCACCGCGGAGCACTCGAGCAGCAGCTCCTCGGCGGTGCGTGTCGGATCGATGTGGCGACCGACGATGGCGGACCACGCGCGCACTTCCTTGTGCACCGCCTGGTAGAAGAGGTCTTCCTTCGTCTCGGCAGCGAGGTAGATGGTGCCCTTGCCGACGCCGGCCTGCTCCGCGATGGACTCGATCGAGGCCTTCTTGAAGCCATGGCGGGCGAACTCGCGCACCGCGGCGTCCAAAATCTTCTCTCGCTTGGCCTGGTCCATGACGACTGACCGAGTTTTAAAACTGGTCAGTCAGGACGTCAAGGGGCATCTGGCGGTGCGCGCAAGGTGAGCACCGTCAGCTCGGCGGGCGCGAACAGTCGCACCGGCGGTCCCGTGGTGCCCGCGCCGCGGCTCACGTAGAGGCTGCTGCGACCCTCCGTGAAGACGCCGTGCGTGTAGCGCGTGATGAGGCGCGCGAAGTTGTAGCGGCCCTTCGCGAACGGCAGTGCCAGCTGTCCACCGTGCGTGTGGCCCGAGAGCTGGAGCGACACGCCTGCCGCCACCGCCTCGGGAAAGTGGTTGGGATCGTGCGCGAGGAGCAGCGTGGCCTCGGCTGGTTTGCGATCGCGCAGCGTCTTGCCGAGATCATTGCGACGCGTCCAGCTGTCCTCGAGGCCTGCAACGTAGATGCGCTGACCGTCGCGCTCGAGGTGCACGCCCTCGTTGCGGAGCACCTGGATGCCGCTCTCGCGCAGACCGGCTACGAGGCGCTCGGCGTCGCAGAAGTAGTCGTGGTTGCCCATGCACGCGAACACGCCGTCGGGCGCGTCGAGGTTGCCGAGGGAGGCCGCGACGTCGTCGATGAACGCATCGCCGCTCGTCACGAGATCGCCGGTGATGGCGATGAGATCGACGCGCGCGGCGTTGAGTCGCGACACCCAGTCGTCGACGCGCGACTTCGGTGTGTACGAGCCGAGGTGCACGTCGGAGAGCTGCGCGACGCGATAGCCGTCGAATGCGAGGGGCAGGTCGGGGAGCGTCAGCTCGAGCTCGACGAGCCGAGGCGTGCGCGTCACCGACCACAGCCCCGCGAGCGCGGAGAGGACGAGCGTGTAGCCGAGCGGCGTCGTCGTGCCCTGGTGGGCGAGCCGCGTGACCGTGTAGACGACGCTGCCGAGCACCGCGAACATCGACGACGTGGCCCACCAGGTGAAGAACGGCCACAGCGCGAGGTAGCGCAGCCAGGCTGGTTTCGGCTCGTCGGAGAAGGGCTTGTGCAGCTGCAAGTATAGGAACGGCGTGGTGATGAGCGCCGCGACGAGGAACGGCGTGACGGCCAGCGCCGAGGAGAGCCGCGCCGCCTGCAGCGACAGCCAGACCAGCGCCGGGAGCTGCATGCCCGTGGAAACCAGGAGGACGAGGAACCGGATGCGATGGAGGCTGCGACGCGGACGAGCCATGGAGCCTCAAGATAGGTCGTTCACCGTTCGCGCGCTCGTGATCTCGTGATAAGGCAACCCGCATGACCGTAGAGCTCGTGAAGGAGTACCGCTTCGAGGCCGCCCACCAGCTGCCGCACGTCCCGCCGGGCCACCGCTGCGCGCGCGTCCACGGCCACAGCTTCCGCTTCGAGATCCATGTGACCGGGCCCGTCGACGCGCACACCGGCTGGCTCATCGACTTCGGCGATCTCGATACCGTCGTGATGCCGCTCGTCGATTGCGTCGATCACCACATGCTCAACGAGATCGAGGGCCTCGAGAACCCGACCTCCGAGGTGTGCGCGAAGTGGCTCTTCGACCGCATCAAGGCCGGCATCCCGCAGCTCACGGCGATCACGTTCTACGAGACGCACGACGCACGCTGCGTCTATCGCGGCTAGGACCCGTAAGCGCTCTGCTCCCGCCGCATGAGCGGGTGCAACCGATGCTCGACCACATTCGCCGAAATCTCGGCCGCAATCCCCGCGAGCTCTCGGCAGCCTGCGGCGCCTTCTCCGAGGCGAACGTCGGCGCGCTGCACCGGCCCGAGCATGGTGATGCTGACCGGCCGAGATCGGAGAAGCGCGTGGCGTGCTCGACGGCGTAGATCTCGACGCGAACGTGCCGATCAAAGCACCTCCGCACAGAGCGGGTGCTGCTCCGCGTATGCTCTCGTCCATGAACGACACCAGGCCCAACCCGCTCATCGCTGCCATCGCGCGTGTGCCCGCGCTGCCTGTCAACCGGTACGGTGCGACAGGGGAAGCGTACGTGCTCACGCGGCGTGGTGAGCCCGTGGACTGGGTCTTCGAAGACGCGGTGTCGGGGGCGACGGAGCCCGTGGGCGCGGAGCCAGGCACGCTCGCGGCGCTGGCAGGCGAGCTGACGCTGCCCGACGAGCTGGCGACGTTCCTGCGCGCTATCGACGGCTGGCAGCTCGACGGCCTTCGCTTCGAGCGTGTGACCGGCATCGCGTCGAGCCAGCGGTTCTGGGACGGGCTCGTGACCGCGTTCGAGGACGGCACCTCGCACAGCTGGGAGCACGCGCACTTCGCGCATGGGTGGATCCCGATCGCGGATGATGGCGCGCACCAGCAGTGGTCGTACGCGCCTGCGCCCTGCTTCGGCGGGCCGGCGGGCCAGGTGGTGTGCTTCGACTTCAAGGGCGGGGAGGGCTGGGACGTATACGTCTCGCTCGACACGTGGCTGACCGCGCTCGCGAGCGCAATCGACGCGCGCGTCCCGGTCGTCGAGGGCGCCGCGGCGTTCGCGGCGAGCCAGGGCACCCTCCTCCGCGTGGAGCTCCCTCCGGCGGTAGCTGCGCAGCGCGACGCGACACGCTTCGACCGTGTGGGCGCACCACCGCTCGATGCCCCGCTCGCCCGCGTGGTCGCCTCCGCGGGGCACGTCGAGGCGAAGGCCTGGGTGGTGTCGTTCGCGGAGCTGCCGGGCTTCTGGAAAGCGCACGAGGCGGCGTTCGACGAGCTCCATCCGTTCGTGCTCGATCTTCCGATGGTGGTGCTCTCCGCGAACAGCGAGGAGGCCTTCGACGCCGCGCTCGCCGCGCTCTATGCGCGTCTCCCGGAGGTAGGTCACATTGCCGAGGAGGACCAGGCGCGCATCTTCGCGCTGGTCGAGGCTCTCGCGGAGCGCGTGGATGAGTTCGAGCCGCGCTTCCGAGCCGATGGGCTCGCGACCGACGACCCCTTCTTGGGGGTCGCGTTCCACGACAGCTCGCCCCCCCGGGAGGTCGGGCAGATGCTACGCGAGGTCGGGGTGCTCGTTGCCGAGCCGCGCGATCGAGGGCCGCTCGGCGCGAGCTGATCGACGACAGCATGTCCAGCCACCGAAGCCCTCTCGCTTCACCGATAAGCAGGGCCAATATTTCGCGTTCATTTACGTGTACGCCCTCGTGAACGGGCGTGCGGCCACCGAGGCTGACATGCAGCGGTTCTTCGTCGCGCCACCCAGCGTGCGCCGCATGGTCTTCGAGCTCGAAATGCATGGATTGATCGGCAGGATTTCACGCCAGCCCCGCAGCATCGAGGTGGCCGTTTCAGCAGCCGAGCTGTCGCAGCTTCAACCGAGGAACTCCTCCGTGGCCGGGGACTAGTACGTCGATGTAGGCGGGAAGAGATGCGCCGTCCCGGGCGTATGCTCTGGCCATGGAGACACCGCTACTACAGGTCACCGACCTACGCCTGCGCTACGAGGGTGCGCGCGATGCGGTTGCGAACGTCGGGTTCGAGATCGCGCCGGGGAGCATCTTTGCGCTCGTGGGCCCGAACGGCGCAGGCAAGACGTCGATCCTGCGCATGCTCGCCACGCTGCAGCCACCGACAGCGGGCCGCATCCAGCTGTGCGGCATCGATCTCGTGAATGATCCCGCCGAGGCCCGTCGCAAGCTCGGCTTTTTGCCCGACAACTTCTCGCTCTACGATCGCATGACGCCGGTCGCGTACCTCGAGTTCTGGTCGCGGCTCTACGCGCTCTCCGCGCACGGCGAGAAGGCGCGCATCGATGCGCTGCTCGACGAGCTCGGCCTCGCGGAGAAGCGCAACGCGCTCATCGGCAGCCTCTCGCGCGGCATGCGCCAGCGCCTCGGTCTAGGGCGCGCGCTCATCCACGAGCCGAAGCTGCTCATCCTCGACGAGCCCGCGTCCGCGCTCGATCCCTCCGCGCGCGAGCGCCTGCAGCAGCTGCTCGTGCGCTGGAAGAAGCGCGGCCTCGCCATCGTGATCTCGTCGCACATCTTGCCCGACCTCGCGGCCATCGCGGACGCCGTCGGCATCATGGAGCGCGGTCGCATGGTGCAAAGCGGCAGCATCGCCGACGTCGCGCGCAGCGTCCAGGGTGCGCAGACGTTGCGGATCGAGCTGTGCGGCGGCATCGATCGCGCGCGCCGCGTCTTCGGCGAGCGAGGCACCAAGGTCGAGGAGCCGGAGCCAGGCTGCTTCGAGCTTGCCCTCGAGGACGACGACGCCGTCGCCGTCCTCGTCGAGGCGTTGGTGCTCCGAGGCGCTCGTGTCCGCGCCGTCCGTCCCAAAGAGAGCGCGCTCGAGGCGGTCTACCGCGCCAGCGCCGTCGCCGAAGTCGCCTGAAGGAGCCCGTCATGTTGCTCGACAACGCGCTGTCCGCCTTCGTCGTTCGTGGAACCCATGGTCGTCGTGGCGTGCTGCTCGTGTACTCGGCGCTCGGCACGGCCGCGCTGTTCTTGCTGTCGATGGTCGTCTCCGCGCGCGCCGCGGAGGATCACAGCTACATCGATCCACTCGCGCTGGCCGACATGCTCGCGATGATCTTCGTCGCGTGCACGCTGCTCGTCGTCGCGCCGGCCGTCGTCGCTGCGCAGGTCGGTGAAGAGCGCCGCGCCGGCACGCTCGATCTGCTGCGCACCGCACCGCTGTCGCCGACCATGCTCGCGGCCGGCTTCGTCGTTGGTGCGCCGGGCGGCGTGTACCTCCTCTCTGCCGGTCCGCTCGCGCTGCACTGTGTGGCCACGGTGTTCGGACGCGTGCCCGTCGCGTCGTCCATCGAGGCGGTGCTCATCCTCGGCGTCGGCGGGGTGATGCTGATGCTCGTCTCGATGCTGGCTTCGCTCACGATGGCACGCACGAGCAACGCGGGCGCTGCACCAATGATGATCGTCGGCGTGCTCGCGATGGGCGCGCTCATCTCCGTCGCCATGGTCTCCGGTGCAGGCTCGACGGCGTGGGCCTTCGTCCACCCGGCCGGTGCGCTCGCGTCGGTGTACGAGCAGTTCCCCGGCCCGTTCCAGGACGCGCTCCTGTCGTCGTACCAGCTCGCTCAGCTGAAGCACGGCTCGGCGTCCGCGTGGCAAGTCATCGAACCGCTCTTCGCGTTGCTCGTCTACGCCGTCGGTTCTGGCTTCATGCTCGTTGCCGCGCGCCGAGCCCTCGCGGGAGATCCGCCGGCACAGCTCACGAAGACCGAGGCCGTCGGGCTCTTCGCGCTCGCGACGTTCGCGGTGCTCGTGCCGCTGCGCGCGACGCAGGTCGGCGCAATCGAACACGACCTGCTCGCCATCTCCGTGCTCTCGCTCGTGCCGGCCTACGTCCTGTGCGTGCTCGCGAGCACCCCGTCCGCGGTCGGGTACGGCGACGGCAGCGCGTCCGGCCTCTCGTCGCGCGGCGCGCCGCTCACCGCTGCGGCGCTCATGATCGCGACCATCGCCTTCATGTCGCTCGCGATCTTCGGCACCGCGGCGCTGCGCGTGTTCCACACGCCGGGCGCGCTGGGCTTTTCGGCCGCGTTCGCGGGTCTCGCGCTCACGCTCCCGATCTACGCGCTCTTCGTGGTGACGCGCGTGACGACGACGGCCGGCCGCCTCGCCATCGTCGCTGCGCTGAGCGTCCACTTCGTCGCGCAGCTGTTCGCGTGGACGTTCGGCATCGACCTCGCGTACCGCGAGCTGCAGCACGGCGAGGAGGTCCCGGTGCTGCTCGCGCACCTCGGCATGGTCTTCGGCATCGTGCTGCCCGCGCTCGTCGCGTGGCGCCAGCGCGCGTCGGATCTCGCGCTGCGGAGCGCCTGATGCTCGATGGTGTCCTCCGCGTCGCCACGCTCAACCTGTGGGGCGAGCAGGGGCCCGTCGCTGCGCGCTGGCCGCTTGTCGAGGCGGGGCTCGCCGCGCTCGACGCCGATGTGATTCTGCTGCAAGAAGTACGGCAGCTCGAAGGTCGCCTCGAGAACCAGGCCGCCGCGCTCGCACGTCGCCTCGGCATGAGCCACACCTTTGCGCCGACGGTGACCTGGGGCGGTGGCGATGAAGGCCTGGCGATCGTCTCGCGCCTTCCGTTGTCGGACGCGCACCATGTCGAGCTTCCACACGCGACCGCGGACGAGCGCCGCATCGTGCTCGGCGCGACGCTCGCGACGCCGGACGGTCCGGTCGGCGTGTTCTCGACGCACCTCAACTACCGCATGGCCGATGGCCAGAAGCGCGAGGATCAGCTCGTCGCCGCCGAGGCCGTGGTCGCGCGTCACCCGGCGCGTGTGAAGATCTGGGGCGGCGACTTCAACTGCACGAGCGACAGCGACGAGCTGCGCTGGCTCCGTGGCTTGCGCAGCATCGATGGTCGGCGCGTTTACTACCAGGATGCCTACGCGCTCGCGCACCCGGGCGAGGCAGGCGTCACGTGGTCGTCGCGCAACACGCACACTGCGCCGCTCGACTGGCTCGAACCGGAGCGTCGCATCGACTTTGTCTTCGTCTCGCACCGCAATCGCGACGGTTCGGGCGCCATTTTGTCCGCAGACGTCGTGCTGGACGCGGCCGACACGCAGGGGACGTTCCCGTCGGACCACTTCGCTGTCCGCGCAGACGTGCGGATCAGGCCGACGCGAACGCTCTAGCGTCGAAGAAGCGCGCGATCTCGTCGAGCGCGGCGGCGGCCTCGGGAAGCACGTCGTGCATCGGGAACGCGTGGATCGCGTCGGGATACACGGACAGCGTGACGTCGGCGCCTGCTGCGCGTGCGACGTCCACCAGCGCGAGCGAGTCGCCGAGCAGGATCTCTGCGTCGCCGACCTGCACGAGCAGCGGCGGCAGCCCGCGCAGGTCGGCGTACAGCGGCGATGCGAGTGGGTGGCGTGCATCGGCGCCGCCGAGATAGTCCGCCGCCGTGCGCAGCGACTCGGTGCCATCGAGCACGGGATCGCGCGCAGCGTGCGTCCGGTACGTCGATGCGCTGCACGTCAGGTCGGCCCATGGGGAGATGACGGCGAGGACGCGCGGTAGCGGGCGGCCTGCGTCGCGCAGCGCGATCGTCGCCGCGAGCGCGAGGCCACCACCCGCCGAGTCACCACACAGCGCGACGGGACGCGGCAGCGACAGGAGCACCTCGAGCACCGCGCATGCATCCTCGACGGCCGCGGGAAAGCGGTGCTCGGGTGAGAGGCGATAGTCCACGCTCACCACCGTCGTGCGCGTGGCCACGGCGAGGCGACTCACGATGCCGCGATGCGTGCGCAGCGAGCCCACGCGATAAGCACCGCCGTGCAGGTAGGCGATGACGCCCGAGCCCGCATCGCGAGGGATCGCGCGCTCCGTGAGCACGCCCGCGATGAGCTCGCTCTCGAAGTGGACGTCGGAGACGAAGAGTCCTTCGCACCACAGCTCGAAGCGCGCGCGCTCCTCGGCGATTGTGCGAGCGGGTGCGATGCCTGCCTCGCGCCGCTCGGCACGCGCTGCATGGAGCAGCGCGGTCAGCGCACGCAGTGCTCGGCTCGCCATGCGTGCAAAGTAGCGTGGCGTTCTGGCTGCGCGAGACATTTCTCTACGCGAGCTGCTGTGCAGCTCCTCGATTACACGAGCAAGCCACGGCACCGGGTCTGCTCTGGTCACGAGCATGAGCAGGCTCGTGATCGTGTTGTCCGTGATGTTTTCCTTCTCCGGTTTCGCTGCATCCGCGCGGGCGGATGGCGCGTCCGTGAAGAAGCTCAGCCGAGCGAAGCGCGCCCGTCGCGCGACGCACGAGGCCCCCCCGCAGGCCGAGCCATCGGCGCGAGCGCTGCGGATCGCCGGCAAGCACAAGGTGCCGCCAGGCGCGCAGCTCGGACCGAACCGCACCATCGAGGCGCCGCAGGCGCCCGGTCCCGACTCGTCGCCGCCGCGCGAGACCGTGAGAGCAACGGAGCTGCAACATCCGAGTGATCGACAGCGCGACGCGCGGCCGCCGTACCCAACGGGCTATGATCCCGGCCGAAACATGCAGTCGACCCAGGGCTTCTCACCGTCGAGCGACTCGGTCGTCCCCTAGAAGGTAAAGGAACAGCGTGTCCATGCCGTCGCTGCGCGGTTGACGCCCGACACCGCAGCGCGTAGACCACGGCCATGCTGCACCCCTACGCTTCCTTCGCCGGCAAGGTCGATAAACCTGCGCGCTACCTCGGCGGCGAGTACCAGTCGATCACGAAGCCGTGGGACTCCGTTGCTTGTCGCGTCGCGCTCGCGTTCCCCGACATCTACGACATCGGGATGTCGCACCTCGGCACCAAGATCCTTTACTCGCTGCTCAACAAGCACGAGCAGATCCTCTGCGAGCGCGCCTTCACGCCGTGGGTCGACATGGAGAAGGAGCTGCGCGAGCGCGACCTCCCGCTCTACACGCTCGAGAGCGTGCGTCCGCTCTGCGACTTCGACGTGGTCGGCATCTCGCTGCAGTTCGAGATGACGTTCACGAACGTGCTCACGCTGCTCGACCTCGGGCGCATCCCGCTGCGCGCGGCGGACCGTGGCGAGGACGACCCGATCGTGCTCGCGGGTGGACCCACCGCCACGCACCCCGAGCCCATCGCGCCGTTCTTCGATGCGCTGCTCATTGGTGAAGCAGAAGAAGCGTTGCCGCCCGCGCTGCTCGATCTCGCGCGCTGGAAGGCCGAGGGCGTGCCGCGCCATGAGCGCCTCATCCGCCTCTCCGAGCACAAGGGGTTCTACGTGCCGTCGCTGTACACGATGCGCGTGGACGAGAGGTCGCAGCTCGAGGTGGTCGACGGCGTCGTCGACGAGAGGGTCCCGCGCAAGGTCAGCCGCGTGTGGGTCGAGGACATCAACAAGTTCCCGTTCCCGTCCGACACGCCGGTGCCGTACGCGGAGGCCGTGTTCGACAGGGTCTCCGTCGAGATCGCGCGCGGCTGCACCGAGGGATGCCGCTTCTGCCAGGCTGGCATGATCTATCGTCCGGTGCGCGAGCGCGATCCGGACAGCATCGTGAAGTCCGTGCTCGACGGCGTGAAGAACGGCGGTTACGACGAGACCTCGCTCACCGCGCTGTCGACCGCCGACGTCTCGTGCATCACGCCGCTCGTGAAGCGCGTGATGGGCGAGCTCAAGAAGGATCAGGTCTCGCTCTCCGTCTCGTCGCTGCGTGCCTATGGCCTCAACGAGGAGCTGCTCGATGAGATCTCGAGCGTGCGCGCCACCGGCCTCACGTTCGCGCCCGAGGCGGGCACGCAGCGCATGCGTGACGTCATCAACAAGAACATCACGGAAGAGGACATCACCGCGTCCGCCGAGAAGATCTTTTCGCGCGGCTGGTCGCGCATGAAGTGCTACTTCATGATCGGCCTGCCGACGGAGACCGACGAGGATGTCGCCGGCATCCCGCAGACGGGCGGACGCCTCAAGCGCCGTGGTCGCCAGTTCCGTCGCGACGCCGACGTCACCGTGTCGGTCAGCTCGCACGTGCCGAAGCCGCACACGCCGTTCCAGTGGTCGCCGATGGACTCGATGGGCGAGCTGCAGCGAAAGCAGCGGCTGCTGCGCGACGTCGCGCGCACCGAGAAGATCACACTCAAGCACCACGATGTGGGCACGTCCTACGTCGAGGGCATCCTGTCGCGTGGTGATCGTCGCCTCGCCGACGTGATCGAGGCCGTGTGGAAGAAGGGCGCGCGCTTCTGCAGCTGGGAGGAGCACTTCGATCTCGCCGCGTGGGATGCCGAGTTCGACGCACACCACATCGATCGCGAGGTCTACC
>JBDTCO010000151.1:0-16906 GCA_039923495.1 Polyangia bacterium
GGGCGTAGCTCAGTCGGTAGAGCATCGGATTGTGGATCCGAGGGTCGCGGGTTCAAGCCCCGTCGCTCACCCCAAGAAATACCGAACGATACTAAGCAGTTGCGGACTTTTCGGCCGCCTCCTTCCCCGGTTTTGCCACGCCTTTGCCACGCCGGGGAGGCCGCAGGTCCCACGGCTTGCCCGTGGACCCGCCGATCTCGCCGGCGCGCGCGCTCAACATCTGCAGCGCACGAAGGTCGTCCACGCGCACACCCGATCGCCAGGTCGCACGAGATCAACACGCGGCGGGTCGGAACAGCGCGCGACAAGGCGCCAGACCGAAGCAGGTGATTTGAAAGCCTGCGGAGAGTTTCCAACCGCGAAGGTTGTGGTTGAAGTCGGACGGCTTTTTCTGAGACCGTCGCGCGGATGACAAACAAGGCCCTGCGTTACCCACTGTTCGGGACTGCTCTTCTCTTATCGTTTGCCGGTTGTGCCAGCGTCACGTCGTACCAGGGCACGTCGGGACAGACGATCATCGGAACGCTGCCCGCGCCTCCTCCACCACCGCCGAAGGCCGAGGCGCCACCCCGCGTCGAGCTTCGCGACAACAAGATCGTGATCAACGAAAAGGTCCAGTTCGACCTCAACAAGGCGACCATCAAGGCGGAGTCGGACAGCCTCCTCGACGAGGTCGCTGCGGTCATCACGAAGGCTCCGTACATCAAGAAGATCTCGATCGACGGCTTCGCGAGCGCCGAGGGCAACGCGGCGGCCAACAAGAAGCTGTCGGACGCCCGAGCGAAGTCGGTCATGGCGTACCTCGTCGGGCACGGCATCGACAAGGCGCGCCTCACGGCGACGGGCTGGGGAGTCGAGAAGCCGATCGCCGACAACACGACCGAGGAGGGCCGCGAGAAGAACCGTCGCGTCGAGTTCAACATCATCGATCAGGACGTGACGCAGCGGAAGGTCGCGGTCGATCCGAAGACGGGCAAGGTCGAGAAGGTGCTCGAGTCGTCGACCCAGGAGGTCAAGACCGACGACTCGCCGCCTGCGGACACTGCGCCACCGAAGTCTAAGCGCGGCAAGAACGCGAAAAAGGGAGACAAGTAATGAAGACCCTCGCCACACTGATCGCCGGCTCGCTCCTCACCGTGGGCTGCGCGACCGCGCGTACCCCCACGGCCTACCGCGAGGACACGCAGAAGCTCCTCGATGCGAAGAGCAGCGACATCAAGACCTGCTACGACGGCGTCCTCACGAGCGACCAGAAGGCCGCAGGCAAGGTCACCGTGAAGTTCGCATTCAAGGCGAGCTCCGGCGAGCTGCTCGACCCGAAGATCGATCCGGCAGCCACGACGGCACCGAGTTCGGTGAGCCAGTGCGTCCTGTCGAGCCTCAACGGTATCGTCCTTACGCCCGGCGACAAGCACCGCGGCGACGCGACCTGGAGCTGGAACTTCGACACGGCACGCTGATCGTTCCGAGCGCGAGCCAGCGCACGTCATCGTGGTGGCGCCGATGAGCAACGATGACCCGCGGTGCGCTTCATCGACGTCGACCATGGCAGCCGACGCTCACACGAGCGGACGAAAGTAGGCCGCGGCGAAGGCGACCGCCTCGCTCAGCGTGTAGAGGCTGTGGTTGTCGAGGTCGCCTCCGTGCCACTTTGCGGCGGCGGCGGCGTCCTTCAAGAACACCATCTCCCGACAGAGGCTGTGTGCCGCGCATTCACCGGCCGGGGCCTTCCAGCGCACTCCGACGAGCACCGCGGCCGGAGTCGCTTCGACGACCAGCCCATCGACCTGTCGCGCCAAGACCGGCTCATGGGTGACCCGGCAGCTCGACCGGATCGTCACATCGCAGCTGAACACCGCGCTGATCGCGAGCGCGTCGATCGAGCACATCGCGTGGATCGAGTGCCCGTGGAGCTCGACGACGTGGGGCGTGGTCTCCAACGACGCGGGATAGGCGCCGAGGATCTGCTGCCGATCTGGCGAGAGCACGACGAGATCGTCCTTGCCGAGCCTCGCGAGCGCGTCGTCCACGTGGGCCTCGCCCACCACGGCGGCAGCTTCTGCTCGAGAGGGTGCGCGCCCCTGCGTGACGAGGACGGTGACCACCGCACGATGCAGCGCCTTGAGCTCCGGAGAGAGCCGATCCTGGCGCGCCTTCAAGGGCAAGAGACCGTTGAGGCGAGAGACGGATGATTGGACGAGGTCTTCAAGGGTCATTTGTCGTTGCTGATGGTCGCTGCTGCACGAAGGCCGGCCCCGCCGCACTGCGCCGTTCTTGAACTCGTCCGTGAAGCTCCTACGTGCTCGCCGCTCCGCCATGCTCGTCACCATATCCACCTCTGCTCGGGTGTCTACGGAAACGGATCAAGCCCGGCTCCCCGAGCTGACGAGCATGTGGCGATATGTCGCCACGTGGCGTTTCTGCAATGCCGGGGTGAGAGAAATCACGAGAATCGCTGCGCCGACGTCTCGGCATGCAAGCTGCTTTGCTCCCATTGCAGGCACGTCAACCCTGGACAGGAGAAAATCACATGAATCGCATCATCTACATCATCGGAGCCGTCGTCGTCGTCCTCGCGGTCCTCGCGTTCTTCGGGCTGCGCTAGAAGGTCCTCGAGTCGTGGCGCCAGGTCGTTGGTGAACGCGGTTGGTATATGGTGCCTAGATGTTCCGACATCTCTGCGCCGTCGCCTTGGGCCTCTCGAGCTTTGCGTTCCAGATCGCCACTGCGACTGCAGCGCCTGAAGGACCGGCGCGGGTCACGCTCACGGCGCAGATGGTCAGCCGTGAGGCGTTCGAGCAGGTGAAGCAGATGTTCGCCGGCCCGCGTCTGGCGCCATCGGAGGGCGACCCGCGCACCGTGCTCGAGACCGGGCCGGTGCCGCGCGGCATCACTCCCGCGGAGCTCGGTGCCGTGATGAAGCGGCTCGAGCACGCGTTCTTCGTCAGCCTCTCCGGTCACAGCGCCACGATCGAGGGAGACGTCGCCTTCCTGCCCGGTATCGAGGCGCTCGACGTGAAGTGGACGCGCGTCCTCGACGGAACCGGTCATGACGTCCTGCGCGCGCCGAACGCCGAGGAGAAAGAGCACGACCGGACCTTCGGTGCCTTCCCGCTTCACAGCACCGACCACGGTCCCGAGTACAAGAAGGAGCTTCCGTTGAAGCCCGGGGTGCAGAGCCTGACGCGCGCCATGGGCGACGCGACGGTGGTGTTGCCCTCAGCGATGGTCGCGTTCGAGATGTCCTGCGACAAGCTGGGCGTGCCGGTTCGCCACGCCGGTCAGCAGATGACGCTGCGAAGCTGTGAGAACGACCTCGCGCAGGTCGACTGGACGCTGCCGGAGACCGGGCCGATGCCGAAGGTCGTGAGCGTGCTGCGCGATGCGCAGGGTCAGCGCCTCCACGTCTCCGAGTCAGGCTCGGAGGGCCTGCTCGCCGACGGGCGCACGCTCGCCCAGATCGAGTACACGGCGCTGCCGGTCACCATCACGAGCCAGCGCATGAGCTACCTGGCAAACGGCAAGGTCGCGAAGGTCACCGTGCTGCTCCCCGGACGCGCCATCAAAAAGGCCTTCCACGTCGTCGCGACGGTCGAGCCGCGGTTCGAGCAAGGCAAGCCCGTCCACCTGGAGGCCTCGCGTTACGCGGAACCGTCGACGCCGGGTTTCGGCCTCGCGCAGGCGCGGCTCGACGAGGTGAAGGCGCAAACGCACGTCACGGCCGCGCGCACGTACGCGGTGGTCGACTACAACCAGCCGGAGCTCCTCGTCGAGCTCCCGCGTCACGACAACAGCGCCTACGCGACCCTCGAGTTCTCGCCGGCGCAGCTCACGGACCAGGCGGGCGCCGCCGTTCCGCACAAGCAAGAGACGACGTGGGTGAGCTACCCGGACCTGCGCCAGGCGCTGTACCTCGAGCCACTCAACGGCAAGGCCAAGACGAAGGTCGAGTTCGCGAAGGCGCGTGGCGTCGTGAAGATCCACTACCCGCTCGCCATCGAGGACGTGGTGCTGACGAAGGCGAAGCCATCCGCGTCCGGGATCGACGTCCGCATCGATGGCCCGCGAGTCTTCATCACCCGCGCGCGAGACGACGATCACAAGCTGGTCGTGCCGAGCTTCGCGCCGACCGACCTCGAGACGATCCAGGCGTTCGACGCCAGTGGCAATCGGCTTCGACGCCTCGGCTACCAGGGGTGGCGCGACGGCACCGAGGAGCAGCGCTACTGGGGCAACGTCGCCCAGGTGAAGGTGCGCCATTGCTCGACCTGGGCCGACTTCGAGGTCCCGTACGACCTCGCGCCTGCGCCGCTCTTGCCCAAGGGGCGCGAGGGACGGGCGCCGTGATGGCTCGGTAAAGCGCGGTCGCGATACGCTCGCGCTGCCTCGATCGCCCACGTCGGCCATGTCGTCCGCTCGTCGAGCACAACTGGGTCAAGGCAGCGCGCGTATGGGGTGGCCGGTCCACGCGGGGAACGATCCATAGCAGCGACTGGCATGCACCTCGTTCATCGGGGTGAGCAACTGCAGGCCGGGCAAGCTGGGTGGAACCTCGAGCAGGAAGCCCTTGTCGGTCGGGATCAACTCGAGGTCGACGGAGTGGGACTTGGTGACGGGCGGCGGCAAGCAGTTCTGAAGCTTGGGACAGCCGCGCGTATCGCCTTCGGCAGTGACGGTGACTGCATATCGTGCGTGGACGACGCGATGGCCGTCCCCGCGAGTCCTCGGACCGAGCGCCACGGTCACCGCGGCGACCGTCGTCAACGTCCCGGAGCCGTCGACGCAGGCGCTGCTCTCGGTGGCATGCCCCGCGGCGAGGTCGAGCATGCGGGTGGTTTCGCGTTGGAGCTCGTTGGGGTCAGCCAGACTCTGGCCACCGAATGCGAGCACGAGGACGAGAGGCGCGAGGTGACGTCGCTGCATCCATGCATCGTAGCCGAGCGAGGACGATCACGAGTGGGAAGGCGGCAAGCAAGCTGGCGTTGCCCCTGTTGCCGCCCGACATCATGAGCTGCGCGCGGTCGACCCTCCTAGTGATGCTGGAAAGCGCCGACGTCGGGTGAGGTACCGACGGGCGTGCCGATGAGGTCGGTCGAGAAGCCGAGCGCGACCCCGCTCCGAGCGATCCCAACGATATCCGCCCATCGCGACAGCATAAATCAAACCTGACGTGCGCGTTCCACGCAGAGGCAGCTATGCTTCCCGGTGAGGTGCTAAAGAGCCGTCGACGATTTCTGCGCTACACGGGCATGGGCCTCGGGCTCGGCGCGCTCGGGACGGGCGTGTTCGTCGCCACGCACCAGCCGAAGAAGCGCATCCTGCCGCGCCTCGCAGGCGACGAGAACCGACCGCTCCTCTCCACGAACCCGAAGCGCGTGGTCATCGTGGGCGGCGGTCTCGCCGGACTCGTGGCAGCGATCGAGCTCGCGGCCCGCAAGTTCGCCGTGACGCTGGTCGAGCGCGCCGGCCACCTCGGCGGAAAGCTCGGCGGCTGGAACGTCACCGTGGACGGCGAGACGTTCCCCACCGAGCACGGGTTCCACGGCTTCTTCGGCCAGTACTACAACCTCTACGAGCACATCGAGGCGGCCGGTGCGATGGACAACCTCCACGCGCCGCCCGACTACCCGGTGCTCTTCGCGGATCGGCCCGAGGATCGCTACGGCAAGCTCACGAAGCTGTTCCCGCTCGATATGCTGCAGGTCGTGCATCAGTCGAAGAGCATGCACCTCACCGACTTCGTCCAGAACAGCCCCGCCATCCTCGAGCTGATGCGCTACGACAACGACAAGACGTTCGCGCGCTTCGACGACGTCGACTTCTGGAAGTTCTCCGCCGACGGCCGCATGAACCAGCCGATGCGCGAGAACGTCATCCACCCCTTCGGCAAGACGACGCTGAACGACGTCGACAAGCTGTCCGCGGCCGAGGGCATCCGCTTCTTCCATTTCTTCTTCATCGGGAACCCTGCGGGACTCTGGTATCGCTACACGAAGCGCGACTCCATGTCGTCCATCCTCGACCCGATGACCAAGCGCCTGCGCAGCCTCGGCGGGACCATCCGCCTCGGCCAGGGCGCGCGCCGGTTCCGCCACGAGGCTGGTCGGGTGCGCGGCGTCGAGCTCGATCGCGACAGCGTGAGCGGCGGCCAGGTTCGCGTGGCGGCCTCGACGGTGCCGACGACCGGGTGGACCCCCATCGCAGGGCCCGACGGCAGCGCGGTGTACGTCGCGCGCCGTGCCGATGGCTTCGTCGCGTTCGACGCGCGCTGCACGCACATGGGTTGTCCCGTGCGGCCCGACGACGCGGGCTTTGTGTGCCCGTGCCACGGAGGTCGCTACACGGCCGACGGTGTCCCGACCGCGGGCCCACCGCAGCGACCGTTGCGCTCGCTGCCCGTCGTCCAGCAGGGAGACGAGCTCCTCGTGGGAGACGCCGCTGTCGTGGCCTCGGGCGAGGTCCTGCCCTGCGACTACGCCATCAGCGCATGCGAGGTTCGCGGCACCAAGCAGCTGTTCGACCGGAGCGAGCTCGGCATCCCGGCGCTCGATCGACGCGTGCAGTCGCTCGGCGAGGCGGACCCGTTCATCGTGTACCGCCTCTGGCTCGACAAGCCGGTCGCGCCCGGTCGCTCGGCCTTCTACACCTGCTCGCGCTTCGGCATCGTCGACTCGCTCGCCGTGTACTCGATCCTGCAGGAGCCCTACATCAGCTATGCACGACGCACCGGTCACAGCGTCGTGGAGCTGCACGCCTACGCCGTCCCCCCGGAAAAGATGAAGTCCGCCGACGAGATGGCGGCGCGGATGATCGCCGAGATGCGCCGCATCTTCCCGGAGCTCGCCGACGCGAAGGTGCTCCACGGCGAGTATCAGGTGCAGTCCAACTTCAGCGGGTTCCGGCCCGGCAGCCACCGCGACCGCCCGCGCACCGAGACCGAGATCGAGAACCTCTTCATCGCCGGCGATCACGTGCGCATGGACGCGGCGGCCGCGCTGATGGAAGCCGCGACGATCAGCGGTCGTCTCGCGGCGAACGCCATCTTGCGCAAGGAGGGTCTGCGCGAGATCCCCATCTCGAGCGTGCCCGAGAAGGGGCCGCTGGCCTGACGTCCATCAGCACGTCCTGATCCATGGCCCTCGCTCTCTGCCTGAGGCTAGCGCTGTGGATCGTGATCGCCTGCGCGCTCGGCGGTGTGTTCAGCGCAGGACGATGCGCGCGAGACGACACGCGCCGCCGAAGTTCGGCAACGGGTGGGCGTAGCCGATGACCACGGTGCGTCCATCGGCGGAGCGCAGCTCGGAGTGCTCGTGGGCGAGGTAGTTCACGCCGGCCTCGCTCGTGACGAGCCCGCTCGTCGAGCCGGCGATGACGACCTCGGGATCCGTCCACGGACCTTCGATCCGTTCGGCGGTGCGGAGGCCGATGTCGTTCGACAAGGGCTTGCTGTAGACCGCGAGGTAGCGGCCGAGCCAAGGGTTGTATTCGATCGAGAGGCCGTAGCTCGCGTGGTCGATGAACCATGCCGCTCGGGTGACGTCGCTCGTGTAAGCGGTCCCATCCCAGAACTGGAACGCGCTGCGCTCGGTCACGCTCGCGACCGGGACGCGCGCGAGCTTGCAGTGATCGTCGAGGATGCCAGTCGATTCACACTCGAAGAAATAGGCGTTGCCACCTTCGATCGTGACGCCGGCGTTTCCGAAGAGCGGATCGGGGGCTCGAAAGAGGAACGCCGCGTCGCGCGTCGCCTGGGTCGCGTTCTTCGTCACGTGCGCGGTGCCGATCGCATCGGCGTTGAACCCGCCGCTCTTTCGCACGACGTGTTGAAACAGCACGACCGCCTCGGTGTCGCTGGTCGCGATGACCGCGCCCGGCCAGAGGGCATATCCGTTCTGCGGATCGGTCTGGTTCTGCGCGAGCTCAGCGGGGGTGTACGGAACGAGCTCGAACGGAAGGCCGGCGGAGTCGACCGGCTCGTCGAGCGCGAGCGGCGCGTCGACCGTGCTCCAGGCCGCGGTGCTCGAGCGCACGCTCGTTCCGTCGTCCGCGGCGGGCTTGGTGAGGAACGTGTCGCCGAAGGTCCAAAGGACGCGATCGCCGATGAGCGCCGACGTGGTTCCATCGCGACCCACGACCGTCGTGGGCGCGGGAAAGGCGCCGACATCGTCGATGTGATCGACGATGAGCGGCCGCGACCCTGCATCGGTCGACGCGTCCGGCGCAGCGTTCCCGCCGCTGCACGCGGTGGCCGCGGTTGCGATCGCCAGCAGCAGCGCGCCGCGCAGTGGCATGGTCAGCACCCCACGTCTTCGCAACATCTACGGGAGGTGCTGGCCGCGGCAGTAGTCGAGCGGGACGTGGAAGTCCCCCGGGACCGGCACGTGGCCCGCTCCGCTGATCTCGTGATAGTCGAGCGGGTTTCCGTTGCCCATGAGCTCGCTCTTGGCCGACTGCGCCGTGCTGATCAAGGAGTCGTTGGTGCCGACCTGGATCGACACGGCAATCTTGCGCGCGGCACCGGTCACGAGCGACGGCCTGCCACCGCCGAACGGATCTCCAGCCGCGAGCACGGCCGCACACGACAGCTGCGCGGAGGCCTCCATGCCGTAGCGGAACGAGAGAAAGCCCCCCTGCGAATAGCCGTAGACGGAGACGTTCTGTGCGTCGATCGAGCCGGTGGCGACGAGCTGCGTCCGGAGCTGATCGAGCAGCGCGAGGTCGATGTTGTTCGGCGCATCGTTGTACGCATCCCAGTCCACGTTCGGAACGGTCTGCGTGCCGACGACGATGTTGCGCGTGATGCCCTGCGGGGCGGCGAGGACAAAGCCGTCGGCATCGCTCGCATCGGACAGTTGCGTCGTGCCGGTGACGAAGTTCGTGTTGGAATCGCCGTCGCCGTGGAGCGCGAGGACGAGCGGCAGGGCATGCCCCACAACGGCGGTAGGCACATGCAGCAGCACCGTGCGCGCCATCCCGTTGACCATGAGGGTGATGGTCGTCGTGCCCGGCGTGAGCGTGCCGTTGCCGATCGATGGACCGGACGCGTCGGTGACCGAGGCGTCTTGACCCACCGCGACGCTCCCATCGGTGAGCGGGGTGCTGCCGTCGGGAGCGCCGCCGTCCACCATCACACCCGAGCCACCGCACCCGGCCATGAGCACGCTCATCGCCAATGCGCCCATCCAGAAGCTGCCTTTCGTCGACATCGCTCTCCTCCTCACCGCCCGTCATCTTATCCGTCAATCCCCCCACACGGTTCAAGGAGACCGAGGCTGCGATGAATCGCGGATCCGGTCGCGTGGTACTGTGAGGGTGTGCGTGGCGTGGTGGCGTGGCTCGTAGCGGTGCTGCTCGTGACGGGCTGCCGTGCGCCGTGCCGCGACAGTGCGGACGTGCTGCTCACCCTCGATGGTGACATCGCGGCCTTCGCGAACGCAAGCGCGGTCGACGTCACGATCGCTGTCGGTGGCGGTGCCGCGCAGGCGACCCGTACGCTGACGACGACCCCGACGCCGGGCGCCACGGTGCTGCTGTCGCCTGCGACGCCACTGCCGGGCGAGAGCTACACCCTCTCCGTCGTCGTCACGCTGAGAGACGCCGGCGGCGCCGCGGTCGCCACGGGCACGGCGCACACGACCGCCTCGACGAGCGGCTGCAACAGGCTGTCGGTCACGCTGATCGGCTCGACCAGCGCGGGCGATCTATCGACGAGCGACGCGCCGTCGGTCGATCTGGGTGGCATCGATCTCGCCGGCGCCGACCTCTCGGTGTGCGCCGCAACCCCCGACGAAGATGGCGACGGTCGAGGCGACGCGTGCGACGTGTGCGCGGCCAACGCCGACGCGACGCCGCTCGACACCGATGGAGATGGCCTGCCCGACGCGTGCGACCCGTCGACAGGCGTCAACGCCAGGCTCGACTTCCAGTCGTTCAACGCGACGCCCGCGGGCTGGACGGGCGCGGGCACCACGACGGGTGGCGCGCTCATCCTCGACGGGTCGACGATCTGCGGGACGTACGCCGCGTCGGGCACCGCGGTGACGGGCGGCTTCCAGCTACAGACGTACGTCACGCCACAGGTGCTCACCACGGCGTTCACGGACAATGTCGAGGTGCGGCTGCACGCGTGGACCACGGTGGGCTCGACGGGGTTCTCGTGCGGGCTCGACATCAATACCAACTCCGGGGTCACGACGCTCTACGCCGCACAGGGCAGCGTGAACGGAGACCCGAGCATGGGCGGCGGCGGTACGCGAGTCGCGAAGGCGATCGCGAACACCGAGCTCGCCGAGGGCACCGCTCGCCGGCTGCGCATGACCCTGCGCGAGGGGGCGCTGGTCTGCGAGCTCGCGCACCCGGACGGCAGCGCCGTCACCACCGTCACGCAGACCGTGTCTACACCGGCGTCCGCGTTCGTGGGCCTTGGCGTCTGCTGGGCGAAGGCCGCGTTCAGCTCCGTCTTCGTCGCCAGCTATCCCTGAGTCTCTTCGCGCGAGCTCGGCAGACGCGGTAAGGTGAGATCGTGGCCGTTGTCCGATCGCTCCACGCCGCTGGACAGCTCCTGTCCGGCACCTACCAGCTCGAGCGCAAGATCGCCGAGGGTGGCATGGGCGTGGTGTACGAAGCGTCACATCTGCGCCTGGCGCGACGCTTCGCCGTGAAGCTCCTCGCGCGCGCCGAGGACGAAGACGAGGACGAGGCGCGGCAGGCTCTCGAGCGCTTCAAGCGCGAGGCCGAGATGACGGCGGCGCTGAAGAGCCCGCACGTCGTCGAGATCTTCGACTACCAGATCTCCGAGAGTGGCTCGCCGTACATCGTGATGGAGCTGCTCGAGGGCGAGGACCTCGCTCGGCGGCTCAAGCGCGACGGGCGCGTCGAGCCGCGCGCTGCGGTCGCGATCCTGGAGCAGGTCGCCGAGGCGCTCGACGCAGCGCACGGGCTCGCGATCGTTCACCGCGACCTCAAGCCGGCAAATGTCTTCTTGCACAGCACCCCGTCGAACGACTTCGTGAAGGTGCTCGACTTCGGGATCTCGAAGATGCTCGGCTGGGAGACGATCACCCAGACCGATACGCTCATCGGCACGCCGGCGTACATGTCTCCAGAACAGGCAGCGCCGGGGAGTGAGGTGACGTCCACGTCGGATCTGTTCTCGCTCGGTGTCATCGCGTACGAGGTGCTCACGGGGGTGCGACCGTTCGTTGCGAGCTCCATCCCCGGCGTGCTGTACCAGGTCGTCCACGCGGATCCGCTGCCCGTCTCCGAGCTCGTCCCGGAGGCCGGGCCGGCGGTCGACGACGTGTTCGCGCGCGCGCTCGCCAAGGAGCCGCTGCAGCGCTTTCGCTCGGCGACCGCTTTCGTCACCGCATTGCGTGGCGCGCTGTGGCCACTGGAAGCAGCCGAGCCAGACGCCGACCTCACGCACGTGCTCGTGACCTCCGAGGCTCGTCCCACGGTTCGCTGGGCCGCGGCGACCACGGACGCCGCGCTGACGACGCCGAGGTCGGTGTCCGAACCGCCGCAGCCTGCCCCTCGCCGGGAGGTGCGCGTCCTCATCGTTGCCGCGGGGGTCCTGCTCGTCATCGGGCTGACGACGTTCGCGCTCGAGCACGAGCGCCCGAAGCCCGGCGTCACCATGCCGCTGGCCCATGTGAACGCCCCGCTGCGACCCGCGCCTCACCAGGCCGACGCCTCCATACGACCGGAACGACCGGTCGAGCCCGTGGCGCGGCCGGCGCGCATCGCCGACGAGCGGCTAGCGCCGCCTCGCGTGCGGCCCGTCGTCGACAAGCACGTTCGTCCGAAGGCGCGCGACCGAGAAAAGGAGAGCCCGCGCCCCGCGCTCGTCGCGCCGGTGCAGAGCCTGTGAGGTACGTGCTCGCGCTCCTGCTCGCGATGACTGCGGTGGCCCACGCGGAGCCGGAGGACAAGCAGCGCGCGCGTGTGCTCCTCGCCGATGGCAATGCCAGGTACGCGGCCGCAGACTTCGTCGACGCGCTTCGCCTGTTTCGCGAGGCGTTCGCCGCGTATCCGAGCGCGAAGCTGCTCGTCAACACCGCAGCGTGCGAGCGCGCGCTTGGGCGCGTCGACCGGGCGGCGAGCGACCTCGACGAGTTCCTCCGCCGCACGCACCGGGAAGACGATCACCAGCTCGTCGAGAATGCACGCGAGGAGCTACACGGTCTGCGCGACACGCTCGGTCGCATCTCGTGGACCGACGCACGCGGCGGCGACACGCTCCGGGTCGATGGCGCGGTCGGCTGGACCACCGAGTGGGTCCGTCCCGGCGTGCACCATGTCCGCCTCGAGCACGCGGGTGCCGCGCCGTACGAAGCGAGCGTCGTCGTCGAGGCAGGCGGGTGCATCTACGTCGCGTTGCCCGTGGTCGTCGCGTCGCCGGTCGTCACGCCGCATCGTCGCGCGCGCTGGATTGTGCCGGTCGCCATCACCGGCGGCGTCGTGGGCGTCGCGCTCGGTCTCGGCCTCGGCCTCGGTCTCGGCCTGCACTCTTCGCCCGCGACGCTCCACGGCTCGCTCGGCACGGTGACGTTCGCGGGGCAGCCATGAAGGCCCGTCCTGTGTCAGGCGCTGACCTTCTTCGATGGCCTGTTCAGCGTGGGTCGCCTCGGCAGGTGGCGTAGGCCCATCCACGCGAGCGCGCCGAGGTGCTTCGCCACGTCCTCGACCGCGGGCTTGCGCTCCTCCGTCCACCACTTGCCGACGAACGTCACCATGCCGACGAGCGCATGCGCGTAGATGGGCGCGGCGCTCGCATCGTAGCCCGCCTGCTTGAACGCGGACGCGAACACGTCGCCGACGCGCTCTGCCAGATCGTTGAGGAGGCTGGATAGGCGGCCACGCGACGACGTCAGCGGCGAGTCCTGCGACATCACCGCGAAGCCGTCGGGCTGGGTCTTCACGTACGTCAGAAACGCGAGCGTCGCCTGCTCGAGCCTCTGGCGCGGCGTTCCCGTGGCGATGGCTTCCACGATGCGGCGCACCACGTAGTCCATCTCGCGATCGACGATGACGGCATAGAGCCCTTCCTTGCCGCCGAAGTGCTCGTACACGATCGGCTTGGACACCTTCGCCGAATCGGCGATCTCCTCCATCGACGCGGCCTCGAACCCGCGCTTCGCGAAGACCGAGCGGCCCACCTCGATGAGCTGAGCGCGCCGCTCCGAGCTGGGGAGGCGCCGCTTCTTCGGAGCTGTCATGCACCATGAATACGTGTCGCGCGGAACTTACGCAATCGTAGCAACTGCGCGAGATCACCTGACCTATCGATTCATCCAGCGTCTCCACCTCGCCCCGACCTTGACATTTAACTACGCTTTCGTAACTTACGATTCGGTAGGTGATTCGATGAACCTCATGCTCCGTGCAGCCCGGCGCCTCTTCGTGGATCGTCAGCTCGATACGCTCGTCTCGCTCTGGGGCTCGACATTGTCCCTCGGGCAGAACAGGGCATGCGTGGTCCGCGTGATCGACGAGGCGCCCGACACCAAGACCTTCGTCCTTCGCTGCAGGATGTGGCGCGGGCACCGCCCGGGGCAGTACGTCACGATCGCCGTCGAGATCGACGGCGTCACGCACCGCCGCTGCTACTCCGTGTCCTCGGCCCCTGCCACCGACATGCTCTCGTTCACCGTGAGGCGCATCGAAGGCGGCCTCGTCTCCGGCTTCCTGCATGCACACGTGCGCGCCGGCAGGATCCTGACGCTCGGATCGCCCGAGGGTGTGTTCGTGCTGCCAGCCTCGTCGACCGATGGGCTGCTGTTCCTCGCGGCCGGCAGCGGCATCACGCCGATCATGTCGATGCTGCGAGCGCGCGCATCGCTCGACGGCATCGTGCTCGTGAGCTGGTCGCGGAGCCGCGAGCACGCGATCTTCGGTGCCGAGCTGCGGCGCATGGCGAACCATGGCCTGCGGCTCGTCGAGCGCTTCGACGACGAGGGGGGCCGCTTCGACGAGCGCTCGCTCCCCACGGTCGTTCCCGACTTCGCGGAGCGAGAGACGTTCCTGTGCGGTCCGCCCGGCCTCATGTCACGCATCGAGCAGCTATATGGCTACATGGGCGCCTCCTCGCGCCTCACCGTGGAGCGCTTCGTCACCGCGGCGCCGATCGACGATGGCGCCGACGTGACCCTCAAGCTCCTGTCGGGTCGGACGATCACCGCCGACCGTTCGAGCTCGCTCCTCGCACAGCTCGAGCGCGCGGGCGAGCGTCCGACCTCTGGCTGTCGGGCCGGCATCTGCCACGCGTGTACCTGCATGAAGCGCTCCGGCACCGTTCTCGACCTGCTGACCGGCGAGCTGTCGAGCGCGACCGACGAGCAGATCCGCCTGTGCGTATCGGTACCGCGCTCGGATCTCGAGCTCGACCTGCGCGTGGCATCGTGACGCTCACGGTCGAGCAAGCGGATGCGTTCGGCGGCGAGCTCGACGCGTTGCGCGCGGAGCTGGTGCTCGGGCAGGAAGACGTGGACCATATCCGTCGCATCATCGCGCTGGCGCGACGCAGCGAGCTCGCCGGTCGCATGTTGCTCGCGCTCGGGCTCGATCCGCTGACGTTCGTCGCCGGAGCCGGGCTGCTCTCGCTGGCGAAGATCCTCGAGAACATGGAGATCGGCCACAACGTCATGCACGGCCAGTACGACTGGACGCGCGATCCGCAGCTCCACTCCCACGACTACGACTGGGACATGGCCTGCGACGCCGATCACTGGCGCCACTCGCACAACTACGAGCACCACACGTTCACGAACATCCTCGGCAAGGATCGCGACGTCGGCTACGGCTGGCTGCGCTTCTTTCCCGAGCAGCCGTGGCGGCCTGCGCACCTCGCACAGCTGCTCGTCGCCGCCGGCCTCGCGCTCGGGTTCGAGTGGGGCATCGGCGCTCACGACCTGCGCGTGCCCGAGACACTCGCTGGGGAGCAGAGCACCGCCGAGCTCGCCCGTCGCGCGGGACCGTTCCTGCGCAAGGTGGCCTGGCAGCTCCTCAAGGATTACGGCGTCTATCCGGTGCTCGCAGGCCCCAACTTCGCGCGCGTCGCATTCGGCAACCTCCTCGCCAATGCGACACGCAACGTGTGGGCGTTCGCGGTGATCTTCTGCGGCCACTTCCCGGAAGGCGTCGTCGTGTACGACGAGGCCACCACACGGACCGAGACCCGTGGCCAGTGGCTCGTGCGTCAGCTGCAAGGCTCGGCGAACCTCGAGGGCAGCCCCGTGTTCGACCTCCTCACCGGGCACCTCAGCTACCAGATCGAGCACCACCTCTTCCCGGACGTACCGGCCTCGCGCTACCCCGAGCTCGCGCCACGCGTCCGCGAGATCTGCGCGCGCCACGCGGTGTCGTACCAGAGCGGGAGCCTGCGCAAGCAGCTCGGCAGCGTCGCGCGCCGGCTGCTGCGCTACTCACTCCCGTTCTGAGGATCGTCAGCGTGCCAGGACCGCCTGGTACTTCGGGTCCTTCTCGATCTCGCGCTGCGCGTCGGGATACTGCCGACGGCGCAGCTGCTTGCGCAGGCCGAGGATGGTGTCGTGCGGGAGCTTCCGCGTCGCGAGGTTGACGACCCAGTCCGGCAGTCGTCCACCCGGGTCGGCGTGGACCTCGTACTCGATGCGGGTCCAGGCACCTTCGTGCTCGGGGCGGAACGACCAGTGACCCGTCATCGACGGCATCCGCACGACACCCTTCTGGGGCGGCCACGCGGAGTGCGTCACCGAGTGCATGTCGATGCGCGCTTCGTGGGCGGTGCTGTCGAGCGTCAGGTGCGCAGCGACCACCGCATCGCGATCGGACACCGGCCAGGGCGCACCGGTGCGCGTGTAGAAGATCTCGTCGTACCTGCCGTTCTGCTCGATTCGCACGTTGGCCACCGAGTTGCCGAGCCACTCGGTGCGATGCGCGGCATCGTCCATCAGCGCGAGCACAGCGGCGATCGGCGCCTCGACGAGACCGACGCCGCGGAACTCGTCCAGCGAGCTGCCGTCGACGTGCCGGCGCTGCACGACGATCTGGTCGTCGCTGCGCACCGGCTTCCACGGGCCATCGGCGGCCAGCGCGAGCGACGGCGCACACAGGGGCGTACACAAGAGAACGAGGAGCAAAGGACGACGCATCACCACAACCCTACCGCGTCAGGCGCTGTCCAGCGCAGGAGATAGCGACCGGCGCTCGAGCGGCTCCAGGGCCCAGCGCCGGGGCGTCGAAGCGGCGCTTTCCCGCACCCTTGACTTCTCGCCCCGACATCAATAATCCTCTTATCGCGATGTCGCAATATATGAACCTGGGCCGCTACGTCGACACGTTCAACGCGCTCGGCGAGGAGAGCCGCATCCGGCTGTGCATGCTCCTGCGCGAGCGCGAGCTGTGCGTGAGCGATCTCGTGCGCGTCACCGGCATGCCGCAGCCGCGCGTCTCGACGCATCTCGGGCACCTGCGCAACGCGGGACTCGTGCACGATCGGCGCAAGGGCGCGCAGTCGTTCTACACGCTCGCCACCGAAGGACTCCCTGCCGCCGCGCGCGGCTTCCTCGACGAGGCCGCAGCCGCAGGCGACCCGACCCTCGACGGCGATCAGACGCGCCTCCTCGAGCTCGACTCCGAGCGTCGCGGCGCGCCCGCGATCGACTCCATCGAGCGCGACTACTCGCCGGGCCGCACCTGGCAATCACTCGCGCGCGGGGTCGCCGCCCTGCTCGAGCTGGGAGACGTCCTCGACGTCGGCTCGGGCGACGGCGCCGCGGCGAGCGAGCTCGCGCCCTACTGCCGCTCGCTCACGTGCATCGACACCAACGCCCGCCTGATCGAGGCGGCCAAAGAGAGGCTCGCGCGGCTCGCCCACGTCAGGGCGCTGGTCGCCGACGTCCACGCGCTGCCCTTCGAGGCCGCCTCG
>JBDTCO010000152.1:0-16799 GCA_039923495.1 Polyangia bacterium
GCCATCGTGCCGAGCCACTCGGCCGCTCTTGCCGCGAGGCCGGCCATGGTGTCGAGCCGGCCGCCGTTCCCGAACATCCGTCGGTTCACGGCTGGCATCAGGACGTCGTTGAAGACAGCGTGTCCGCCTACCACAAGCTGCTGTATGAGCTCGAGAGCCCGTCCGCTCTCAGCCTCGACCTGCGCCGCCTCGATCTGGTCCACATTCTGGTCCATCTGGTCCAACTCCCCGCCACCCGCAGCACACCGCGCCCTCACGTCCCGCGGTGTTTACCGTCGCTGTGCAACCGCCAGCAACCGCGAACAGTTTCTCACGGTTTTCCCAGGCTCTCACTGCAAATCCAACATCCCCCGGTTCGAATCCGGGCGGCACCTCTGTTTTCCCCTCGCGAGCGAGGGTCACTTCGTGGCGGCGCGTGAGTCGGTCGCGACCTGCGCGTGGTTCAGGGCGGCGACGAGCGTCGTGCCGCCGAGGAGGTTGCCGGCGAGCACGGGCAGGAGGTAGTGGATGACCCCCGCCGGCAGCGACGTGAGATCGCGCGCCGCGAGATAGAACAGCTCGATCGAGCCGACCACGACGTGAGGCAGCCCTGCCGCACTCACGAGCCACGTCATGACCACGACCACGAACGGCGTCGCGCCGCCGGCCGCGGGAAGCATCCACACCATGAGCGCGATCATCCAGCCCGATCCGATTGCGCGGATGAAGAGGTCACGGCTCGAGGGCTCGAGGCTCTCGCGCGCGATCGCATCGGCTGCGTCTCGCGCTGCGGGGGCGAGGAACTGCGCATGCGCGATGGCCTCGCTGAACAGGAGCCCGCCGACGAGGTTGGCCAGCAGCACCACGCCCCACAGCTTGAGCACCTTGCCGAACATCGCCGGCGTCCGCTCGGTCATGAACGGCACGATGGGCGTGAGCGTGTTCTCCGTGAAGAGCTGCTGGCTACCGAGGATCACCGCGAGGAAGCCCGCCGAGTAGCCGAAGCTCGTCACGATCGCCCGGTGTGGCGAGTCCGGCATCGCGGCACTGATCACGGCCTGCGCCACGAGCGACAGCCCCATCGAGAGCCCGGCCGCGATGCCCGACCACGCGAGCGCAGCCGCCGTACGCTCGAGCTCCTTGCGACCCTGACGCCGGATGACCTCGTGAGTCGTCGCTGCATTGAGCGACTCCTCCTCGACGACGCGCTTTTCCTCGTCGGGATCGAGAGCGGTCGCGCTCTCGCCTTGGACGGCATCTTCGGACATGGCGTTTTGGATGCACGCCAAGGACGATCAGTGCGTCGTGCGCGCCTGCCACCTGGCGTAGAGCGCCGGGAGGTGGGTGCCGCTGCCGTCGTGCCACGTGCATGGTTTCGGTGGCACGGTCGCAGCGAAGCTCTCGAGCTTGCGACGGGTGCAGTGGGCACCGGCGACGAGACCCGACAGGGCGCAGACCTCGCGGCGCACGATTCCACTCGGTGCCTCGGGGAGCGTGAGCATGTGGCCGTCGGCCGCGCCGAGCAGGCCCGCGCGCACGAGCGGCGCGGCGCTCTGCATCGCGACGAGCCCATGCGTGGGCCGGCCGTCGAAGTTTCCACCCCACGCCGCGACCGTGTACTCGCGCGTCACGCCGATGGCAACGGTGTCCGCGAAGCCGCGCGACGTGCCTGTCTTCGCCGCGACGTGGAACGGCAGGTCGAGCGGAAGCTCGTCTCCGAAGCGAGCGCGCCGCGCGTCGGGATCCGCGAGCATGTCCATCACGAGCCAGCTGGCCTCCGCCGAGAACACGCGATGCTCGACGCGTGGCGCGGGGTGCCACGTGTCGCGGGTGCGCTCGACAGAAAGCACCGCGCGCGCCTGCGTCACGTTGCCGTCGCGCACGAGGAAGCCGTACGCCGCCGCGAGGTCCACGAGCCGCACCGGTGCCGAGCCGAGCGCGAGCCGCAGCCCGTACTCGTCGGGCGTCTGCGAAAGCGCACCGAGGCCCGCGACGCGCAGCTTGCCGAGCACGCGATCGATGCCGAGCTCCTCGAGCACATGGACGGCCGCGAGGTTGTACGAGCCGGCGAGCGCTTCGCGATAGCGAAGCGGTCCGCGATCCGCCGACGAGGCATGCGGCAGCCTGTAGTCCGATGGCACATCCGACACGTCCACGGCGATCGACGCCGGGCTCCCGCCCTGCTCGATCGCCGTCGCGTACACGAAGGGCTTGAGCGCCGAGCCCGGGTGACGTCGCGTCGCGGCGATGTCGAGCTGACCATCGACCCCTTCGTAGTCGGCCGAGCCGACGAGCGCGAGGATCTCGCCGGCCGCCGTGTCGAGCACGAGCGCGCCAGCCTGGTGGAGTCCGTCGCCATGGAGCGAGGCGACCTGCTCGACGAGCCGGTGCTCGAGACGGCGCTGCAAGGCGAGGTCGAGCGTCGTGCGCACGCGGCCGCCGTGCGCGCGCACGTCGAAAGGGAGCTGCGCGATCGCGAAGTCGACGAAGTGCGGCGCGAGGCTCGGCGCACGATGCAGCGATGGCAACACGGGCTCGGCCTCGATGAGGCGACGCTGCTCGGCCGACATGATCTCGTGCTCGACGAGCAGCTGCAGCACGTGCGCGCGACGCGTCAGCGCGGCGTCCAGGTGTTTCAACGGATCGTAGTACGTGGGGGCCCGCGGCAGCGTCGCGAGCAGCACCGCCTCGCCGGAGCCGAGCGCGCGTGCCGGCTTGCCGAAGTACGTCTGTGCGGCCGCCTCGAGCCCGACCGCGCCGTTACCGAAGTACGCACGATTCACGTACTGCTCCACGATCTCGCGCTTCGTGAGCGCGCGCTCGAGCCGCAGCGCGTCGATGCTCTGGCGCAGCTTCGAGAACAGCGCCTTGTGCGCGAGCTCCGGGCGCACGAGGCGCGCGAGCTGCATGCTCAGCGTCGAGCCACCGTAGCTATAGCGGCGCGCCTTCACGTCGAGCCACGCCGCACGACCCAGGCTGCGCGGATCCACGCCACCGTGCTCGAAGAAGCCCGCATCCTCCGACGCGATGATCGACAGCAAGACCAGGCTCGGCACCTCGTCGAGCGAGAGCCACGTCTCGCGACGTCCGGTCGAGGAGGCGACCGTCCGGAGCACCTCACCGTGCCGATCCGTGATGACGAGCGGCGCGTCGCGATCGGGCGAGAGACGCTCCACCGGGTACGGCAGCAGCACGGCGATAACGAGAGCGAGCACGACCGCTCCCGTCGCTGCAATCAATCGTCTCTTCACTTCGCTACCTCGAAGCGAGCCGACGTGGTGCGGCCACGCACCGACGGGTGGTACATCTCCTCGATGGTGGCCGGCGACGCCGTGAAGCTGCCGGATACCGCTGCCCGCGCGAGGTACTCGAGCGTGACCTCGCCAGCGCTCACCTCGTCCGCGAACGCCTGGACCCGATCGTCGCGCAGTTCGGTCTGCACCCAGCGGTTACGCCACCAGTAGCGATCACGATCGTCGGGTGCGCGCTCCTCGTCGGCCAGCGCCGGGTTCACGGGCTCGAGGCCCGCTGGCAGACGGTCCACGAGCGCGACGTAGTGATGATCGCCCGTCGAAGTCGCTGTCACGCGGACCTTGACGAGCTGTCCGGGCCTCGCGCGCACGAGCGGTACGTCCGTCTTCGCATCGAGATACACGCGGGTCAGCGAGAACCCCTGATCCACAGCCTTGTTGCCGTCGGTGCGGTGCGCGCGCACGAGCGTGGCCGACACGAACGCCGAGCCGGTGCTGTCCACCTTCAAGGTACCCGGCTCGAGCTTCGACAGCGGGATCGAGACCGACGCGATGCCGGCACTGCGTCGCTTCACGAGCACCGTCTTGTCACCGAGCTTCACCGTCACCTCGACGGTCGTGTTCGCCCGCTGCTTCGCGTACGCCGACAGCGCCACGAGCGCATAGAGGTTGTCCTGCGTGCTCTCCCACGAGTAGCCGAGCACACGCGAGCGCAGGAGACCCGCCGCGAGCTTGCCGTTCGCCGCATTCTTCGGATCGACGAGCAGCAGCGCTCGCAGCAGGAGGGCCGTCGAGCGAACGTCGGAGCTCATGTACTCGAGCAGCTCCTCGCGCATCGACGCGGGCTCGCGCAGCACGAGCCCATTTCCGTCCACGACCAGCTCTCCGAGCAGCTCCTTCTCGAGCGTGGCTATCTGCTCTGCCGGTGCACGACCGAGCTTGAGCGCCGAGAGCAGGAACGCGGCACCGTAGCGCGGCAGCTGCGCGCGCTCCGTGTAGAGACGCGCATTCAGGGCAGCGTCCGCCGCGCCGAGATCGGCGAAGACGTAGGCCGACATCGCGATCGTCGCACGACTCCCCACGGCGCCCTGCGCGTCCTTGCTCTGGACCCAGGTGTGCAGCGCCGCGAGCCCGCGCTTCACCGCGTTCGCATCGATGGACACGCCGGCGCGCTTGGCTTCCGAGAGGCCCCACAGCGCGTATGCGGTCAGGTACGGCTGCGGCTGGCTGTCCGGCCACAGGCTGAAGTGACCGTCCTCGTGCTGGTGGCGCACGACCTTGGCCGCGCCGGCGGCGATGAATGCCTTCAGCTTGTCACCACGCAGCTCGGGCAGGTCGAGCGACTCCGAGAGCTCCTTCACCTTGGTCAGCGGGATGAAGCGCGAGAGCGTCTGCTCGAGGCACCCGTACGGATACTCGATGAGCGAGCGCAGGCTCGGCCCGAGCTCCGACATCCCCGAGCCATCGACAGTGAGCTGCAGGGAGCTCGCCGACGCGATGTCGTCCTTGCCCCAGCCAACGGGCAACTCGAGGTGTCCGGACATCTCGCCATCTCGCAGTGAGGTCTTCTCGTAGACGAGCCCACGGGTCACGGGAATCGTGAGCTCGACGGCGTCCTGCTCCGCGCCGAGCTTCGCCGAGAACATGAGCTTGGCGTCCGCGACGAACCCCGCCGTGGCCACAAAGCGCACCGGCACGGATCCCTGGCTCGGCACGTTCACGGTGGCGCTCGACGTCGCGAGCTTCACGCCTTCTGCGTGCGCCTCGACGACGACGGTGCCTCCCGCACTCGTGTAGTTATGGACCACGACGCCGAGCTGCGCCTCGTCGCCCGAGGTGAGGAAGCGCGGCAGGATCGGCTGCAAGAGGAGCGGCTTCTTCACGGTGACGCGCAGGTCGGAGGAGCCAAAGCGAGCAGCCTTGTCGGCAACGACGGCCATGAGCCGGAACGCGGTGAGGTTGTCGGGCAGCGAGAAGCCGAACTTCGCCTCGCCATTCGAATCGGTGACGAGCGCGGGTGCCCAGAAGGCCGACGACAGGAACTTCGAGCGGATGCGCCCGGACGACGCGGCCGCCGAGTCGCCGCCCTCGTCGGGATCGCCCGCCTCCGGATCGGCGAGCCGCGAGATCCGGTTGAGCGTGGTCGCCGTGTCCACGCCGAGGCCCCACGGTGCGTAGAAGGTCTTCATCGGGTCCGGCGTCTGGTAGCCGATGACCTGCAGCACGCCCTCGTCCGCGACGGAGAGCGCGACCTCCGCGGCGACTGGCTTGCCCGCGCCGTCGACGACCTTCACCGTCCCCGTGAGTGGCGTGCCGGGGCGGTACTCGCTCTTGTCGGTGGTGACGACGACCTTCAAGTGCTGCGACTCCGATGACACCTGCAGATCGACGACGCCCATCTTGAACCGCGGCCGCAGCTTGTCGCCGACGCCAGAGCGGCCTGTGACGAGCGCGACCGAGGCGAAGACGTTCGGCGCGTGCTCGGCCTTGATCGGGATGGAGAAGCCTTCACCGCTACCGCCGAGCTTGCTCACGTACGCGTCCATCACGCCGTTGCGCTCGAGCGTGACGAGCGCGGTGGCGCCGGGCATGTTCGTGCGCGCAACGATCTTCGCGGTGTCGCCGGGCTCGTAGGTCTGCTTCGACGCGATGAGCGACACGCGATCCGACTCGTCGCCGCTCCAGAACGCCTCGCCCTTGCCGATGACGTACACGCTCGACGCGGATTTCACCGCGTGGCCCTTCGAGTCGGTCGCCTCGACGAGGACCTCGAACTCGCCGGGCGTCTCGGGACGGATGCGCTCGGTGACGACGCCGCTCGACGACAGCTTCACATCTCGCGAGAAGAGCGTGTCGGTCGTGGTCTTGCAGTCGTTGTAGCCGTAGGAGCCACCGCTCGACGGGCAACTCGTGTGGCGCGCGAGCCAGCTGAGCTTCACCGTGGCATCGACCTGCTTGCCGTCGGGCGCAAGCGCAACGAGGTTGACCGCGAACGGCATCGCGACGGCCTGCACCCACTCCTCGGTGTGCAACCCGAGATAGAACTCGCTCGGGTGCATCACGACGACGACCTGCTTCGACGTCGTCTGCCCGGTCTCGTCCTTCACCTTCACGGAGGCGACGTAGTCGGTCGGCTGCTCCGGCGGCTTGTCCTGCTCGGTATGGAAGCGCAGGACGCCGTGCTTGTCGGTCGTGGTCTCGCCGTCCGAGACGAGCTCGAGGTTATCGCTGTGTCGATCCCACCAGCTCGAGGAGTCGCTGTAGTCGCCGAACATGAACGCGGGGAAGCGCGGAAACAAGAGCGCATGGTTGCGCGACTGCACGGTCCACGCGACGTGCGCACCGACGACCGGCGCACCGAACAGGTAGTCGGCCTCGAGCTTCCAGCCCAGCTTGCGCGAGGCCGGCACCTCGGTGACGAGACCATTCGCGCGGATCTCGACCTCGGCCTTGCGGAACTCCTGCACGGAGAACTGCTCGCGGAAGGTCTGCCCCTCGATCGTCGCAACGACGTGCCAGTCACCGACGTTGGCCTCGGGGGAGATGGGCAGGTCGAACCAGAAGCCGCCGAACTTCGACAGCGTCAGCGACTGCGTGAAGACGACGTTCTCGCGCGCGTCCTCGATGGAGACGGCCACCTTGCCACCCGGCACGTGCGGAGGCTTGCCGAGCGCCATCGCGCGGATGAGCCCCTTCACATGCACCGTCTCGCCCGGACGATAGATGCCGCGGTCGGACTGGATGAACCCACGCATGCCGCCATCGCCAGCGCCCGAGTCGGCCTGCACTCCGAAGTTCCACACCTGGATGCCGTTCTGCCAGTTACCGTCGACGACCGCGAGGTCCCCGTCCTTCTCGGCGACGACGATGAGGCGACGATCGCGACCACCGCCCTCCCAGTCCTCGTCGGCTTCCTTCGAGGCGACGACGTCCTTCTTCTTGAGCAACACCGACGTGCCGGGAAGGCGCAGGAGGCCGCTCCCATCGGAGGTCCCGTGGAAGACGGACACCCCCTTCGTGTCGAACACCTCGATCGCCGCGCCAGCCACGGGCTTGCCATCGGAGATTCCGACGACCCACACGAGGCCCGAGGCAGAGCCCGCCTTGAGCAGCAGACCGAGGTTCGTGACGTTGGCGAGCACGCGACGGCGCGTGTGGCTGCTCTCCTCATCAGGGACCTCTTTCGACTTCACCTCCGCGAGATAGAGCCCGCTCTTCGTGGCGCCGCACTGCGCGGGGAGCTGGAGCTGCGTGAGCGCCCACTTGTTCTTCTCGCCGTGCGTCTTCACCTCGATGCTCTTCGGGTGCAGGCCGAGCTTCTTCCACTCGACGTGGTCCTTGCCGGCGTCGTACCAGGGGTCGTAGTTCATGCTCGACGTGAGGAGCGGCACGATCGCCTTGCGGTCGACGGCCGCGCACTCGACGTCCATGCGGTTCACGTTGCGCGACCACACGGGGTAGCCCTCGGCCGACCCCTCGACGGCGAAGATGCCCGTCTCCATGCTGATCTTCGGCGTCGCGTCGCCGGTGTGGAACGTGAACACGAGGTCCTTGTCGAGCTTCTGCCCGAAGCGGTCCTTCAGCGTCCCGTCGACGGTGACCTTGTAGTCGGCGCCCACCTCGAGGTCCATGACGCTCGTGTACGTGGTCTGCTCGGCGTCGAGCGAGCCGTGGTGAATAGCCTCTGCCGCCGGTTCGATGTGGATGCTCTTGCGGACCTCGTCGAGATCCATCGGCGTCGAGAACTGGATCGTGATCTTCGCGTCGTTCGGCGCGACGTCCTGCCCCGTCGGTGCGTGCGTGAACTCGCGCAACGGACCGTAGGTGTGGAACGTGTCGAGCACGTCACCCGTCAGCGGGACGTCACCGCCCGGCACCATCAGGCCCTCGCAGGACAGCGCGTACATGCGATCCGCGTCGAGCGTGCGCGCGGGCTTGAGCACGACGGTGTTGCTCGCGGTCTGCTCGACGCTCTCCTCGGCGGGCTCGCTGTCGACCGCGAGCGCGACCGTCCCGGCGTCGGACTTGAGCGCGCACGCCTTCGCCACGTCGGCGGCCAGCACCGGCTGATCGAAGCGCGCGAAGAGGCGCGGCGTCGTGGACGCGAACGCGTGATCGAGCTGCCCGAGCGGAGCCACGAACCGGAGCGGCGACGACACGAACGAGAACGTCTCCTTCTGCTTACCGATGATCGAGCCCGTGAGCGCGACGGTGTACCGCGTCCCCTTCCTGAGCGCCTCCTTCGGCTGCGCGACGAGCGTCTCGCGGTCGGCGTAGTACGCGGTGAAGGCGACGGTCGGCGTGATCGTGAGCGGGGGCTGCGCGAGCGGCTTGCCGACCTCCGTGTCCGATGCGACCGGCGCGGAGAAGAGGATGCGGACAGGCGGCGTCGGCAGCTGCGTCTCCTTCTCGGGCGCGAACGACAAGACGTGGAGCTGGGTCTGGTCGATGGCGCGGGGATGACAGGCGAGGAGAGGGAGCGCGAGCAATGCGAGCAACGAGCGACCAAGGGTCATGGCGAGTCCTCGAGCAACGAGTGTGCCGGGAGGGGCACGGCGCGGAAGCATCCGACATTGCGGGCAAAGCCGGGTGAGCAATCGGTGTCGTGTCCGTGCGGACGCGCACGGTCGGTCGCGCTGACACACGATGACGCGCACCGGTGTCAGCGCGATGTACCATGCACGCATGGATCTCGTGCGCGCGGGCGGCTCGACGGTGGGCATCGCGCGGAGCACGAGCCTCCACGAGGATCCGCTCTACGCGCGCGGCAATGACGTGGACGACCGCCGCACGCAGCTGCAGTTGACCGCGTAGACATGGCGCGGCTGTTCCTGCGCGGGCTCGCGCTGGTCTCGTTGATCGCGTGGCTCTCGATGGGCTCGCAGATCCTGCTGCTCGTCGGCTCGCACGGCCTCCTGCCGATCGCGCCGCTGCTCGACGAAGCGCGAAGACAGCACGTCGCGATGCGGACCGCGCCCACCCTCTTCTGGTGGTCGGCGAGCGACACCATGCTCATCGGAGCGTGTGCCCTCGGTGCCGCGAGCGCGCTGTACGGCCTGCTGTACGCGAGCCGCGTGTGGCTGATCGTCTCGCTGCCGCTGTACCTGTCGGTGTGCATCGCAGCGCAGGACTTCTGCGGGTTCCAGTGGGACCTGCTCCTGCTCGAGACCAGCTTCGTCGCGCTGTTCCTCGACCCGCAGCGACCCACGCTCGCTGCGCTGTGGATGCCGCGCCTCCTGCTCGTGAAGCTCTACGTCGAGTCGGGGATCGCAAAAGCGCAGTCGCCGATCGGCGACTGGTTCTCCGGCAGCGCGATGGTCTCGTACTTCGAGACTGCGCCGCTGCCGATGCCGCTGGCGCGCTGGCTCCACGCGCTGCCGCTAGGCGTGCTGCACTGGATGGCCTGGCTGACGCTGTTCATCGAGCTGGTCGTGCCGCTGTGTGTGTTCGGGTCGCGACCCCTGCGGCGCTTCGCGTTCATCGTGCTGACGGGCTTTCAGCTCATGAACGTGGTCACGGCGAACTACGGCTTCTTCGTGCCGCTCACGCTGCTCTTGCACCTGTTCCTGCTCGACGACGACGCGCTGCCATCCTGGCTCGGGCGTGCCGATGCAGAGCCGCCATCCCGCCGGGCGCGTATCACCAGCACGATCGCGCTGGCGGTGTGGGGCTCCCTGTCGCTCGTCGAGGGTCTGCTCACGTTCACCGCCATCGAGTGGGCGCCGCTGCTCGCGCTTCACGACGTCTACGCACCGCTGCGCGTCGTCAATGCGTACCACCTGTTCGGAGCGGTCACGACCGAGCGCATCGAGCCCACGTTCTTCGTGCGGGTTGGACAGACGTGGACCGAGCTCGCGCTCCACGACAAGCCCGGACCCGTCGAGCGGAGCCTTCCGATCGTGCAGCCACACCAGCCGCGGGTGGACTTCCAGCTGTGGTTCAACGGCCTGCGCGCAGGCGATCGGCTGCCGCGCTACGTCGTCAACCTCGAGGACGCGCTGTGCTCGGAGCCGTCACGCGTCGCGTCGCTGTTCACGACAGCGCCGCCGGAGCACGCGGACGCGATCCAGATCCGCTACGCCCGCTACCACTTCACATCGCCCAAAGAAAAAGTGCTCTGGACTCGAGCGTGGATTCACTCGAGGCCAGAGCACCTGTGTGGAGACGACGTCGAGGAGACGACGCGGCGTTAGAGGGTCCGCAATCTGAAACACGCGGGCGGACCGGAACGTCGCCCTGTTACAGGTCGAGACCGCCCAGTGGATCCGTGCTCTTCGAGTTGACCTTCGGGCCGTTGTGCTTGGCTTCGGCGCCCTTGCCCGACGAGTGCTTGGCGGCGTGACTCTCGGTGGTGGCAGCGATCCTGGCCTGCAGCTTGGCCTTCTCTGCGGCATCGGAGGTCTTCTCCATCTGCGCCTTGAGATCGCCCATCTCGGCCTCGAACTTGCGCTTGTCCGCCTCGGCCTGCGCCGCGGCGGCCTTGCGATCGGCGTCGTGCTGCGCGGCGGCAGCGGCCTGCAGCTGCGCGTTCTCGATGTTGTGCTTCTGGACGACGTAGGCCATGGAGCCGCCGGCCGCGACGACGAGAAACAGCACACCACCGACGACGGCGCCGGTGGGGAACTTCTTGCCGTCGACCTTGGCGCGCGCCTCGGCCTCGATGCGCGACTGCTCGAGCCGCGTGGCGGCCTCGATCTGCGCGCGACGCTCCGACTCCTGGAGGCGCAGCTGGCCCTCTCGCTCGGCGCGCTCCTTCTCCTCACGCTCGCGACGGACCGCATCCTCGGCGGCGCGGATCTTGGACTCCTCCGCCTCCTTGGCCATGCGGACAGCGTCTTCGCGCGCGCGGCGCTCCGCGTCGATGCGCGACTTCTCTGCGTCTTCCTCCTGCTTGACGCGGTCCTCTTCGATATTGCGCAGCTCACGAAGTGAAAAGAGGACTGAGTTCTCGCGACGATCGGACATCAACAATCTCCTCGATCCGGTCGGGACCGGACGCATGTTCTAGCTAGCACACGGACTGTAGCGCTTCAAGACGGTAGCCGGTGAGGACGTGTCCTCTTTCGTGTAGTATCACCCCGCTTTGCCGTTCGTCGATCTGCACTCGCACGTCCTCCCCGGCCTGGATGACGGCGTTCGTACCTTGCCGGAGTCGCTCGAGCTCATCGCCGCGCTCGCCAGGATCGGCTTCTCTACGATCTGCGCCACGCCCCACCAGCGCGCCGACATGTATCTCCCTGCCCGCGAGTCCATCGACGCGGCCTACGCCAAGGTCGGCGCGGCGTTGCCGGCGGGATCACCTACTTTGAACCTCGGCGCGGAAAACTTTTGGGACGAAGTTCTCGCCCGGCGCCTGCCGACGAGTGAGCATCCCACCTACACGGGCGGTCACGCGTTTCTCTTCGAGATCCCGGTCGGCATGTGGCCGCCGCGCATCCTCGAGACGCTCTTCGAGGTCCGCCTCCGCGGCACGCTGCCGGTCATGGCTCACCCGGAGCGCTACTCGGCGCTGTGGAACCAGCCGGAGCGCGTGGCGTCCATCGCGCGGACCGCCGCGCTCGTCATCGATCTCGCCGCGCTCGAAGGCGCGCATGGCGAGAACGAGAAGCGCATGTCACGGCTGCTCGTTGACGAGGGCATCGCGCACGCCGGCGCCTCGGACGCGCACTGCCTCGAAGACGTCAAGCTCGCCGCAGCAGGCATCGCCTGGATCAAGAAGCGTCACGGACAGGCCCGCGTCGACCGCATGCTCGACGAGGCCCCGCGGATGATCTTGACTGGCGAGCTCCCAGAGTAGCTTCAGCCCCACACCAAAAAAGGACCGACCGACCATGGCAACCCTCCTCGAGAAGATCAAAAAGCACGACGCGAAGGTCGCAGTCATCGGGATCGGCTATGTCGGCCTCCCGCTGTGCGTGGAGATGGCGTCGGCCGGCTTCTCCACCGTCGGCTACGACAAGCACGACGTGAAGGTGAAGAGCGTCAACGAGGGGAAGTCGTACATCGGTGACATCTCCGACGCGGTGCTCGCGCCGCTCGTGAAGAGCGGCAAGCTCACGGCGTCGACGGATCCGAAGGTGCTCCTGCAGGCGGACGTCGTCGTCATCTGCGTGCCCACGCCGCTCGGCAAGACGCGCGAGCCCGACAACAGCTTCATCATCCTCGCCGCCGAGGATCTGAAGGCGCACCTCCACAAGGACATGCTCATCGTCCTCGAGTCCACGACATTCCCCGGCTTCACGAACGAGGTGCTGCTGCCCAAGCTCTCCGAGAGCGGACTCGAGGTCGGCAAGGACTTCTTCCTCGCGTTCTCTCCCGAGCGCGTCGATCCGGGCAACGAGAAGTGGCAAACCAAGAACACACCGAAGGTCGTCGGTGGCTCGACGCCGCGCTGCACCGAGGTGGTGCAGGCGATGTACGGCGAGGTCATCGACAACCTGGTTCCCGTGTCGTCGACCGATGCCGCAGAGATGGTGAAGCTCCTCGAGAACACGTTCCGCGCGGTGAACATCGGCCTCGTGAACGAGGTGGCGATCATGTGCCACAAGCTCGGGCTCAACACCTGGGAGGTCATCGACGCCGCGGCCACGAAGCCGTTCGGCTTCATGCGCTTCTACCCGGGTCCGGGGCTCGGCGGTCACTGCATCCCCGTCGATCCGCTGTACCTGCAGTGGAAGATGAAGACGCTCAAGTACGAGACACGCTTCATCGCGCTCGCCGACGAGATCAACTCGCACATGCCGCACCTCGTGGTCGAGAAGACGCAGGACGCGCTCAACGGCCACAAGAAGGCGTTGAACGGCTCGAAGATCCTCATCCTCGGCATGGCCTACAAGAAGGACATCGCCGATGTGCGCGAGTCGCCCGCGCTCGACATCGCCGAGCTCTTCATGCAAAAGGGCGCCGAGGTCAGCTACCACGACCCGCACGCTGCCGAGGTCGTCATCGGCACGCACACGCTGAAGTCGGTGCCGTTCGAGAAGCTCGGGCAGTTCGACGTCGTCGTCATCGTCACCGATCACTCGACGGTGGACTACAAGGTGGTCGCGCGCGAAGCGAAGCTCCTCGTCGACACGCGCAACGCGATGAAGAGCCTCAAGAGCGAGATCAAGGGCACGCTCGTCTCCATCTGATGCTGCGCGCTGCGATCGCCGCCACGCTGCTCCTCGCCCCCGTCGTCGCGAACGCGAAGGCGAAGGCCGAGCTCTCGTATCGCCTCGAGGAGATCTACTCGACCGCGCTACGCTACGTGCGCGTCGATCGCGGCTGCACCATCACCGACAAGGATCCCGAGGCGGCCTTCGTGATGTTCGAGTGTCCCGTCTCCGACGGCGGCGCGGACAAGAAGGTCTCGCGCGGGGCGCTCGAGCTGTTCCACAACGGCCCGCGCGGTCGCGACGCGATCCAGCTCGCGGTCTCGCTCTCCGACGAGCCGCACGGTGCCGAGCTGCGCTGGGTCGAGCTCTTCGAGCGCAAGCTGCGGGAGGAGCGAGGCGCACCCGTCGCAGCGCCGAAGCCGGCGCCGCAGCCGCAGGAGAAGTCGCCGGATGGCGGCATGTCGAAGGTCAACCCGTACTGATGCCCGCGCACGTGCCCGCGCAGCTGCCCGCGCCGATGATCGACCTCCGATCCGACACGGTCACGAAGCCCACGCCCGCGATGCGACGCGTGATGGCCGAAGCCGAGGTCGGCGACGATGTCTACGGCGAGGATCCGTCGGTGCTAGCGCTCGAGCACGACGTCGCCGCGATGCTCGGCAAGGAAGCCGGCCTCTTCACGCCGTCGGGTACCATGGCCAACCAGATCGGCATCTGGTCACACACCCATCCCAGCGACGAGGTGCTCGTCTCCGAAGGCGCGCACGTGATGCTCTACGAGTGCGGCGCAGCGCCCGCGCTGTCGGGCGTGCAGCTCACCGTCGTCGGCCGCGGCGGCACGTTCTCGGGTCGAGACGTCGAGGCCGCGTACAAGGCCGACAATGGCCACTACCCTCCGACGCGACTCGTCTGCCTCGAGAACACGCACAACCGCGGCGGTGGCATCGTGGTACCGCAGGCGCAGGTGCTCGACGTGGCTCGCGCCTCTCGCAAGCTTGGCCTCGCGCTGCACCTCGACGGCGCGCGCCTCTGGAATGCCCACGTCGCCACGAAGCTGTCGCTCGCCGAGCTGGCCGCGCCGTTCGATACCGTGTCGGTGTGCCTCTCGAAGGGCCTCGGCGCTCCCATCGGCTCCGTGCTCACCGGAGCAAAAGATCTCATCTTGCGCGCCCGTCGTCGTAGAAAGATGCTCGGAGGAGGAATGCGCCAGGCCGGCATCCTCGCCGCTGCGGGGCGCCACGCCATCGAGCACCACCTCGCGCGCCTCGCCGACGATCACGTCAGCGCGCGTGAGTTTGCAGTGCTCGTCGCCCAGCACCCGCACATCGTGATCGACCTCGCCACCGTGCAGACCAACCTCTGCATCTTCGAGCTGCACAAGAGCGCAGCGCTCGATGCCGCCGCGTTCGTCGACGCTGCACGTACGCGCGGCCTCCTGCTGAACGCCGTCGGTGCGCGCCGCCTGCGCATCGTGACTCACCTCGACGTCGATGCCGCGGCCTGCGCGCGCGCGGCGAAGATCGTCACCGACCTGCTCTCGTAGGCGCCTAGCCGCCGTCGTGCCCGGCGAGGTCCGGGCCCTTCGTGGCCATGTCGTGGACCAGGGCAGAGAGGTCCTGCGGCGTGGCGGAGAGATCGGGCGGCGCGACCCCGGACAGATCACGACCTGCGAAGTCGTAGCCAGTCGACGCATCGAGGAAGTCATCGGGATGCATACCGAGCTTGTCGGCGCACACCGCGGGCGCCTGCGTCGTGTCGCACAGGAGGCCCGTCGCGCACTGCGCCGAGCTGATGCACACCTCACCCGCGAGCCGATGAGCACTCGTGCAGCCAGAAATCAGCCCGGTCCCCACCGTGGCGATGAAGAGCAAGGTTCCGATTCTTCCTTGTAAACGCATGCCACCCCAGCTTACCACGACGATCCATGCGTCGACTCGCCATCCGGATGCCGCTCGCGCTCGCCGCGCTCTCGCTCGCGAGCGCGGCGAATGCGCACCCCGAGTGGAGCCCCATCCAGGTGAACCGCTACCTGAAGCTCGTGGTGGGCGACAAGAGCCGCATCGTCTACACGGTGCTCTTCGGCGACGGGCCGGCGCTCCCGGAGCGCAAGGCCGTCGATACGGACGCGAACGGGACGCTCGATGCCCGCGAGCGCGCGCTGCTCGGCGCACGCATCGCAGAGCTCGTGAAGTCTGGCCTCGAGGTCGAGCTCGATGGCCAGCCGTACACGCTGCCCACGCCGACGCCGGACGTGGGGCTCGCAGGCAACGGAGTCGGTCCCGACCCGTTCTCGGTGGATCTGACCTACGCGCTCGCGCTGCCACCCGGCACGCACGAGCTGTGGATCGACGATCATGTCCCGGTCACACACGAAGGTGACAGCGAGATCGCCATCGACGCACAGCCGCCGGCGCAGCTCTACGCGATGGGCCGCGGCAAGAAGGCAAAGGGCCTCGACGGCAAGGTCTTCACGTTCCGCGGCCCGCGCTTCTCGGTGCTGGAAGATCGCAGCGTCGCGATTCGCTTCTCGGCTGCTCCCGCACCGAAGAAGCTACCGAAGTGGCTGTGGGGCGCAGGCGCACTGGCGACCGCCGCTGCTCTGGCGATCGCCCTGCGCAAGCGCTGACTGCGTCTTACTTCAAGACGAACGGGTACGTGATGGACTGCGGCGCGCCCTTGAATGCGGGGAACGAGCCGCCCTTGACGGCCCTCGCGACGCAGTCACCGGTGGGCGTACCGGCGAAGCTGCCGGTGGCCGACGAGCTGGAGACCCTGCCACTCTTGACGATGGTGAGAGCGATGCTGACCATGCCGGGCGCGTTGAACTTCGAGAAGCAGTCGTGGACGCCGCCCGCGAGCGCGTGCATGCCGCCCACGATCTGAGCCTTGTTGAGCTGCTCGGGCAGGTTGTCGTCGTTCGACGAGGACTCGGCCGCAGCGTGCTTGGCGGGCTTGTCCGGGGAGGCGCCGTTGAGAAGCGCGTCGAGCTCGTCGCCGCCCTTCTTGGTCTTCGGCGTCGAGGCAGGCTCGGGCTTGGGTGCAGAGGCAGCGACCGGCACATCGTTCTTCGCGCCGGCCTTGCCACCGGGATGCTCGGCAGCGCCACCCTTGCCGGCCTTGCCACCTGCGTGCGGCCCCTTGCCGCCATGCTCCGCAGCAGCAACGGCCGTCCCGGCGGCGGGCGCAGCGCCCGCAGCAGCAACGGGCGCTGTGGTCCCGGCGGCAGCGACCGCCGCGACGGGCGGAGCAGCGACGGGCGCAGCCACGGGCACAGCGACCGGTGCGATCGCGACCTGCTCGGGCTTCTTGTTGAGGAGCAGCACACCGAGGACGACGATGGCCACGACGGCCAGGCCGCCGACACCGACGAGAGGCCATACCCACTTCGGCGGTCCCGAGGCGGCGGCCGGCATGAGGATCGGCGCGGCGATCGGCGAGAATACCGGCGCAGAGGAGAACGCCGGCAGATCGT
>JBDTCO010000153.1:0-8371 GCA_039923495.1 Polyangia bacterium
GGCAGCTGGTTCGACGACTACAACGAGGTCCATCCGCACAGCGGCCTGAAGATGCAGTCGCCGCGCGAGTACCTCAGGAGCTCAGCAGCCCCTCGCTAGCGTGTCCGGTTTGACAGGGGCAACTCCATCGCGCCTCGGCGCGACTGGGAGCTGGCGAAGCGCATGAGCGTGATCCGCAAGACGGTGAACGTGCGCACCGCGCCGCCGAAGGCGCGGACTAAGCCGCTCGTGATGAACAAGGCGGCCCAGAGAAGGCGGTACACCTGAAAGTACAGTCGTCCCAGGCCTGCGCTTGTCGCCGAGGTCGGCGGGGCTGTAGTGCGCGGTGGCACGAGCGCTGGCCCCGAGCGCATGACCACGCTCGGCTCGAGCCGCACCCCGCCCGGTCAGACGCGAGCGCTGCTTTTCGGAAGCGTGATGCAGAAGGTCGTGCGCTCGGAGTGCGATTGCGCCGCAACCGATCCACCATGCGCTTCGGCGATTTGCTTCACGATGTAGAGCCCGAGCCCGAGGCCGCCGCTCTCCTTGCCGCGGCGGAACGGCTCGAAGATCCGGCTCAGGTCCTCGGCTGCGATCGCGTGCGTATGCTCGTTCGACACTTCGATGACGACCTCGTCACCCGTGTCGATCACGGACACGGTCACAGGCGTGCTCACCGGACTGTGTTGCACCGCGTTGCCGACGAGGTTGGACACGACCTGCGCGAACCGATCGGCATCCCAGCTGCCGCTGCCGTCTCCCACCGCGCGCAGCTCGATGTTCCGCGTCGGATGGGACACCTCCAGCTCGTCGACGACCTGAGCGACGACGCCTCGAAGAGCAACCTGGGAGCGGACGATCGGAATGCCTCCGTGTCGGCTGCGCTGGAAATCGAGCAGATCGGCGATCATGCGCGTCATGCGGTTGCTGCTCGACCGGACACGCTGGACGATTTTCCGTTGAACGGAGGAAAGCTCACCGTGATCGAGGAGCATCGTCGCGCCCATGACGATGCTGCTGAGAGGGTTGCGGAGGTCGTGGCCGACGATGCCCACGAGCAGCTCGTGCTCCCTGAGCAACTCCAGCTTCGAGTGAACGACCTGCTCGAGGTCGACGCGCGAGCGCTCGAGCGCGGCCGTGAGCGCGCTCGCGTGATGGGCGGCGGCCTTCGACGCATCGGCCTCGCCCTTGGCCGCTACTGCACGTTGTTCGGCCCGGAACAGCGCGCCGAGCAGCGGAAGCGCGAGCCCGCCGAAATCGATCGACGCAGAGGACTCGCCAACGAACACGAAGACGGTGCCGTCTTCGTCGACGTGGGCGGTCGCGGGTGCGAGCCGCGCCGACGTGACATCGACAACTTCGCCGTGGTGCACGCCGGGCCGAGTGCACGCGGCGAGCAGGGCCTCCCATGAGGGATGGTCGGGGACGGTTTGATGAAACCCAGGCGCCGCGAGCAGGACGCCGAGTTCGACGTCACGTACGAAGGCGTGTAGAGCGGTGGCGCCGAGCCGTCGCGCGAGTTGGTCGGCTGCATCGGCGCGACCGAGCATGGGAGCAAGCGCAGCTACGAACGTGGGTATCGTGAGATGCAATGGGCTTACTCGGGGAGCGCACACACGACGGCGGTACAGTTGTGAAAGCCTCCGAACTGACCAGTAGCACGCGCGATCTGTCCGTGGGTGTTGCACCCCATGAAGCCCGCGTCTCCGAACGCATCGACGAGCGATTGCAGCTCGAGCCCGAATACGTCGCCGAGGCGAAGACGCGTGGCAACGCAATCGAAGAACAAGGCGACCTTGGCCTTGTTCCCGTTCAGGCCCTGCACAGCGCTGCTCGTCGCCCGGGTGGCAGCGTCGACGGCCGACTTGGTCGTCGTGCGCATGATGTGAACGAGGGCGCCGGTGGGAATGTCGGCCGCGCAGGAGATGGAACCATCTCCATTGATACCGAGAGGCACCCGAAGGCGGTGACCACCGCCCGTCTCGATGCCGAGGATGTTGTGGAGGAAGAACGGGATCGGCGAATCGACGTCGAGCGTTTGTCCAGTGGCGGTCGCATGCTTTTGAAAGGCGTGCAGGGCGCTTTTGCCGTTTAGACTCACGAGCCGGCTGCCCACTGCCTCCGTGACACGCATGGGCGGCGTGGCGGGTTCCCATCCGTGGCCGACGCCGATGCCGATCGGCTTCTTCGACAAGATCTCGAGGGCGACCACTGCATCTGTCGTTACTTCACTTCCGAAGAAGACCGGCGTGCGTCGAAACTGCGCGTTATCGCCGGCGCCACCGCCGAAGAACTGGTACTTGCCCGACGTGGCGAGCGTGAGCTCATCGACGAGATCGTCCGCGTGCCCGGCGAGCGCATCGGTCATGACCAGCGCTGCGCGGTAGGGATACTCCTCCGTCGAGAGTCCCTTGAACGATGCGGCTACGGAGCGGGCCGCGACGCCCCGGTCGACACTCAAGCCCCGTCCGAGCCCCGCCGCGAATTTGATGCTGTCCGAGCGTAGCGCCATGACGCACGCTCCATCGCCTCGTTCTCGACCCGCAAATTCTCCGGCCGACGAAGCGCCCACGAGGGCCTTTGGATGCAACGACGTCATCAACTTCTCGAGTAGCGCAGGAGCATCGTAGCGTGGCGACGCAAATACGATCAGCGCGTCTGCTGGCTTCCCCGCCAGGGCCGCGGACACCTTCGAACACAGCTCCTCGGCGGCACCCATGGTGTCAGATGCATCCGAATAAACGATGGCGGATTCGGTCACAGTTTTGGCCTCCGTCGACACCCTGCCACGATAAACGGTGTCGGCCATCCCAGCTCACCAGGCCCGAAAAGGCAAGCACGTGGGGCTGTTCCGATGCCGCTCCGCCCTGATCTCATAGGCACCGACGATCCCGAGCGCCCCCGTCGGCTAGGCGGAGCCATGCGCTACGCACGGGCGGATGTAACTGCGTTCACCAGTAGAGACGGCGGAGTCGGGGCTCGGGAGCGCTTGAACCCGGGCTTACGGGGTGAACTGGAGGTCCTCCTTCCGCGAGCACACAGCGCTATATTGAAGGAGCGATGAACCTCCCCGTCATCGGGCGCAGCGCAGACGCCGAGATTGCGATCGGCTGGGGTGGTCACGACGTGCTCCCCTCGCATGGCTGGTCGCTCGCGGCCAATCTCGACTTCTTGCGCGCGATCGTTGCCGCGCGTTCGCCGGTGTACGTCGCGTCGGCGATCGAGCGCTGCAACCTCGTCGGTGCGAGCGGCGCGCTGACGCTGTTCGCAGTCGAGCTCGCCGCGCTGTTGGCGGTGGGCTACGAGCGTGTCGGCGATCTACTGGTGCCGCCCGACGCGTTCGGGGCCGAGCTCGTCACGGATCCGATCGCGCTCCTGGCGCGCATCCGCCGGCGTGTGCTCGGCGGTGACGATCGCATGCCCGAGTGGACCGCGACGATGACGTACCTCGCGATCTTGCGACCCTCGCTCGAGGGCGAGGTCTCGGCGCTGCTCGACTCGGGCGTTCCCTACGCGGGCGCGCTGCGCATCGCGCACCGCTCGGTCGCTCTCGCCGACGAGGAGTTGCGTGCCGCGCAGCCGCACCTGCCGGTGGTGTTCCAACCAAAGGTCGAGGCAGAGCTGGAGCCCATGCTCGCGCTCTTCCCCGACGTCATCGTGTACCCGACCTTCGCGTCACTGAGCACACGCTTCCTCGTCGAGACGCGCGTGGTCCCGATCCATCCGCTCGGGATGATCCACGCTGCGCGCTACACCGATGGGCAGCTCATGTCACCGCGCGAGTACTTCCTGCACGACCTCGATCATGCACGCCACATGGTGCGCGAGGATCTGCGCTCACGCGGAAGCGACCTCGCCGATCCCTACCAGCCGCTCGACGGTGGGCCGCCCACCACGATCGTCGACGCCGCGCGCGGGCTGCACCGGCTGATCCTCGCGGAGGCGCGCGGCGCGACGGCGGGGCTCGCCGATGAGCTCGGGCCACGCGCGCGGCTAGCCCGCGAGCTCGGCGCGGCGTTGCCCACCCTCCGCGCGCAGGCAGTCTCGTTGCTGCTCTTCGAGGTGCTGCACGAGAAGGGCTACCCTGCCGACGCTGCGGTCCTGCACCGCGAGCTCGCGAGCACGGCCCACGTCGACAAGCTGCGGGCCAAGCTCGCCGCCGGCTTCTACGGCGACGAGCTGCGCCCCGATGCGGGCGTCGTCGAGCTGCTCGACTGGGCGCGCGGCTGGATCGCCGAGCGTGCATGATCCCGCTCTTCGACGAGGCCTCGCCGCATCGTGACTTGCAACGGGCGTGTCGCGAGCTGGGCGCGTTCCAGTGGCGACTGCCACCGCGGGAAGCCGCGCGGCTGCGCGAGACGCTGCGCATCGCGACGCGGTTCTTCGCGCGACCGAGCGAGGAGAAGCGAGCGCTCGACATCGGGCGCTCGCCGCACCACCGCGGCTACTCGGAAATGCACAACGAGCGTGACTGGCGCGAGCAGCTGCACCTCGGGCGCGAGGCGCCGCCGCTCGGTGACGCTGGTTACCTGGCGCTCGTCGGACCGAACCAGTGGCCGCGCGACGACGCCTTCCGGGCGGCGATGCTCGTGCACCTCGAGGAGACGAGCGCGCTCGGGCTTCGACTGCTCGACGCGATCGGCCTGCCGTTCGCGGATCCGTACCTGGTGATGAAGCTCATCTGCTACCGCCCGCAGCCGAGCAACAACGCCACACGGCCCGGTGTGGCGGCGCACGTCGACTACAGCCTGCTCACCGTGCTGGCGCAGGACGAGCTCGGCGGTCTCGACCTGCGGCGCGCCGACGGTCGCTGGGTCCCCGTCGAGCCGCTGCCCGACACGCTCCTCGTGAACCTCGGCGAGCTCGTCGAGGCGCTGACCGGCGGCGCGATGCTCGCCACCCCGCATCGCGTGGTGAACCGCTCGCGCTCCTCGGCGCGCGTGTCGATCCCGGTGTTCGTGAACCCCGCGCTCGACGCGGTGATCGCGCCACGACCGCGCGCGCCACGCCGCGACGCCGAGCACGTACACCGCGTGCTCGACGAGAGTCCTCGTCCGTTCGTGTTCGGCGACCGCGAGTGGCAGCGCAAGGGGAAGAACGTGTGGTGCAAGCTCTGCTGCGCGAGCTAGGAGCAATGCCGATCAGTTACGCCGAGGTGCTCGACATCCGCGTTCCCTCGGCCGGATGAGCGAGCCAATGGCGCGGCTTCGTGCTGCTCGGTCGATCAGCGCGTGAACTTCTCGACGAGCGCGGCGTGTCAAAGCCACGGGGAGACCCCTGCGCACAGCCGCAACAGCATCTCTCTCGGCGCAGAGCGCAGCGTCTGTCTACCCCGTACGCAGCGGCGCTTCATCTCGTACGAGCAGGTGCGTCCTCCGCCGCGCGGAGCCGCTCCAGCGCCAGCGCCGCTCGCAGCCCAGCCTCGACCACGAACGCCTCGCGCCGAGGGCGGCTCGGCCCGCAGCGAGCCGCATCCGACTCGGGTACTATGAGCGCTCGATGTCCATCGCGCGCTGCCTCGTGTGCTCGTCTTGATGGTTGGTGCAGGCCGTGCGGAGGGCGAGGTCGACATCGGCCTCGGTGTCGTCACACGCCTCGTCTTCGACGGTGCGGTCAGCGATGCCGAGCTCGCTCGGGTCACTCACTTCGAGTTCCGCGCCGCAAGCGACGAGGACTTCACGACCCGGGTACCTCTCCCTCGCGCGGCCGCGCGGACCGAGCGAGCCGCGTCTCGTCCGCTCGCACTCTCAGGGGCCATCACGCTCGAGGTGCGCGCGCTCGACCTCTCCGACGTGGAGGAGCTCACGTCGAGCAGCATGATGCCACTCGGCCGCTGGACCTGCCTCGAGCTCCGCGTCCCCTGGGCTGACGCCGCGACCGGCCGCGTCCGCGTGCTGCTCGACGACGTGCCGCTCGACGATCTGTCCGAGGACGGTAGGACGACGGACGTGCCATCGCTCACCGATCCCATCACGGGCACCCACTACGGCGACTCTCCCGGCGTGGGCTGGGACATGTGGGTCGACGAGATGGTGATCGCCAGCCAGTCGATCGGCTGCAGCAAGTGAGTGGCCGGTGCGCTCGCCTCCTTGCAGTCGCTGCGCTCGTCTGCGTGGGTGGTTGCTACGATTTCTCTTTCCTGGACAACCTGCCCGACGATCTCGGCACCGATGGAGGATCCGAACCGTCTCCGAGCCTGTGCATCAACTCGCCGCTCGTGGGCCTCATCGCGTGTACAGGCTTCGAGAGCGAGCTCGACAGCTTCCCGCACTCGTCGACCAACGGCAGCACGATGCTCGACAAGACCCACGCGTACCGCGGAGCGTCGTCGATGCATGTCCACGTCGATCCAGTGGGCAGCGAGTCGTCGCGTGCCGAAGCGTACGATGCCTCGCTGCCACCGCTGGTCGACAACTCGTTCACCGCCTATCGCGCGTTCGTGTACGCGAAAGACTACCCGCCGGGCCCGAGCGGCGCGCGGCTCCTCTCCGTTCAACAGAGCGACGCTCCATTCCTGTGGATCCAGATCGACGTGAACAGCGCCGGCGAGATCCTGCTCTCCCACAAGCCCTCGAGCAGCGCGAACGCGTATGTGCTCGAGTCACAACAGGCGTTGCCGCGCAACGATTGGGTCTGTCTCGAGCTCAGGGTGAAGTGGGGCGGCGCATCGACAGGTAGCATCGCGGTCCTCATGAACGACAAGCCGCTCACGCTGCTCAACGACATGGGGCTGACGCTGACGGCGCCCCCTCCCGACGTAGCTTTCTTCGGCGTCTACTATCCCGATGCCCCGACCGCCAGCTACGACCTGTGGATCGACGAGCTGATGATCGCGAGCGTGCCCATCGGGTGCGACAAGTGACGCGGCCGTCGGCGCTCCGAAGTTGGTTACTCGTCGCGGCGCTGGCGACGAGTCGCGGCGTGGGTGCAGACGAGCCGCGCGACCCCGACACCGAGATCGCGCAACGCCACTTTCGCCTCGGAGCGAGACACTACGAGGAGAGCCAGTACGCGCTCGCCATCGTGGAGTTCGAAGCCGCACGGCGCACCAAGGCGTTCCCGGAGCTCGACTACGACATCGCTCGCTGCCATGATCGCATGGAGCAACCGCAGGCGGCGGTCGATGCGTACGAACGCTTTCTCCGGGCACAACCGAATGCACCTCAAGCTCAGGAGGTGACGGAGCGCATCCGCGTCTTGCGTGAGCGACTCACTGCGGATGTCGATGCCCGACGCTATCGGCGGCGATACGTGGCGTCCGCGGCCGTGGGCGGTGCGGCCGTCGTTCTCGCCGCAATCGGCGCGGGCCTCGCGGGATCGGTCAGCAACGATCTCTCCAACCTGAAGGCCGACTGGCTGGCGTCGCCGACTCACGAGTTACAGGACCGAGGCCATGCGCTCGAGGCCCGCGCGAACGCCGGCTATGCGTTGCTCGGCGTGGCGGGCGCAGTTGCAGTCGTGGACATCGCACTCTGGATCGTCGCTGCCCGTCGCCATCGCTGAGGTCTCGAAAGTGGCATTCTGCATCCTCGAGGTTCATCCGGACGCGACCCTGATGGAGCTCGCAGCGATGTACTCGAAGCGTTCCACGGTCGCCGTCGGACCGACGTACGTGTACCGCGCCGCCAAGAGGCTTCGGTTCACACGAAAGAAAAGAGCCTGGTCTCCGCCGAGCGGGACCGCCCGTCCGTCCAGGCGCGGCGCGCCGAGTTCATCGCGGAGCTGAAGACGATCGACCCGGGTCGTCTCGTGTTCCTCGACGAGTCGGGCTCCTCGTCACGCAGATCACCGATCCGAGCTGGATGCACCCGTACATGCCAAGCACGCTGCGGGTCGACGGCGATGCGCTTTTCTGGACCGACCCGTCCGCCACCTTGCGCCTCCGCCCCTGAGTCTCCTCTCGCTCTCGCCCGGACGAACAGCGGGTCGTTCGTCCGGTGCGGCGCGGACGCCGGGCTAGCGGTCGAGGTAGTAACGCGCGGTCGACTCGTCGAGGTCCGCGTGGAAAGTCCCGCTCAGCTCGAGAGCGGGATGTGTCTGTGCGGACGGCAAGCGAAGCGCGAAGCTGCCCTCAGCGGCTGAGCGCTCGAGCGTCGGAAGAGCGCCGATCGTGATGCTCCCATCCCCCACGTCGAAGCTGCTGCGCTGATCCAGCGCATCGCGCCAGATCAGCCTCGCGCGTGCTGGTGAGCCGTCCGCGGTCTGGAGTGCCAACATGCCCGGCGCGACTGGTCCCGTGAGCTCGAGCGCGATCTGGACGTCGTCGACGAACCCGAGCGAGATGAATTGCAAGTGCCAGGGCCCGACGATGTCGGCGAGGCCTGCGGAGAACGCGCTCACAGTGCCGTCCTTTGTGAGCGTCCCGTCGAAGCTTCCGCGTGAGCCCGCGTTG
>JBDTCO010000154.1:0-6614 GCA_039923495.1 Polyangia bacterium
GTCGTGCCTCGCGCGCCCGGCCTCTTCTGCGCGAGTGGTGCGCTCGAAGCGGATGTGATCGTCGAGCGCATCGTGAGCTGGTCGGAGCGGGGTGCCGAGGAGCTCTCTGCTGCGGCGCGAGCGAAGCTCGAGGTAATGATCGCAGAGGTGCGCAGCGAGCTCGCGCACGAGGTCGGCCAGCGTGAGCACGTGATCGAGCCGACGCTGCGCGTGCGCTACGTGGGCCAGGGCATCGATGGGGAGCTCGAGCTCGCGGACCTTGCGGACTTCACCGACGCGCATCGCGACCAGAACGGCTTCACGCTCGATCGGCCGATCGAGGTCACGGGCCTGCGCGTGCGGGGGCGGGGGCTGGCGACGCTCACAACGACACGCGGCACGATGGCCGCGTCGCCTGCGATCGCATCGACCGGCATCGTCCGCCACGTTCGCGACGCGCTCGTGGGTGTCGTGCAGGGACCCGCCCTCATCGACGAGCTGTCCTCCACGCTCTGGTTGCCGGAAGGCTCGAGCGCGACGCCGGGGGAAGACGGCACGCTCGTGGTCACGGTCTGACGCGCTCGGGGCGCCGAGACCCCACCGGTGGCGTCTCGCCTGACCGCTTCCGTCGTGGCCCCCAGTTTAATCGGCTACTTGGATGCCGCTTGATACGGCACACCCCATGCTCCATCGGAGGTCATGCGCTCCCTTCGATGGCTCTTCGCGATCTCGCTCTCGATCTTCGGTGCCGCCGCGATCGCCGCGCCGCCGCCCGTCAAGGTCATGTCGAGGGCGAAGGCCGTGCGGTTCGTGAAGCAGGTCGCCCGGCGCGACAGCGCGTTTTACAAGCCCGGCGTCGGGTTCGACGGCGAGACGGGCATGACCTATGACGGCCACGAGATCGATCACGTGTCGGGCAAGCTGCGCGGTGGCGCCCGCACCTTCAGCGCCTCGTCGAAGGAGTCGTTGCACCTCATCCTGCTGACGAAGGCGCTCCAGGGCGACTCGACCGCGCAGACGCTCATCGCCGGCGGTCGCAAGAACGCACGAGCGACGGCGCTCGCCGTCCTCACGCGCAAGATCGCGACGTACGAGCAGTTCGACCGCGACTACCCGGGCTACGGCGGCTTTCTGCCCTGGTACAAGGTGGAGGGCGGCAAGATCGCACCGACGAGCGACTGGGAGAACCGCGTCCCCGGCCTCGACAACGGGCAGCTCGCGTGGTCGCTCTATAACACCGCCAACGCGCTGAAGGACATGGGCGAGCCTGCGCTCGCCGCGCGCTATGAGCATCACCTTCAGAAGATGCGCGACAACGTCGTGCGCATCTTCTACGACCCGGCCGAGAAGAAGCTGCGCGCCGAGGCGCGGCTCGACGGTGGTAACCGCGCGGTGCCCGGCAAGAACGCCTACGCCAACAACGTGAAGGGCTACTTCCTCGACGACAGCTACGAGGGCGAGCTGCTCGGCCACTTCGCCGATCTCATGGGCAACTGGGGCTCGCACCCGGAAGGCAAGGAGGAGATCTGGAAGGCCGCGCGTCGCCTCCCGGTCCAGGGCCACATCGGCAAGGAGACGTTCACGGTCTCCCGCGGCCACTGGTTCTCCGGCCACGAGGACTGGGGCTACCTCGTGCTGCCGTTCCGCGACGTGCCCATCGCCGACCGCGTCTTCAAGAACAGCCAGCGCGCTCGCACGGCATGGTCGGCCGAGCACGGCTGGAGTGGGCTCATGGCGTCGACGCACAAGCCGGTGTCGGGCAACGCGCTCGATGGCTACGTCAGCGCGCTCGGCATCCCGGGCATCGCGAAGATGAAGACGGAAGCGAAGCCCATCTTCGCGCCGTATGCGTCGTTTCCGCTCGCGCTCGTCGACAAGCCCATGTTCGCGACGTGGCTGTCCACGATGCTGAAGGCGCCCGGCATGTACGGCCCGTACGGCATCGGTGAGAGCTTCGCCGAAAACGGCCAGCACGCGCCCGTCCTCACGTGGGACGGCAAGGCGCTGCCGATGGTGGCGTGGATGGGCGGCATCGGTCCCGACATCGGTCGTCTGCTGAAGCGCGATGGCCTGTACGACGCGTTCATCTCGCGCGTGAAGCACGACTTCGTGAAGTTCGACGGGGTGCAGATGCACGGCGAGACGGCCGGGCTGCGCGCACCGACGAAGCAGCACGGCCCGAACTGATGCGCGCGCTCGCAGCAGTCCTCTTCCTCGCGGTGACACCGGCGATCGCCGCACCGCAGGAGATCCGTATCGACACGAAGGCGGCCGCGCAGCCGTTCCCGCACTACTGGGAAAAGATGTTCGGTTCGGGCCGCGCGATCCTCTCGTTGCGCGAGAGCTACCGCAAAGATCTGTCGGAGATGAAGCGTGTGACGGGCATGTCTTACGTGCGCCCGCACGGCATCTTTCTCGACGAGGTCGGCGTGTACGACGAGGACGGCAAGGGCAACGCGATCTACAACTTCTCGTACGTCGACGAGATCTACGACGGACTCCTCGCCCGCGGCGTGCGTCCGTTCGTCGAGCTCGGCTTCATGCCGAAGAAGCTCGCGGCGAAGCAGACGAAGTATCCGTTCTGGTACCAGCCTATTGTCGGGCCGCCGAAGAGCTGGACGCGCTGGGAGGAGCTGCTCACGCGCTTCACCAGGCACCTCGTCGAGCGCTACGGCATCGACGAGGTGAGTCAGTGGTACTTCGAGGTCTGGAACGAGCCGAACATCGACTTCTGGGACGGCACGCCGAAGCAGGCCACGTACTTCGAGCTCTATGATCGCAGCGCGCGCGCGCTCAAGCAGGTCTCGCCGAAGCTGCGTGTGGGCGGTCCAGCGACGGCGCAGGCCGCGTGGGTCGCGCGCTTCATCCAGCACACGGTCGAAGCCAAGGTGCCGGTCGACTTCATCTCGACGCATGTCTACGCAAACGACACGGCGAAGGACGTGTTCGGGACGAACGAGGACATCCCGCGCGACAAGATGGTGTGCCGCGCGGTGAAGAAGGTGCACGACGAGATCATCGGCTCCGGTCGTCCGCAGCTGCCGCTCATCTGGTCGGAGTTCAACGCGAGCTGGAAGAACGAGCCCGAGGTCACCGACACGATCTTCATGGGCCCGTGGATCGCGGACACGATCCGGCAGTGCGACGGGCTCACCGACACGATGGCGTTCTGGACGTTCTCGGACGTCTTCGAGGAACAGGGCATCACGAAGAGGCCCTTTTACGGCGGCTATGGCGCCATCGCGCAGGCGAACATCCCGAAGGCCGCGTTCCACGCGTTCGAGCTGTTGCACGGGCTCGGGGACGAAAGGCTCCCCATCGTGGCCGACGATGCGCTCGTCACACGGCGCGCGGACGGCACGTATGTCGTCGCGGTGTGGAACATCGCGGTGCCCGGCCGTCACGCAGCGGAGAAGACCGTTCGTCTGCGCTTCGACGGGCTGACGGGCAAGCACCGCGCGTCGGTGCGCAGGCTCGACCACGAGCACGGCGATCCGCTGCCTGCGTATCACAAGATGGGCTCGCCGGACCTGCCCACCCGCGCGCAGCAGGCGGAGCTGCGGCGCGCTGCGGTGCTCCCCGCGGCCGAGCTGCACGAGCTCGCCGGCGGCACAATCGACATCACGCTCCCGGAGAACGGACTCGTGCTCGTCGAGGTGAAGTAGGACTACTTCTTCTTCGGCGCGCTCTCCTGACGCGAGCCGGGGGCCTCGTCGTCCTTCGCTTGCTCGACGGGCGCGTTCGAAGCCGGCGAAGCAGCCGGCTTCTTCGCCGGCTTCGAATGCTTTGGCCTCGCAATCGCGAGCGCCGGAACGAGGAGCAAGAGGCCGAGGGCGAAGACTCGCGTCATGACGCAGAGCCTAGCACCCCCGGCGGTCCGGTTCAGCGGCGGAAGAGCGAGAAGAAGCCGTGCTTCGTCGTGGCGCGCATCATGTCGGCGAGTGACGTCGTGAGCGGGATCTCCTTCGGGCAGACCTGCACGCAGTTCTGCGCGTTGCCGCAGCCATCGATGCCGCCCGGCTCCATGAGCGCGTCGAGGCGCTGCCCCTCGTGCATCTTGCCCGACGGGTGCAGGTTGAAGAGGCGCGCCTGGCTCACGACGGCGGCGCCGATGTAGTCCGACTGCGGGCCGTAGTTCGGGCACGCCTCGAGGCAGCAGCCGCACGCCATGCAGCGCGAGAGCTCGTAGCGCGTCTCGGCGAGCTCGGGGGAGTAGCGCGGACCCGGGCCGAGGTCGTGCGTACCGTCGACGTCGACCCACGCGTGGACCTTCTTGAAGTCCTCGAAGATGCGCGTGCGATCGACCGCGAGATCGCGGATGAGCGGGAACTTCGACATCGGGCGCAGCTCGATGGGCTGCTCGAGCGTATCGACGAGCGCAGAGCACGCCTGCCGCACGGTGCCGTTGATGATCATCGTGCACGAGCCGCAGACCTCCTCGAGGCAGGCCGCGTCCCACGTGACCGGGGTCGTCTTCTTGCCCTCGGTGGTGGCGGGGTTGCGCTGGATCGCCATGAGCGCGGCGTGGACGTTGAGGCGCTCCTCCCACGGCACGGTGAACTCCTCCCACCGCGACGGGGACTCCGCCGTGTCCTGGCGCTTGATCTTGAGCTGAACGGTCTTCTGGGACATGTCTCGTGGCCTCTAGTGCGTCGGCTGACCGGCGGGAACGGGCGGGTGCTCGGTGGGCGGCTTGCCCGAGGCGGGCGGGGGCGTCGTGCCCGTGCCGGTCGTCTTGCCGGTGTAGTCGCGCTTGACCGGCGCCACGAGCTTCCCGTCGATGTCCTCGTAGCTGATCTTCGGGCCGTGCGTGGCCGCGTCGTACTTGGCCAGCGTCGTCTTCATGTATTTCTCGTCGTTGCGGTCGGGAAACTCCGGCTTGAAGTGCGACCCGCGCGACTCGTCTCGCATGCGCGCGCCCGTCGTCATGACGCGCGCGAGGCAGAGCATGTTCCACAGGTGGCGCGTGAACATGATCGACTGGTTCCCGACCTTGCCCGTGTCGAGCACGTTGATGTTCTTGTAGCGCTCCATCATCTGCTCGAGCTTGCCGCTCACCATGTCGAGCTCGCTGTTCTTGCGCTCGACGGTGACGTAGTCGTTCATCAGCTTCCCGAGCTCCCACCACATCGCGTAGGGGTTCTCGGTGCCGTTCATCTTGCCGAGTGCATCGTACTTCTCCTCCATCAGCTTCCGCTGCGACTCGAAGACCGTCGACGGGACGGCCGGGAGCGTCGCTGCCGTGGCGTAGGCGATCATCTTCGGACCCGCGACCATGCCCTCGTAGAGGCACGAGATGAGCGAGTTGGCGCCGAGGCGATTGGCGCCGTGGTACTGGAAGGTCACCTCACCGGCGGCGAAGAGGCCGGGGATGTCGGTCATCTGGTCGTAGTCGATCCACAGGCCGCCCATCGAGTAGTGCACGGCCGGGAAGACCTCCATCGGCACCTTGCGCGGATCTGCGCCGGCGAACTTCTCGTAGATCTCGACGACGCCCTCCACTCGATGCGCGATCTCGTCGGCGCCGCGACCATGCGACACATCGAGATCGGGGTTGACGATGTCGAGGTAGACGGCGTCCTTGCCGCCGATGCCGAGGCCCTGGTGACGGACGGCGAGGAAGATCTCGCGCGACGCGACGTCGCGCGGCACGAGGTTCTTGTACTTGGGGTACTTCTCCTCGAGGAAGTAGAGACGCTCGGCCGCAGGGATGCTGTTGGCCGCGCGCGTGTCGCCGGCCTTGCGAGGCACCCAGACGCGAGCGCCTTCGCCGCGCAGCGACTCGGAGATGAGGCGCAGCTTGTCGGGACCGGCGATGGCCGTGGGGTGGACCTGGATGAACTCGCCGTTGCCGTACGTCGCGCCCTGCTGGTAGACGACGGAGGCGGCGGTGCCGGTGTTGATGATGGAGTTGGTGGACTTGCCGAACACCAGGCCGGGGCCGCCGGTGGCGAGGCACACCGCGGAGGCCGAGAACGTGTCGAGCTTCATCGTCGTCAGGTCCATCGCGACGATGCCGCGGCAGACGCCGTTGTCGTCGAGGACCGCGTGCACGAACTCGTGGCGCTCGTGGCGGTGCACGTGGCCCGCGACCTCGTGGCGACGGACCTGCTCGTCGAGCGCGTAGAGGAGCTGCTGGCCCGTCGTCGCGCCGGCGAAGGCGGTGCGGTTGAACAGCGTGCCGCCGAAGCGACGGAAGTCGATGAGGCCTTCCTCGGTGCGCGAGAACGGCACGCCCATCCGATCGAGGAGGTAGATGATGCCGGGCGCCGCGTAGCACATCGCCTTGACGGGCGGCTGGTGCGCGAGGAAGTCGCCGCCGCGGATCGTGTCGACGAAGTGGATCTCCGGCGAGTCGCCTTCACCCTTCGTGTTGACCGCGCCGTTGATGCCGCCCTGTGCACAGACCGAGTGCGAGCGACGGCAGGGGACGAAGGAGAAGATGTCCACTTCATAGCCCGCTTCCGCGAGCTTGATCACCGTCATGAGGCCGGCGAGGCCACCTCCAACGACGATGAAACGAGGTTTTTCTGCAGTTGCCATCGAGTGTTCAGACTCCCCTGTGCGTGAAGGCGACCCGCGATCGGACGCCGAAGTACAATAACGCGGCTGCGGCTGGGGAACAGGCCCTACCG
>JBDTCO010000155.1:0-62815 GCA_039923495.1 Polyangia bacterium
GTCGACGTCGAAGCCGAGATCGGCGAACGCGGACGCGATGACCTTCTGGCCGCGATCGTGGCCATCCTGGCCCATCTTCGCGACGAGGATGCGCGGGCGACGACCCTCGCGGTCCGCGAACGCCTTGGTGCGCGCGCGCGTCGACACGACCGCGTCGGACGTCTCACCCATGGCGCCACTGTACACGCCGGAGATGCTGCGGATCTCCGCCTCGTGGCGACCCCACACCTTCTCGAGCGCGTACGAGATCTCGCCGACCGACGCGCGCGCGCGCGCAGCGACGATGGCGAGCTCGAGCAGGTTGCCGCCCGCTCCCCCGGCGCAGGCCGTGAGCGCATCCAGCGAGCGGTCGACGGCGCGCTGATCTCGCTCCGAGCGCAGCTTCTCGAGGCGCTCGATCTGCTTCTTGCGGACGGCGGCGTTGTCGACCTTGAGCACCGGCACCGCCTCCTCCCGCGCGGGACGAAACCTGTTCACACCGACGATGACCTGGCGACCCGAGTCGATGCGGCCCTGCGTGCGCGCCGCAGCCTCCTCGATGCGCAGCTTGGGGATGCCAGCCTCGAGCGCCTTCACCATGCCGCCGAGCTTCTCGACCTCGGCGATGTGCGTCTCGGCGCGCCGGGCGAGCTCGTGCGTGAGCCGCTCGACGTAGAAGCTGCCGCCCCACGGATCCACCGGCCGCGTGGTGCCTGACTCGAGCTGTAGCTGGAGCTGCGTGTTGCGGGCGATGCGCGCCGAGAAGTCCGTCGGCAGCGCGAGCGCCTCGTCGAGCGAGTTCGTGTGCAGGCTCTGCGTGTGACCCTGCGACGCGGCCATCGCCTCGATGCAGGTGCGCACGACGTTGTTGTAGACGTCCTGCGCGGTGAGCGACCAGCCCGAGGTCTGGCAGTGCGTGCGCAGCGCGAGGCTCTTGTCGCTCTTCGGCGAGAACGTGGCCATGTGACGCGCCCACAGCAGCCGCGCGGCCCGGAGCTTGGCGACCTCCATGAAGAAGTCCATGCCGATGGCGAAGAAGAACGAGAGGCGCGGCGCGAACGCGTCCACGCTCATCCCCGCCGCGACGCCGGTTCGCACGTACTCGAGCCCGTCGGCGATCGTGTAGCCGAGCTCGAGGTCTGCCGTCGCTCCTGCCTCCTGCATGTGGTAGCCGGAGATGGAGATGGAGTTGAACTTCGGCATCTTCTGCGACGTGTACGAAAAGATGTCCGCGATGATCTTCATCGAGGGCGCGGGCGGATAAATATAGGTGTTCCGCACCATGAACTCTTTGAGCACGTCGTTCTGGATCGTGCCCGCGAGCTTGTCCGGGGAGACGCCTTGCTCCTCGGCCGCGACGACGTAGAGGGCGAGGATCGGCAGCACCGCGCCGTTCATCGTCATCGACACCGACATCTCGTCGAGCGGGATCCCCTCGAACAGGATGCGCATGTCGAGGATGGAATCGATGGCCACGCCCGCCATGCCGACGTCCCCGAGCACGCGCGGGTGATCGCTGTCGTAGCCGCGGTGGGTGGCGAGATCGAACGCGATGGAGAGGCCCTTCTGTCCCGCGGCCAGGTTGCGCCGGTAGAACGCGTTCGAGTCTTCTGCCGTCGAGAAGCCAGCGTACTGGCGCACCGTCCACGGCTTTTGCACGTACATGGTCGGGTACGGCCCGCGCACGAACGGCGGGAAGCCGGGGAGCGTGCCGAGGTGGTCCACGTCTGCGAGGTCCGCGGCCGTGTAGAGCGAGCGCTCGGGGATGCCCTCTGGCGTGTCCCACTTTTGCATCGCGGGCGTGGTGGCCTTCGGGTGGATCGCGTCGAAGTCGAGCTTCGAGAAGTCGGGAAGGCTCACTGGATCTCCGTCAAGACGCGGTCGAGGATCGTGGGTGCGTCGCAGCCGAGGTAGATGAAGTCGTCGACGCCGGCCTCGCGCAGCGACGCCTCGAGCGCGCCTGGACGACCTGCGAGCAGCACGCGCCTCGCACCGCCTGCCTTCAACGCATGCGCTGCGTGCGCCGCCTCCTCGGCGTAGCGCTCGTCGCTGCCGCACAGGCACACGACACGAGCCGCCTGCTGGCCCGTCGCAGCCTTGAGGCCCGCGATGGCGAAGAAGCCCTTCGCGAAGCCCACGCGCCCCGCGTGCTCGGCGAGCGGTCCGAGCGCGACGAGATCGACCTTGGCCACGGCGAGCGCGTCGGCGCGATCACGCAAGGCCTCGAAGACCTCGGCATCGCGATGACCCATGCTCGCGTGAACGCCGCGCGGGAGCTTCGCTTCGGTCAGGTTCGCGAACTCCGACACCCCGACGATGGCTTCCTTGCGCGTGGCGAGCTTGGCCCTGCGCCTCTCCCACGAGTCGGCAAAGCGCTTTGCGAGCACACCGGGAGCGACAGCGGCGACGCCACCGTCGGCCTCGAGCACACGGAAGCGCTGCCACGCCTCGCGCGCGAGCGCATCGGTGAACGAGTCGAGATAGTACGAGCCCGCCGCCGGATCGACGACGCGCCCGAGCTGGCTCTCGTCGCGCAGCACGAGCAGCGTGTTGCGCGCGACGCGACGCCCGAGCGCCTCGCCCGCGCCGACGACCTGATCGAAGGTGGCCGGCGTGACGACGTCGGCACCGCCGAGGAGCGCGGCGAACACCTGCGTCGTGACGCGCAGCATGTTGACCCACGGATCGCGCTCGGTGAGCGTGCGCGACGACGAGACGGCGTGGATGTGCGCCGGTGCGTCGCTGCCACACGCGGTCGCGAGCTTGTCCCAGCAGAGGCGCAGCGCGCGCAGCTTGCACAGCTCCGCGAAGGTGTCGCGACCGACAGGTACGAGCAGGCTGAGCCCGGCCAGGGCCGCCGATGCGTCGAGCCCGGTCGCGGTCATGGCGCGCAGATACGCCGCGCAGGTCGACAGCATGAGCGCGAGCTCGTCGGCCGCATCGGCGCCTGCCTCGTGGTGCGCGACCGAGGAGACGACGGCCGTGCGCGCGGCGGGGTAGCGACGCAAAAGCGCGGCGAGCCGTGAGGGATCACCCAGCGCGTCGAGGTGCAGCGAGAAGCTGCGGCCCTCGAGCGCGACGTCCGCGAACGCGGCGTCGAGCACGAGCGGGATGCTGGGAGCGACCAGCGACAGCGCGCTCGCATCCTTCAGCCACAGGACCTCCGCACCGCCCTGCACCTGCTCGTCGATCGTCGAGGCGTCGGCCGGCGCGCACAGCGCCGCGCGCGTGCCTTGCTTCGGCACGTCGATGGAAGAGGCCTGCGTGTACAGCGGCTCCACGCGCAGCCCCTCGGCTGTGGTGTGGACGAGCGCCTTGTCGAATGGCGTGCCCTTGAGCTCCTTCTCCACCCTGGCGCGCCAGTCGGCGAGCGTGACCTCGGGGAAGCCCATCACATGTTCCGGCGGTACTGCCCGCCGACCTCGTAGAGCGCTGCGGAGATCTGGCCGAGCGTGCACACCTTGCACGCCTCGAGCAGCGCGGTGAACACGTTGTCGCCGTCGAGCGCCGCCTTCTGCACGGCGGCGAGCGCCGGTGCGGAGACGGCCTCGTTTCGCTTCCAGAACGCGTCGCGCGCGAAGATGGCGTAGTCCTTCTCCGCGTGTGTCGCGCGGATGACCTCGGCTGGCTGCGCCGTCGGTGATCCGCTGGGGGCGAGGAACGTGTTCACGCCGATGATCGGCAGCGTGCCGTCGTGCTTCATCGTCTCGTAGTACAGCGACTCCTCCTGGATCTTCGAGCGCTGGTACATGCGCTCCATCGCGCCGAGCACGCCGCCACGCTCCGAGATCGAGCGGAACTCGGCGAGCACCGCGGCCTCCACGAGGTCGGTGAGCTCCTCGATGATGAACGAGCCCTGGTTCGGGTTCTCGTTCTTCGAGAGGCCGAACTCCTTGTTGATGACGAGCTGGATCGCGAGCGCGCGACGCACGCTCTCCTCCGTCGGGGTGGTGATGGCCTCGTCGTAGGCGTTGGTGTGCAGCGAGTTGCAGTTGTCGTTGAGCGCGAGCAGCGCCTGCAGCGTCGTGCGGATGTCGTTGAACGCGATCTCCTGCGCGTGCAGCGAGCGCCCCGAAGTTTGAATGTGATACTTCAGCTTCTGCGAGCGGTCGTTGCCGCCGTACTTGTCGCGCATCGCCTTGGCCCAGATGCGGCGAGCGACGCGGCCGAGCACCGCGTACTCCGGGTCCATGCCGTTCGAGAAGAAGAACGACAGGTTCGGCGCGAAGTCGTCGATGTGCATCCCGCGCGACAGGTAGTACTCGACGAAGGTGAAGCCGTTCGACAGCGTGAACGCGAGCTGGCTGATGGGGTTCGCACCCGCCTCGGCGATGTGATAGCCGCTGATCGAGACCGAGTAGAAGTTGCGCACCTTCTCGTCGATGAAGTGCTGCTGGATGTCGCCCATGAGGCGCAGCGCGAACTCCGTCGAGAAGATGCAGGTGTTCTGCGCCTGGTCCTCCTTGAGGATGTCGGCCTGCACGGTGCCGCGGACCGACGACAGCGTCTTCGCCTTCACCTTCGCGTACACGTCCGGCGGTAGCACCTCGTCACCCGAGACGCCGAGCAGCATGAGGCCGAGGCCATCGTTGCCGTCGGGGAGCGCGCCCTGGTACGTCGGACGCTCGACGCCACGACGCGCGTAGAGGTCCACGATCTTGGCCTCGACCTCGTCCTTCTTGCCGTTAGCGATGATCCACTTCTCGCACTGCTGGTCGATGGCGGCGTTGAGGAAGAAGCCGAGCACCATCGGCGCGGGGCCGTTGATGGTCATCGACACCGACGTCGACGGATCGCAGAGGTCGAAGCCGGAGTAGAGCTTCTTCGCGTCGTCGATGCTCGCGATGGAGACACCGGAGTTGCCGACCTTGCCGTAGATGTCCGGGCGGGGGTCGGGGTCCTCGCCGTAGAGCGTGACGGAGTCGAACGCGGTCGACAGCCGCTTGGCCGGGAGCCCGCGAGACACGTAATGGAAGCGCTTGTTGGTGCGCTCCGGACCGCCTTCGCCGGCGAACATGCGCGCCGGATCCTCACCGTCCCGCTTGAGCGGGAAGACGCCGGCCGTGAACGGAAAGTGGCCCGGCGTGTTCTCGCGCAGCATCCAGCCGAGGAGGTCGCCCCAGTCCTCGTAGCGAGGAAGTGACACCTTCGGGATGCGTAGGTGCGAGAGCGACTCGGTGTAGAGGTCGAGCTCGATGATCTTGTCGCGCACCTGGAACTGGTACTTCGACGCGGCGTAGCGGCGCTTCGTGGCCGGCCACTCGTCGAGGAGTCTCTTGCAGTCCGGGTGCAGGCGCGACTCCAGGTCCTGATAGAGCGCGACGAGGTGGCCGAGGAACTCGGGCTCGCCGTCGACACGCTGCGTGACCTGCACGGTATCGCTCGGCCCCTGCGGCTCGACGATCTCGAGCTTCGTCTTGCCGATGTTGGCGCGCACCGCCTCGATGGTTCCGTGGAGCTGGTACATGCGCCGCGCGAGGGCCGCCTGCGCCTTGACGAAGCGGTCGTAGCCCTCGCAGGTCTCGCAGATCTCCGCGAGGTAGCGCGTGCGGTCGGGCGGGATGATCCACTTCTTGGCATCGCTGCCCTCGACGAGCGCGTGATGAGCCTGCAGCTTGGCGCCCGTGCGCTCGGTGATCGCGCCCATGATGCGGTGGTACAGCGTGTTCATCCCGGGGTCGTTGAACTGCGAGGCCATGGTGCCGAAGACGGGCACCTTCTCGTCGGCGATGGAGAACGCGTTGTGGTTGCGACGCCACTGCTTCTTCACGTCGCGGAGCGCGTCGAGCGAGCCGCGCTTGTCGAACTTGTTGATGGCGATGATGTCGGCGAAGTCGAGCATGTCGATCTTCTCGAGCTGCGTGGCGGCGCCGTACTCGGCGGTCATGACGTACAGCGAGACGTCGGCGTGCTCCGTGATCTGCGTGTCGGACTGCCCGATGCCCGAGGTCTCGACGATGATGAGGTCGAACCCGGCGGCGCGGCAGACCTCGATGGACTGGGCGACGTGCTTCGACAGGGACAGGTTCGCCTGACGCGTGGCGAGCGAGCGCATGTACACGCGCGAATCGTCGATCGCGTTCATCCGGATACGATCACCGAGGAGCGCGCCGCCGGACTTGCGCTTGGACGGGTCCACCGACAGGACGGCGAGCGTCTTGTCGTCGAAGTCGGTGAGGAAGCGACGGACGAGCTCGTCGACGAGGGACGATTTGCCCGCGCCGCCCGTGCCCGTGATGCCGAGGACGGGCACGTGCGCGCGTGTGCCGTCGACGAGGGGTGCCAGCGTCGTGCGCAGGCTGTCGCCGGCATCGGGGAAGTTCTCGGCGATGGTGATGAGCGAAGCGATGGTGGCGGGCGCACGCTCGGCGAGGTGACGCACGTCCTCACCGATGGCGGGGCCGCGCAGCTCGAAGTCGCACGTACGCACCACGTCGTCGATCATGCCTTGCAGGCCCATCGCGCGGCCGTCGTCGGGCGAGTAGATGCGCGTGACACCGTACGCCTGCAGCTCGGCTATCTCCGACGGCAGGATGGTGCCGCCGCCGCCGCCGAACACCTTGATGCTCGAGCCGCGCTCGCGCAGAAGGTCGATCATGTACTTGAAGTACTCGACGTGGCCGCCCTGGTACGACGTGATGGCGATGCCCTGCACGTCCTCCTGGATCGCGCAGTCGACGATCTCCTTCACGGAGCGGTTGTGCCCCAGGTGGATGACCTCGGCACCGCCGGCTTGCATGAGGCGGCGCATCACGTTGATGGCAGCGTCGTGGCCATCGAACAGGGATGCGGCCGTCACGATACGGACGTGGTGGCGCGGCTTGTACGGAGCGGTCGCGACGGCTTTTGCGATCTGGTTCACGCACGCAAGGTAGCGTCTGAACTAGGATTCGACCAGACGGGGTGAGCATGGCGAAAGTGACCGGAATTGGCGGCGTCTTCTTCAAGGCGAAGTCCGACAAGGCAGCGCTCGCGCGCTGGTACGAGGAGCACCTCGGCATGAAGCTCGAGCCGTTCGGCGCCGCGATCCTGCGCTGGATCGATGACCACGCATCGGACGGTGGCGCGACGGTCTGGATGCCCGCCGATCACGACACGACGTGGTTCGCGCCGAGCACGTCCGACTTCATGATCAACTACCGCGTCGACGACCTCGTCGGGTTGCTCGCGCAGCTCGCCGCGACGGGAATCCTGCCCGTGCAGGGGCCGACGACCGAGGAGAACGGTTCGTTCGCGTGGATCGTCGACCCCGATGGCAACAAGCTGGAGCTGTGGGAGCCGAAGGACTGACGCGTTCGCGCCGGTTGCCCCTAAAGGACTCGCCGCACGGCAGCGCCGAAGGTTCCCTGCGCCTCATCGAAGCCGCCCGCTGCAGCGACGAACCTTTCCGCGCCGCCGAGCTCGTCGTCGAGCACTGCAAGGCCGATCCGCCCCCACTCGGACTTCACCCAGCGAGAAAAAAAGTGCGCTTCCTTGTGGACGAGCTCACCGCGCTTGATCTGCGAGACGAGGTCCGTGCACAAGGCCTCGATGCCGACGCCGCTCAGCGCGGACGTGAGCATCACGGGTGGAGGACCCGCGCCGAATGGTCGCGACAGCGGCAGCGACGAGCCAAGCGACACGACGAGGCGCCGAGCCGCGACCTCTTCGTCGCACTTGTTGACGACGATGACGTCGGGGACCTCCATGATGCCGGCCTTGAGCATCTGGACCTCGTCGCCGCCGAGCGGCTGCAGCACGAGGTACATGCGGTCGCAGAGCCAGCGCACGTCGACCTCGCTCTGGCCGATGCCGACCGTCTCCACGATGACGATGTCGAACACGTGGTGCAGCGCGCGGCACACCTGGAACGTGTCGGGGCCGAGGCCGCCCAGCTCCGTCTCGGACGCCTGGCTGCGGAAGTAGAGCTCGGGTCGGTCGACGGGGAACCGCACGCGCACGCGATCGCCGAGGAGTGCGCCACCGGACACGAGGCTCGACGGGTCCACGGCGACGACGGCGACCGAGAGCCCGTGCTGCTGGTGTAGCTCCACGCCGATGCGGCCGATGAGCGTGGACTTGCCGCTGCCGGGCGTGCCGGTGATGCCGACGATGCGACCGCGGGTCATCGACTGGCGGTCGAGCTCGGCGAGCGCCTCGCGACGGCGCGCAACGGCGCTCGGTCGCGCGTCCTCGAAGGTAGCGACGAGATCCGAGATTGACAGCGTGTGGAACGCGAGCGCGCGCTCGACGAGCGCCTTCATTCCTGGCCTTCATTGCGCCGGGAGCCCTCGAGTAGCTCGACGATCTGCGCCATCACCTCGACGAGGCCGAAGTCCGCTGGCGTGAAGATGCGACGCACCCCGAGCTTCTTCAGCGGCTCGAAGTCGGCAGCGGGGATGATGCCGCCCATCACGAGGTGGATGCGACCCTTGGCGCCGGCCTTGTCGAGCCCGTCCTGGATCTGCGCGGCGAGCTCCAGGTGCGAGCCCGACAGGATCGAAGCGCCGATGACGTCGGCGCCCTCGGCGACAGCGGACTGCACGATGTCCGCGGCCGTGAGGCGGATGCCGGAGTAGATGACGTCGAAGCCGACGTGCCGCGCGGAGATCGCGATGACCTCCGCGCCGTTGGAGTGACCGTCGAGGCCGGGCTTGCCGACGAGGAGCCGCGGGCGACGGCCCATCTGCTTCGTGAGCGCGCCGATGCGTGTCCGCAGCTCCGTGACGCGGTCGGTCTCGAGGCCGAGCCTTTGCCCGTCGATGCCGGTGGCAGGACGGAACTCGCCGAACACCTCGCGCAGCGTGCCGGCCCACTCGCCGGTGGTGACCCGGGCCAGCGCGCACTCGATGGACGGCTCCATCATGCTGTCCGTGCCGCGGGCCGCGGCGCGAAGACGATCGAGCGCAGCAGCGACTCGCGCCGGATCACGCTTCTGCCGGGTCTCCTCGAGCCGCGCCAGCGTCTCCTCGATCGAACTGTCGTCGGTGCGGAACACGCCTCCGTCGGCACCAGAGAGCAGCGGCGAGGGCAGGCCATCGGTGAACTTGTTGAGGCCGACCACGACCTGCTCGCCGGTGTTGATGCGACTTATTCGCTCGGTCATCGACTTCACGAGGCGCCCCTTCATGTAGCCGCTCTCGATGGCGGCCTTCACGCCGCCCATGTCGAGGATGCGCTGGATCTCGGCCTTCGCCTCCTCCTTCAGCGACGACACCTTCGCCACGACGACGGGGCTGCCGTCGAACAGGTCGGGGTACTCGAGCAGGTCGGTCTCGAACGCGAGGATCTGCTGGAGCCGGAGCGACCACTGCTGATCCCACGGGCGCGGGAGCGACAGCGCCTCGTTCCAGGCGGGCAGCTGGAGCGCGCGCGCGCGGGCGTTGCGCGAGAGCGTGACGCCGAGCGTCTCGAGGAGGATGCGCCACGCGTTGTTCTCCGGCTGCTGCTCCGTGAGGCCGAGCGAGTTGACCTGCACGCCGTAGCGGAAGCGACGTTGCTTCGCATCGGTGACGCCGTAGCGCTCGCGCGTGAGCTCGTCCCACAGCTCCGTGAACGCGCGCATCTTGCACATCTCCTCGACGAAGCGGATGCCCGCGTTGACGAAGAAGCTGATGCGCCCCACGAGCCGGCCGAACTCGGCGGCGGGCACGCGGCCGCGCGCCTTCAGCGTGTCGAGCACGCCGATCGCCGTCGAGAGCGCGAACGCGAGCTCCTCTGTGGGCGTCGCGCCGGCCTCCTGCAGGTGGTAGGAGCAGACGTTCGACGCGTTCCACTCGGGGACGTGATCGAGGCAATGCTCGTACATCTCGGCGATGAGCCGGAAGCTCGCGTCGGGCGGGAAGATGTACGTCCCGCGGGCGAGGTACTCCTTCACGATGTCGTTCTGCGTGGTCCCGGTCAGCGAAGTTGCCGGCACGCCGCGCTCGCGTGCGACGCCGATATAGAGCGCGAGCAACCACATCGACGTCGCGTTGATCGTCATCGACGTGTTCATCTTCTCGACGGGGATCTCCTCGAAGAGGAGGTGCATGTCGTCGATCGAGTTGATCGGTACGCCGACCTTCCCGATCTCCGGGCGGGCAATCGGGTGGTCGGAGTCGTACCCGCACTGCGTCGGAAGATCGAAGGCGATGGAGAGACCGGTCTGGCCTCGCTCCAGGTTGGCGCGGTACAGGCGGTTCGACGCACGAGGGCTGGAGTGGCCTGCATAGGTCCGAAAAATCCAAGGCGCGTCGGGCTTCATGTATCCCGACTTTACCGCCGTCCTCGCGAGAGGTGGGGAAGCAGCAGCTCCCGTGCTGACTACCAGCGCTGCGAACGGCCGATCATGTCGTACGGGTATCCCCAATCGGGCCTCGACGCCTTGTCCAGCGCGGCCACGTCCGCCTCCGTGAGCTTCACGTCGAGCGCCTTCAGGTTGTCGTCGAGCTGCGCCACGGTGCGAGCACCGACGATGATCGAGGACGTCTCGGGCTTCTTCAGCAGCCACGCGAGCGCGACCTGCGCGTGCGTCGCGTTGCGCTCCTTCGCGAGCGTGCCGAGAAGATCGATGGTGACCCACACGCGCTCGGTGGCCTGCTTGCCGAGCACCTGGTGCCACTTCTCGAGCCGCGAGCCCGCCGGCGCCGGGGTGTTGCGCGTGTACTTGCCGGACAGCAGGCCAGCCGCGAGCGGCGACCACACGAGCACGCCGAGCTTGAACGCGCGGCACGCCGGGGTCATCTCGCGCTCCGCGCCGCGCTCGGCCAGCGACCACTGCAGCTGGCACGATTCGAAGCGCGGTGTGCCGAGCGCCTCGGCGCGGGCCACCGACTCTGCCATGCGATAGCCGGTGTAGTTGGAGCAGCCGATGTAGCGGACCTTGCCGCTCTGCACGAGATCGCCGAGCGCGCGCAGGGTCTCGTCGATGTGCACGTTCTCGTCCTGCATGTGGACCTGGTACAGGTCGATGAAGTCGGTGCCGAGGCGGCGCAGCGACGCCTCGCAGGCCTCCATGATGTGACGGCGCGAGAGCCCAGAGCTCCACGGCGACACGCCGGGTCCGACACCGACGGGGAAGCGACACTTCGTGGCGAGCAGCACGCGATCGCGCTTGGCCTTGACCCACTCGCCCGTGAGCTCCTCGCTACGGCCGTTCCCGTACACGTTCGCGGTATCGACGAGGTTGATGCCGGCGTCCACCGACCTGTCGAAGACCTGGCGTGCTTCTTCGTCCGTGGACGTGACGCCCTGCATGAAGCCGGGCGCGTCACCGAACGTCATCGCGCCGAGGCTGAGCGCGGAGACCTGCAGACCACTGTTGCCGAGCCGACGGAGTTCCATGCGCTACCGGCTATCACGTCGGCGCCGTGCAGCTCAAGCGAGCGGGTCGCGCGTGGGCAGCGTTGACCTCGTCGCGCGGCTCGACCAACGTGCTCACCATGAGCGGACCTCTGACTGGCCTCACGATCGTCGAGATGGCGGGCCTCGGCCCCGCGCCGTTCTGCGGGATGGTGCTCTCCGACATGGGCGCGGAGGTGGTGCGCATCGACCAGAAGCGCAAGCCCGGGGCGCCCGCGTCGCCGTACTACGGCGACGTGCGCTTCGACATCCTCGCGCGCGGCAGGCGCTCGCTCGCCCTCGATCTCAAGCAGCCGCGCGGCGTGGAGCTCGCGCTCGCGCTCATCGCGCGGTCGGATGTCGTCATCGAGGGGTTCCGGCCCGGCGTGATGGAGCGCCTCGGGCTCGGGCCCGAGGTGTGCCTCGCTCGCCAGCCGAAGCTCGTCTACGGGCGCGTGACCGGCTGGGGGCAGACGGGGCCGCTCTCGCAGGCTGCGGGCCACGACCTCAACTACATCGCGCTCACGGGTGCGCTGTACGGCATGGGTCGGGCCGACGCGCCACCGACGGTGCCACTCAACCTCGTCGGCGACTTCGGCGGTGGTGCGATGATGCTCGCGTTCGGTGTCGTGTGCGGCTTGCTCGAGGCGCAACGCTCCGGCAAGGGGCAGGTCATCGACGCTGCGATGACCGACGGCACCACGCTGCTCACGTCGATGATGCTCGCGTTCCTCGCGTCCGGTGGCTGGAGCCCGCGACGCGGTGACAACCTGCTCGACGGTGGTGCCCCGTTCTACGACACCTACGTGTGCGCCGACGGCAAGTTCGTGTCCATCGGCGCGCTCGAGCCGCACTTCTTCGCGCTGCTCATGGGCAAGCTCGGGCTCGAGGTGGGGAGCCAGTACGATCGCTCGGCGTGGCCAGCGCTCCGCGGCAAGCTCACCGCGCTGTTCGCGAGCCAGGCTCGCCAGCACTGGTGCGATCTGCTCGAGGGGACCGACGCCTGCTTTGCGCCCGTGCTCGACTGGAGCGAGGCCGCGACGCATCCGCATAACGTCGCGCGCGAGACGTTCATCGAGGTCGACGGCGTGCGCCAGCCCGCACCGGCGCCGCGCTTCGATCGCACGCCCGGCGCGGTCTCGCGGGGTAGCGCCGCCGCAGGCGCGCACAGCGACGAGGTGCTCCGGGAGCTCGGGCTCGCCGACGAGGACGTGTCGGCGCTGCGCGATGCCGGCATCATCTAGAGCGGCACGGGATCACGCAGCGGCGGCCGCGTGCGCCAGCCGAAGAACGCGAGCGTGGCTGCGACGCCGAGGAGCGCGCAGGTGAGCGCGACGCAGCCCGGCCAGCCGCCCGCGCGCCAGGCGATGGCCGGCGCGATGCCACCGACGGTGCCGCCGATGTAGTAGCAGGAGACGTACGTGCCCGCGGCGGAGACGCGCGAGCCGGCGGGCGCTGCGTCTCGCAAGAAGCTGTTGGTGCACGTCTGCGCGACGAAGACGCCGGCGCCCACGAGCGCGAGCCCGATCCCGACGGCGAACAGCGACGGGACGAGCGTCACGAGGAGGCCCGTCACCACGGAGGCGATGGCGCCGAGCAGGCCTCGCCGGAGGCCGATGCGTACCAGCATCCTGCCGACGACGAGGGTGACCACGAGCCCGAGCAGGTAGACGGAGAACAGCCAGCTGAGCTGCTCCGTGGAGAGCGAGAACGGCGGCGCTGCGAGGTAGAACGTGATGTAGCTGAACGTGGAGACCAGCGCGAACAGCATGCAGAAGCCGATGCCGAACGTGGCGAGGAGGCGCAGCTCCCGGAAGTTGCGCAGCACCGGATCGAGCCTCGCGTTGCTCGCGCTCGGGCGCGCCGCGGCGGGCTCGAGCAGCCACTGCGTGAGCGCTGCGCCCACGACGCCGAGCGCGCCGAGCACGACGAACACGGAGCGCCAGCCCGTCCGCTCCGCGAGCGCACCGGCGGTGATGCGGCCCAGGAAGCCGCCGAACACGGTCCCGGAGACATAGATGCTCATGATCCGCGGCATGCGGGTCGCGGGCCACTGCTCGGTGATGTACGAGATCGCCATCACGAAGATGCCAGGCGTCACGAGGCCCTGGAGCAGCCGCCAGACATAGAGCTGCGGCAGGGTACGCGCCGTCGACGCGAGGAACGTGCAGGTGCCCATGAGGAGCATCGAGGCGACGATGGTGCGCTTGCGCGGCAGGCGCTCGCCGAACAGCGCGAGCAGCGCCGCGGAGAAGGCCACGCCAAGGGTCGACGCGCTGATGGTGGCGGAGACCTCGTGCTTGGAGGCGCGGAACACCGACGCGAGGTAAGGCAGGAGCGGCTGCGTGCTGTAGAGGCTGATGAACGCGAAGACACCGCAGAGAAAGGCGGCGAGCACCACCGAAGGCGGCCCGAGCCCTTCGTCCTTGGTCGCCCCGGCCGCCATGCGCCAACATATCGCAGAGGAGTAAGATGCGGACGTGATCCTCATCGATGAACCCGCACCGAACGTCGTCCGGCTGCGGATCAACAGAGCCGAGAAGCGCAACGCGATCGATCGCGGCGTGCGGGAGGCGTTCATCGATGCGCTGCAGTCCCTGGCCCCGAGCACGCGCGCGCTCGTCATAGGTGGCGTCGGCGGCACGCTGTCGGCGGGTGGCGACATCTCCACGATGAGCGGCATGACCGAGGGCGAGGGGCGTGAGCGCATGCAGCACGTGCACGCGCTGTGTCGCCTCATCGCGCGCTGCCCGGTGCCGGTCGTCACCGCGCTCGAGGGCTTCGCGGCCGGCGCGGCGGTCGGCCTCGCGCTGCTCGGTGATCACGTCGTCGTCGGCGAGAGCTCGCGGCTGCTGTTTCCGTTCCTGCGGCTCGGGCTCGCGCCGGACTGGGGCCTCCTGCACACGCTGCCGCGACGGGTCGGGCTCTCGGTCGCAAGACGCCTGCTCGTGTCGGGCACCATCGTGGACGGCGCGGAGGCCTTGCGGCTCGGGCTCGCCGACGAGGACGTGGGGACGGGAGACATCGCGGCCGCAGCGGTGGCTCGCGCCGGCGAGCTCGCGCAGCTGCCGGGCGATGCCTTCGCTCGCATGAAGGCGCGGCTCGCGTACCCGTCGGCCACGCTCGACGAGGAGTGGCCCCGCGAGGAGGCCGATCAGGTCGCGCTCTTCGCGAGCGCCGACTTCGCCGAGGGGCTCGCCGCCTTCGCCGAGAAGCGCCCCGCCAGGTTCGTGCGATGAGCGACAGGCCCTTCGTCCGGGTCGAGCGCCGCGGAGCCGTCGGCATCGCCGCGCTCGACCGCCCCGAGAAGCGCAACGCGCTCGATCTGGTCACGCGCACCGCGCTCGCTGCTGCGGTCATCGACCTCGATGCGGATCCGACCGTCGGCGCCATCATCGTCACCGGCACCGACAAGGTGTTCGCCGCCGGTGCCGACGTCGGCCTGCTCGCCGACAAGGACGCGGCCGGTGTGCGCGCGCTCGACTTCAAGCAGTACTGGGCGCCGCTGCTCGGGTGCACCAAGCCGCTCATCGCGGCCGTGAGCGGGATGGCGCTCGGTGCCGGCTGCGAGCTCGCCATGATGTGCGACTTCATCGTCGCAGACCCGAGCGCTCGCTTCGGGCAGCCCGAGATCCGCCTCGGCATCATCCCCGGCGCCGGTGGTACGCAGCGGCTCGTGCGCACCGTCGGAAAGCAGGTCGCGGCGCTGATGGTGCTGACGGGCGAGCCCATCACGGGCGAGCGCGCGTACCAGCTCGGCCTCGTCGCGGAGCTGGCGGAGCTGGGCCACGCCCTCACGCGCGCCGTGGAGCTCGCGGAGAAGGCCGCGGCGATGGCACCGCTCGCGACCAAGGCCGCGCGCCGCGTGCTCGCCGAGGGCCCCGACCTGCCGCTCGTGGATGCGCTCGAGCGCGAAAACCGCGAGTTCGTCTCGCTGTTCGACACCGAAGACCAGACCGAAGGCATGCGCGCGTTCCTCGAGAAGCGCCCGCCTCGCTACCACGGACGCTAGGACAGTCACATGAACGAGATCATCGGAGTGGTCGGCGCCGGCATCATGGGCCGCGGGATCATCCAGCTGTTCGCGCAGAGCGGTCGCACGGTGCTGTGCTTCGACGCTGTCGAGGGCGCAGCAGCGAAGGCCGTGGCGTTCGTGTCCGGCATGATCCACCGCTCCGTCGAGAAGAAGAAGCTGTCGGCAGAGCAGGGCGAGGCTATCATCGCGCGGATGTCGGCGGTCGCGTCGCTCGCGGCGCTGTCGCGGTGCGACGTCGTCATCGAGGCCGTTGTCGAGGACCTCGACGTGAAGCGCCAGCTCTTCGCGTTGCTCGAGGGCATCGTCGGCGAGCATGCGATCCTCGCGAGCAACACGTCGTCGCTTTTGGTGTCGGACATCGCGTCCGGCGCGAAGCACCCGACGCGCATCGCGGGCCTGCACTTCTTCAACCCCGTGCCGCTGATGAAGGTCACCGAGATCGTCGCTGCCGTGCACACGAGCGCCGCGACCGTGGAGACGCTGCGCACGATGATCGCGGCCACCGGTCATCGCGCCGTCGTGACGGCCGATCAGCCCGGCTTCCTCGTGAACCACGCGGGCCGCGCGTATCCGACGGAGGCGCTGCGCATCCTCGAGGAGCGGGTCGCGGATCACGAGGACATCGACGCGCTCCTGCGCGAGGCCGCGGGCTTTCGCATGGGACCGTTCGAGCTGCTCGATCTCACGGGCCTCGATGTCTCCGGCAAGGTCATGGAGTCCATCTACCAGCAGTTCCAGCAGGAGCCGCGCTACCGACCTTCGTCGCTGGTGCCGCCGCGCGTGTCGGCCGGGCTCTACGGTCGCAAGACCGGACGCGGCTGGTACGCCTACGAGAACGAGAAGAAGGTGGAGAAGGCGGAGCGCCCGATCCCGACGCTGCCGACCGGGGTCGCGGTGTGGATCGATCCGCACGCAGCGCGGCACGCGAGCCTGATCGCGCTGTGCACGAAGGCAGGGGTGGACATCGTCGATCGCGATGCCGCGTCGCTGCTCATCGTGCAGCCGTGGGGCACTGATGCCACGAGCCACTGCGCCGAGCACGGCCTCGACGCCGCGCGGGTGGTCGCGGTGGACCCGATCACCGAGCCGGGCAAGCGCGCCACGCTCATGCTCACGGTCGCCACGTCAGCCGAAGCGCGCGACGCGGCGCTCGCGCTCCTCTCCGTCGGAGGTCCGGTCACCGTCATCAACGACAGCCCCGGTTTCGTCGTGCAGCGCGTGCTCGCGCACGTCGTCAACGTCGCCTGTGGCATCGCGCAGCGAGGCATCGCGTCGGTCGACGACCTCGAGAGCGCCGTGCAGCTCGGCCTCGGCTACCCGCATGGTCCGCTCGCGTGGGGCGATCACCTCGGCGGCGCGCGCGTGCTCGAGATCCTGCGCAACCTCGAGCAGACCACGGGCGATCCGCGCTACCGCCCGACGCTCTGGCTAAAGCGCCGCGTCGCGCTCGGGCTCTCGCTCACGACCCCAGCGACGTCGCGATAATCGAACGCGCCTGGCACGATCTCTGGAGGGCGTTCAGCCGATGCCGAGCAGGATCTTGCCAGGCGCATGTTTGCCGTCGCCGAGCGCCTGGGCCTTTGCTGCGTCTGCGAGCGGGAACTTCGCCGCGATGTCGACCCTGAGCTTGCCGTCGGCCGCGAGCATGCCGGCCTCCTCGAGCAGCGGAACCGACCGGTCGCTCGCCGTGCCCGAGGAGAACGTGATCCCGAGCGACTGTGCCGCCATGTCGGCGATGGTCACGATGCGCGTCGTGCCGCCGCGGATCGTGATGGAGTCGGGGAGCGCGCCCTTGCCGACCGCATCGAACACGGCGTCCACACCGTACGGGGCGCCCGGGTGCGTGGGCAGGGCGAGCGCACGCATGCGATCGAGGAGGCCCGCGCCGTACACGATCGGCGTGGCACCCAGTGACGCGATGAAGTCCTGATTCTCGGCGCTCCCGGTGGCAACGACCTTGGCGCGGCGGATGAGCGCGAGCTGGATGCCGACGGAGCCGACCACGCCGGAGCCGCCGTGGATGAGCACCGTGTCACCGGCCTTCACCGACAGCAGATCGAGCACGCGATGCGCCGTCTCGTACGCGACGGGCAGCGAGGCGGCGAGGTCCCACGACACGGCGGCGGGCTTCTTCGTGACGATGGACGCGAGCGCGAGCTCCGCGTAGGCCCCGGTATCGGACCAGCCGAACACCTCCTCGCCGACAGACAGGATGGTGACGCCTTCCCCGACCGCGTCGACGATCCCCGAGAGCTCGTTGCCGAGGATCGCTGGCAGCGGCGTCTTGAAGACCTGCTCCATCACGCCCGCGCGGACCTTGGACTCGAACGGGTTCACGCCGACGCTGCGCACCCGAACGCGGACCTGCCCCTTCGTGGGGGACGGGTCAGGTGCGTCCGCTGCGTGGAGCACGTCGGGGCCGCCGAAGGTTTCGATCTGCATGGTCTTCATGAGGCGAACGTAGGGTCGTCGCGTGCCCTGTACAAGCCCGCGGCGTCGAGGTTCCGTCGGATGAGCGCATGACCTCGTGCCACGGCTCTCGCTTCTCGACCGGTGGAGCGCTCCTCGAGGGCCCGCGCTGGAGCCGCTCGAGTGTCACCACGTCAAGGACGAGTACCGCGCAGCGAAGCCGCAGTGTGGCGGCCTTGCTGTCGCTACTTCGTGGTGTCGGTGCCGGCGCCCGCACCCTTTGTGTGCGTGGTGCCCGTACCGAGACCGTCGTTCGTCTGCTTCTTGCTCTTCTTGCGGACGTTCTTGGCCCACGTCGGGTCGCTCGTGGGGCCCGTGGTATCGGTCTTCGTGTCGCCGTTGCGACCGCCTGCACCACCGCCCGTGCCCTGCGCCATCGCCGTCGTGGCGGAGAGCGCGAGGCCGAGCAGCACACCACCGATACGCATCGCGAACGTCCTATCCAGATTGAACATGAGGCGCTCCTGTCTCGAGAAGCCTCGTCACACTGCAATCAGAGTGCCGTCACCTTCGCGATGTCAGTCCCGCGAAGAGCGTGTCGAGGAATCGCTCCAGATCGAGCTCGAACGAGCCGCAGAACGCAGCGAGCTCGGGCAACGCGAGCGCCTGGCTGACCATGGGCCCGGGGTGCGTCGCCGGCCACGTACCCGCGATGTAGCGCATGATTGTGGTGCAGGTCCACCCGCAGTCCTCGACGCTCAGCGTGGGCAGCTGCGCGTGCAGCCACCGCGCGACGCGCGCGATCAGCACGAGGAGCGCGCGCTTCATCGCGACGATCGAGTCGACGGAGAGGTTGCGCTCGAACACCGGCCCGACGAGCGGCATCAGCTCCCCGAGCAGCGGTAGCGCGACGAAGCTGCCAACGAGCAACTTCACGATCGCGCGCGTGTCGCCGCGCTTCGTCCTCGCTTGCTCGATGCGCTCGACGAGGGCGTGCACCTCCTCGACCCAAACGTGCAGCAGCACCTCCTCGCGACTCTCGAAGTAGCGATAGAGGTTCGGCTTCGAGATACCCGAGCGCAGCGCGAGCTCGGTCAGGCTGAAGTCGTTCGCGCCGACCTCCGTGGTCAGCGTGCGCGCAGCCGCGAGGATGGCCCGACGACGGAGCTCCTTCTCCTCCGGCTTGCGCGCGCGCTGGAACGTCACGTCAGGCCGTCGCGCGAGGCTCGTAGCGAACGCCGGTGAGCTCTTCCGAGCGCTCCCACAGCGCGCGCGCCGCCGCTTGGTCCATCGCGCGCTTCGGCAGCTTCACCTCGACGGGCGGTCCGTTCATGTGAAAGAGCTTGCGGGGTCCGATGAACTCGCCGGTCGCGATCGCGTCGGTCGCCGCGTACAGGGTGGGTAGCGCGCCGTCCGGTGGGTCCTGGCCCACGAGCTTCATCGAGAGCGCCGTGAAGAAGCCGGCGTGCTGCTGCAGGTTCGTGCGCGTCCCGCCCGGGTGCGCGGCCACGCTGACGAGCCACGGTTCACGACGACCGAGCTCCTCCATGAACAGGAGGTTCGCGAGCTTCGTGGCCGAGTACGTCATGTAGCCCGAGTAGCGCCGCTCCGACTGCAGGTTCGTAAGGTCCATCTTGCCGATGTACGCCATGGCGCTCGAGAGCGAGACGACGCGCGGTGATGCGCTCTTCTTCAGTGCTGGCAGGAGCAGGCCCGTGAGCGCAAAGTGACCGAGGTGGTTCGTGCCCATCTGCCGCTCGAAGCCATCGACCGTGAGCTCGCGCTTCGGCAGGGCCATCACACCCGCGTTGTTGACGAGGAGGTCGAGGGGCTTGCCACCGTCGATCCAGCGCTTCGCCATCGCGCGCACCGAGGCGAGGTCGGCGAGGTCGAGCTGCTCGAACACAAACGATGCGCCCGGTGTAGCCGCCTCGAGACGCGCGACGGCATCACGGCCACGCTGCTCGTCTCGACAGGCGACCGTGACGCTCGCACCGGCGCGACCCAGCGCGAGCGCCGTCTCGTAGCCGATGCCGCTGTTCGCACCGGTGACGATGGCCGTCTTGCCGGCCTGTGGCGGGATGTTGCTCGTGCTCCAGTTTTCGACGATCTCGCGCATCGGAAAGCCCCCACGCGGCTGGAGAAGCGACCGCTGGTCCCTAATTAAGAGACCAGCGGTTGCTTGTCAACCCGAGGCGAGCGCGTGACGGAGCGGCGCCGGAGCGAGCGAGTCGTCGGGCTGGCCGGCGGCCTGGCAGCGCTGCGCCCACAGGTAGAAGCAGGTGGAGTAGGCGATCTTCATCCAGCCCGAGACGGCCCAGTAGAGGTTCACGAAGGTGAAGAACAGCAGCACCCCGAACAGCGGGTGCACGTGCGAGCCGATGCGCATCGCGAAGAACGCGAGGGTGAACACCACGGCGCCGATGATGTACGAGCACAGCGAGAGCGCGACGATCCCCGCCCCGACACCGGTGGGATCGCGGTCCATCAGCGTCTTCGAGCGCGAGAAGGCGTCCTTGAAGGAGACCCCCTCGATCACCATGGCAGGCATGATGACGTACGTCGCGGTGCTCCAGATCGCGTGCAGGACGCGCAGTACGATCTTGGCGACGAAGTCATGGCGCTCGCGTGCATAGGTCGCGGCGACATCGAGCAGCGCGGAGATCGCCGCGAACGTCGCGATGCCTGTGAGCGAGCGCTTCACGCGGGCCATCGCGGTGCTCATGTCGGTGCGGCCCGTGGTGGCGTGGTCGTACAGGAGCGACGCCGTGAGCGCGTTGCAGAAGTAGTCGACGAAGTAGAGCAGGCCCGTGCCCACGAAGAGGACCGCGTACACGGCGCCCTGGGAGTGCACGAACAGCAGCATCAGCGACACGAGGACCATGAGCGGCGTCGCCACCGCGAGGTCGTAGTACAGCGGCTTGAGCAGCGTCGGGTCGCTGCGCGTGAGCTCGAACATCTGCGCGAAGAAGTCGAGCGCGCGGCTGAACGAGCCGAACGGGCCCTTCTGTGGTGCCGAGTGCGCCGGCTGCGGCGACATCGTTCGCGCCCGAGGATCGATGGGCTTCACGAGCTCCGTCGGCGGTGCGTTCACGCGCGGCGTGCTCAGCGGCGTGGCGGGTGATGCCGCGGGTGCGGCGCCCATCTGCGTCGCGGCCGTCCCGAGAACGGGGGCCTGCATCGCCTGCACGGGCAGCATCGTCTTCTGCTCCGCGAGAGGCGTCGACGAAAATACGGGCGACTGCTTCGGCGGGGTCGTCTTCTCGTCGCTGATCCCCCGAGGTGCGAGCGTGACGACCGGCGGCTTCACCTTCAGCGCCGCCATCTGCGACGTGAGCACCGCGACCTCCTCGGTCTTCGTCTCGTCGACCGTGTCGCGCGACGCGGTGGCGCGCGCGACGAGCTGACGGAGGTCGGGCACGCTCATGACGTCGGGCGGTGGGAGCGGTGCGGGCAGCGGCGTGTGCTCGGGGTTGACCGTCGTCGCGCGCGGACGCCAAGAGCCTGGCGTCGGCTGCGTGCGCGATGCGACCTGCGTCGGCGCCGCGGCAAGGTCCATGGTGCGCTCGGCGGCGAGGATCGCGTCGGCGTCGGGCCCGACCCCGAGCAGCGTGGCGGGGCGCAGCGACGATGGACGAGCGGCCATGATGGTCGGCTGGTCCGGACGAGCCGTCGGTGTCTGCAGGTTCGCCTTGCGGATCGCCGCCATCAGCTCATCGGCGTTGGCCTCGATGGTGCGGGCAGGCTCGCGCCGCGGTGCACCGACGACGAGTGGCGATTCCATCATCAGCGTGGCCATGCCCGAGCTCTCCGTGGAACCGACCACGAAGTTCTTCGTCGCCGCCGTGCCCTGCGCGTACGCCTGACCCGAGCGCAGGGTGAGCACCGACGCGCCGATCTGGACGAAGTCGCCGTCCTGGAGCGCCGTCCTCCCCGTGATCGCCTTGCCGTTGACGAGCGTCACGCCCACGATCGGCTCGAGTGCCACGCCGCCCTCGTCAGGCAAGAGAAAGCGCGCGTGCTCGTCCGAGGCGCTGGCCTCCTCGATCTGGAGCGTGCAGTGATCGCCACGCCCGATCACGACCTCGGGGAGGTCGAGCGCGTAGGGTGCGCGACCCCAGGCGAAGCTCAGGAACCAGGACGAGTCGGACATGGTCATCTACGGTAGGCCGACAGGCGCGGTTCCGACAAGCACGGCGGGAACGCCGAGCTCGCGCGTCAGGACCTCGACAGCAGCGCTGCGCTCGACGTCGTGCAAAGCCCCGATGAACGTGAGCCGCGCCGGCCCGTCCGCGCCCACGTGCTCGGTCAGCTCCACCTGATCGCCGACGCACTGCACCAGCACGCGCGCCCCCGACGTCACCTCGACGATGCCCTTGATGCGATAGAGCGAGGGTGAGACGTCCTCGAGGTAGCGCTCCAGCGTCTGCTCGTCGAGCGGCCCGGCGAACGTCACCGTGCGGCCCGTCAGCGCGCGATGGTGGTGCGCGCGAGGCGCGGGCTCGACCGCCTGCGCCGGTGCGATCCCGAGGAGCAGCTGCGGATCGATCTCCCCGAAGGCGCATTCGACCACGCGCGCGTCCGGAGCGAGCCCCGCGATGATCGCTTCGGAGGCCGCGCGCTCCTTGTCGCTGGCGCGATCGAGCTTCGACAGGAGGACGAGATCTGCCCGGCTCAGCTGATCGCGGAAGAGGTCGGGCTGGGCGGCCGCCGTCAGCGGAGCGCGCGCTGCATCGACGACGCACACGAGCCCGTCGGCATGAAAAGGCGCGTCGTCGCGTGACATCGCCGAGATGGAGAAGTGGACCTCGGACGCGATGGCCGCCCCGGACAGCTCGATGATGATCGCCAGCGGCGGCAGGCCCGACACCGGTCGCGCGAGCTCGAGCAGCGCATCACCGAGCGCGCCCTTGAGCGTGCAGCAGAGGCAGCCGTTGTCGAGCTCGACGGTTCGTAGCGCGGCCGTCTCCGACGTGGAGCGGATGAGCTCTCCATCGAGGCCGAGCGGCCCGAGCTCGTTGACGAGCACGGCGAGGCGGGGTCCCACGTGCGGATCACGCAGCAGGCGCGAGACGAGCGTCGTCTTGCCCGCCCCGAGGAAGCCGCCGATCAGCAGCACTCCGACGCTCATTGCAGGATCGCGGCGAAGGGGTCGGGGCCGGGCTCGACGTCGGCGAGCGTCGCGCCGCCGACGATGTCCGTGAGCTTCAGCGCGTCGAGACCCAGGGCGCGGTGGCGCGTGGCGACGCGCGCGCCCGTCGACAACGTCTGCCAGTCCTGCCACGTCATCTCGAGGCCCTTGATCTTGATGACGTGCACGAACATCCGCCACGCGCGCGGGACATCTCCTTCACCGATGAGCCACTGGTACGTGTCCCCCGGGGTCGTGCCGCCGGACGCGTAGTGGACGAGCAGCGACTCGCCGTCCTTGTCGACGGCCCGCGAGCGCGTGACGCCGTCGTCGAAGAGCTTCGCGAGCGGGTTGAGCCAGAACGTATCGTTGCAGAAGCGCGCGTACGCCTTCTTCACGAGCTCGTCGGCCTCTTCACCGCGGAGGACCCGGCCCTTGTGTGTGGCGCGGCCGGTCTGCTTGGCGACGTCGAGCAGCACCTCGTCGTCACCCCACCGCACGCGATCGAGGTTGCGCGTGCGGTCCCACAGGTGGTGCGTGTCGTTGCGGAACGTGAAGCGCACCGCGCCGGTGCGCGCCCAGTCGTCGATCGCGGCGCCCTTTTCGAGCCTGTGTGCGAGCGCGTCGGCCTCGGGACCGGTGGTGCCCTGCGGCAGCGTGTGGCTCAAGCACGACACGAAGGTCACGCCAGCCACGACGAGGAACGCGAGCGTGGCGAGCGACCAGCGGAGTCTTCTCATCGGGCGAATATAGGCCGACGTCGTCGGCGTGCAATCCCGACTGCTAGCGCCCGGCGAACGCGACCGCGAGGCCGATGATCACGAACGCCAGCAGCATCGCACCGAGCACGATGTTGCGCGCGGTCGTGGAGCGGGTGGGCACATCTTCGATGAGCGCGGTCGGGCTCACCTTCTGTGTCGTTGGCCGCTCCCGGATCACCGTGGCCACGCCGGAGCGCGGCTGCACTGCGAGGACGGGCTGCGAAACCGACGCGAGCACGCGCGGCGGTGCCTCGCGAAGCTGCGTGGATGCTCCGGCGAGCGCCTGGTACGCGCGCACCTCGGCCGGGAGCTCCGTGTCGATCATCGTTGCCGCGGGCATCGTTGCCGCGGGCATCGTTGCCGCGGGATCCTCGACGACCGCCATGATCTGTGTCGCGGCGTCGGCCTGCGCCTGTGGCGCAGGGATGCGCGCGGCGAGCCCCGCATCGATGGACGTCGGCTGCTCGGCATGGCCGTCGGACTCGAGGCGTGGCCCCGTCGACACCATCGACCCGCGGAGGTTGACGCCCTTGCGCGGCGGCGGCGCGCGGGTCGCGTCGAGCACCTGCCGGACCTCGGCGATGGCCGCGCCCATCTCTGCCATCGACTGGTAGCGCTGCGCCGGATCCTTCGCGAGCGCGCGCAGGATGACAGCCTCCACAGACTTCGGGAGATCGCGGTTGATCTGCGTGGGAGGCTTCGGCGCCTCCGTCATCTGCGAGAGCAGCACCTGGCCGTAGCCGTTGCCGTTGAAGGGCACGTCGCCGGTCGTGAGCTCGTAGAGCACGATGCCGAGCGAGTAGATGTCGGCGCGCGCATCCACGTCGCCGGAGCCGCGGCACTGCTCGGGGCTCATGTACGCGGGTGTTCCGAGGAGCACGCCGGTGCGGGTCTTCAGCGACGGATTGCCCGTGACCTTCGCGATGCCGAAGTCGAGGATCTTGACGAAGTTCGGGTCGCCGCGCCGGCTGACGAGGAAGATGTTCTCCGGCTTGAGGTCGCGATGGACGATGCCTGCCGCGTGGCTGGCCTCGAGCGCCTCGCAGCACTGGGCGACGATGTGCAGTGAGTCGTTGATCGTGAGTCCCGTCTGCCACAGCCTATGACCGAGCCCCTCGCCCTCGAGGAACTCCATGATGAGGTACACGCGCTCGCGTGGGCCGTCGACGAGCCTGCCGAAGTCGAGCACCTCGATGACGTGCTCGGAGCTGATCTCGTTGGCCGCGCGCGCCTCGGCGAAGAGCCGGCGAACGATCTCGTCGGAGGCGGCGAGCTCCTCGTGCAGCACCTTGGCGGCGACGCGGCGACGGATGAGCGGGTGCTCGCACAGGTACACGACGCCCATGCCGCCCGAGCCGAGCTCGTGCTTGGCAATGTAGTTGCCGACCTGCTTCCCCGCGAGATCCATACCCCGGGCCAACCTTACAGCATCTCGTCACGCGGCCCCAGCGCATGCCTTGTTGCCGCAGCGCGGCCGTGGAACGCGAGCGATACGCGCAGCCGGAGTCGTCAGGGGCCGTTCGTCGCCTCGGCGAGCGTGCAGCTTCCCGTTCCCCCGGGAACGCCCGTGAACGTGCCGCCGACGGCGATGCCGTCGTAGGTGATCGAGCTCGCAGGCGATTGCGCGTCGAACACCGCCGACACGGACCCGACGGTGGTCCCCTGCACCGCCGGACTTTGCGCGTCTGGGCCCCCAATGATGCAGCCGCCTTGAACGGTCGTGTTCGTGAAGACCTGCGCGGGGACCGCGGTGGGATCGTTGGACTTCTGGAAGACCAGCCCGAGGTACATGCTCACGCCGCGCACGTCCGTGATGTGGACGTCGTCGCTCGGAGTGTGGTGTGGCGTGAGCGAGACGACGTAGCTGCCGTTCTGCCCGAAGATGTGCTCCGCGGTGACGTGGTGGACGCCCACGTACATTCCTGGACCTGCGTTCGTGGTGCCCGATTCCATGCGCAACGCGGCACCCCCGTCGGTCCAGATATCGGCGATGTACGAGTCGAAGAGCGACTGGATCTGATTGGGACCCCAGCTCGGACCCGACCCACTGTTCGAGTGCTCGCGGTAGACCCCTTCGCGCGGGCACGCGTCCGCCGCTTTCCCGTTGAACGTGATGGCCGTGGCGGCGTTTGCCGACATCGTTTGCGTGTACGCCTGAAACTCCGACAGCGTGTGCACTTGCTCGATGAGCCACCGGTCGACGTCGATTAGCGAGATGAATCGCTTGGCGCCGACGTTGGGCATCGTGAGATCGACCACGAAACGCCCGGCGCTCACGCCCACGCCGTGACAGGGATTGCCACGCGTGATGGTCACGTCCGTCACGCCATCCCACACGAACATGGCGCCAGGCGTCGTCGATCCCCAGACGAGGGTCACGCCGGAGTCGACCTCGAGCCGCACGTGGCTCGGGAACGCGATGGGGGAATCGAGCACCAACGCGTTGGTGCCCTGTCCTTCGTTGGAGCCCGGATCAAAAGCAATGTGCACGACCCCTTGCGCCTGCGTCGGACCATGCCCCATCGGGTATGCCGGCGGTTGAAACACCGGAACAGCGGCGGCGATGGCGGCCTCTAGCTTCGCGACAGCGTCAGTCCCCGCCATGTCGCGAAACTCTATTGCGCCGGGCGTCGCAACGTACGTGCACGCGCCGCTGTCGGGACTCGCATCGCCCGCCGCATCCTGGCTCGCATCGGCCGCTGCATCGACGTTCGCACCCACGTTGCCGCCGTCGCACGCTGCCGGACTAGACGCAACGAGGCAGAGGAGAGCAATTCGGGTGGCGAGGTTCATTGCGTTACATCTTACTCCGAGCGCCGGCGCTGCCGGGGCGTTGTTGAAACTCGGTCTCGCGAACACGATCGAGCGCGTGGAGAGGCGATGGACCGTGGCGCCGGATCGCGCCGTCGAAATTGTCGATGGCCTTCGTCGTCGCAAGCGTTCGCTGCACGGCCTTAGACAGCGTCTGCTTGAGCGCCGTGGGCGTCTCTTCTCGTAGCTTCTCCCACAGCGGCCCGCTTCGCACTGGGACGCCTGTGCAGCGCTACAACAGGACTCGCGCGGACGTTCAGGGGCGTTCGGACGTCAGTGCCTCGGCGTCTCGATGCCGGGCAGATTCAGCGCGCCCAGCTTCGAGCGGACGACCTTCTTGAGGTCCATGCCGTTGCGCGGTGCCGACGACAGATCCTGCGCGGCCCGGACGTGCGGGTCTCCGTCGGGCGGTCCCCCCCAGTTGCCCCACTCCGGCTTCGCGCACGCGGCCTTACCCTTCCACGCGTGACGGATGATGTAGCGCGCCTGGAAGTTGTTCGAGGAGTCGGGCTTCGCCTCGCCAGGCGCTTCCATGTTCTGCGTGTCGTAGCCCGCGCGACCGCCCACGATCGGCGAGGCGGTACGGAACACGAGATCCTCCGACAGCGTCTCCTTCGCGTAGCGCGTATGCAGCCGCGTGAGCACCCACGACGAGAAGTCGCCGTAGTAATCGCCCTTGCTCTGGTTCGCGGCCGTCGCGTTGTTGCCCGAGAGCACGTCATCGCCGAGCGTCGCGAGGTCCGATGGCTGGAGTGGCGGCACCGGGCACGGATCGCAGGACGACGTCTGCCACGCGTACTCGGTCACCACCGCGCGGTTGTCGTGCTTGGCCATCGTGGCGTCGAAGAGCTGCGCGTAGAACGACGCGAACGACTTTTTCACGTCATCGATGACCTCGAGGTTGGTGGGAATGAAGACGTTGGGGTAGTTCGCGACCTCGTAGCGCTTGTCGGGCGAGAGCACGTACACGATGAGGTCCTGCTTGCCCTTCGAGTTGAGCAGCCCGAGGCGCACCGGCAGGCGCAGCGCCGGCGCCTCGTAGTGGAAGCGCAGCGGAGAGAGCACGATGGTGCCCTGCGCGTCCTTCTTCACCTTCGTGATGTCGACCTTGGCCACGAAGAACTTCATCTGGCTCTTCACGTACGGCGCGAGCGCCTCGGCCGCACCGGCGGGGATGCTGTAGTGGTTCTGCTGGAGCCACGTCTCGAGCCCGTTGGCCTCCTTGGCCGACAGGATGACGATGTCGTACTCACCGACGGAGAAACGCGCCTCGACCTTCACACCCGTGTCGCCCCCCTTCTTCCAGACCATGACCGCGCCCGGTGCGCCGCCGCCGATCCCCGCCTTCGTGTACCCGCGCTGCGGGTTGCACGGATCCTGCTCCCAGTACTCGACGAGGCGCGGCGCCGACAGCTGATCGATGTGCGAGAAGACGTCGGCCGGCAGCGTCTTCACCTCCTCCTTCTTGAGGACCACAGGCACGGGCACCACCAAGGCGAAGCTCGACGGCGGACCTTTGTAGTTGTTGCTCATCGTGAGCACGGTGCGGTTGCCCTTGCGCATGAGCACGACCTTGGACGCGTCGTTGGCGAGGTCCTTGTTCGAGCCAGCGACGAAGAAGCCGCAGAACGCGTGAGCGGATGTTCCGACGAGCAGCAGAGCGACTACGAGGGCGTGGCGCATCGTGCCTCCATGAAAAGATGGGCACTATACGCGCGAGGTCGGGCCTCTGGCCTACCAGCCCGCGTCGGCGCGCTCTTCGTCGTACACCGCGACGCGGAGCGAGAGCTCGCTGCCGGGCGTCCTCAGCGCGTCGAGGGGGCAGTGCAGGGTGGTCTCGCAGCGACGGCGAACCTCGTCGAGCCTCGCGGTGTCGTGCGAGTAGACGTTCCAGCCGCCGTCGCGCGGGTCGATGACGTCGAACAGCCACTCGAGGCCGCCGCGAGGCTGAGACACCCAGCCGAGCTGGCCGTGGAAGTCGATGTGCGCGCGTCGCATGAACCGCAGATCGGTGTACGACGGCGTGCCCTCGAGCCGATCGTCGTCGGGATGCGTGTGGTACGTGCCGACGAGCCGCTCGTCGGGCGCGAGCGAGCCGAGATCCGCGTCGAGGAACGTCACGGAGTCGCGCGTGAACGAGAACGGCGGCACGACGATGCGCGCGAGCTCGACGCCATCTGCCGCGGATCGCGCCAGCAGGAACGCCGCCATCTCGCCGAGGCCGCCCTTGCCGAAGCCAGGCTGCAGCACCGAGATGCGCTTGAGCGCCGCGAGCTGACACACGACGGGAGAGGGGACGCGCACGTGACGGGTCGTGCCGTCGAGCTGTACGTCGAAGCGTCGTGGCGGCCTCGCGCAGTCGAGCACGGCAGGCGACTCGAGCACCATGTGGAGGATGGCCGCGTTGGCCATCGGGTCACCGGGATCGAGGCGCGGAACGCCGGCTACCACCTCTCCGCGCTCGAGGGCGCGTTCGAGCGGTCGAACCGGCTCTGCAGCGGAAGGGATGCGCATCTGCAGCGCCCCCGCGAGGATGACGCCCGACAGGCCATACAGGCCGAGCACGGCTCGTGAAGAGCTCCACATTTGTTGCACCTCGAATGTGCCACAGACACCGGCACGCGGAAAAAGGTTCCCACGTGTACGCTGCGTCCCCTTGGACGATGCGAGCATCGCCGTTGTCGCCAGCCCGGCCGAGCGCATCACCCGGGATCGGCTGACGCACGCCGAGTGGGGGCAGCGCCTGAGCATCGACGAGTTCGTGCAGCGCGAGGAGCGGCTCCGCGCGACGGCCTGGGCTCGGTCCGCGATGCAGACCTGGCTGCTCGTTCCGCGCGACGACCGGACGCGGGTGCTGGCGTCGCTGGAGACGTTCCGCGTGCGTAGCCGTCACGATGGTGCCGAGGGCTGGTCGTACGAGGTGGCGAGCGTGTTCACGGAGCCTGCGCTGCGCGGCCAGGGCCACGCGTCGCGGCTGCTCGACCTCGTGGTCCGCGCGTGTCCCGAGGCGCAGGCGTTCACGCTGTACTCCGATGTCGGTGAGAGCCTCTACGCGCGCGGAGGCTTCGTCGCGCGACCCGCGTGGGATCTGCGTCTTCCCGCCGAGCGCGTGCACGTGGGTGGCGTCGATCGGGGCGACCCGCGCGCCCTGCTGATATCGCGCGCCTGGCAGGGACGCTTCGCGCTCCTGCCGGACGCGGCCCAGCTTGCCTGGCATCGCGAGCGCGAGCGCGTCTACGCCGAGCTGCTCGGTGCTTCGATGATCGAACACGCCGTGCTGACTTGCGCGGGTGGCCACGCGCTCCTCGCGGGCGACCTCAAGCACGAGCAGCTCTACATCGTGGACCTCGTCGTAGGCTCGAACGACGCGCTGCACCGCCTCGTCGATGCGAGCCGGGACGCCGCCGCCCGAGCGGGCCTTTCGCAGGTCGTGCTGTGGGAGACCCCGGCGATCGCGGGGCGCATCGCGTGTGAGCGCGTCGAGCGAGACGGCGCGCTGCCGATGATGCGACCGCTCATCGCAGGGCTCGACGCCGGAAGCTGGATGGAGATCCCGCGCCTGCTGTGGGTCTGACGTTGCGAGCGACGATCGTGCCCGGTAGCGTGTAGCGGTCATGGAGATGCAGCCCAGCCGGCGCGCGCAGTACGTGACCGGCGCCGCGGTTGGGCTGGCCGTGGGGCTCGCTGGCAAGGACCTCGGCTTGCACGGCGTCATCTCGTACTGGGGATCCGTGTCGCCGGCGGTCGTCCTGCTCGGCGTCGTGGGTGCATTGCTGTGGCCCACGCGCGGTCGCGTGCTGGTCGCGCTCGCGGGCGGAGGCATGTTGCTGCTCTGGCTGGTCGTCGGCTTCACGCCGCTGTGCCTCGCGCTCGCGCGCCCGCTCACGCGGCGCGATCCACCGCGTCACGCGGACGCCATCTACGTCCTCGCCTCGAACATCCAGGTCGACGACGAGCCGTACGCCGGTACGCTCGCCCGCTCGACCCGCGGCCTCGAGCTCCTGGGCCAGGGCTACGCGGAGCACCTCCTCGTCGCCGAGGTGCCACCCCCGGCGGGCTCGTACGTTCGCGGGCTCTCTGCGTCTGCGAAGAAGATGGGCGTGGACCACGCCGAGGGCATCGCCGGCATCGGCCACGTGAAGAACACGCACGACGAGGCCGCGCTCGTCGCGAAAATCTTCCGCGAGCGAGGCTGGCACACGCTGCTGCTCGTCACCTCCCCGGAGCACTCGCGCCGCGCGGCGCTCACGTTCGAGCACGCCGGCGTCCCCGAGGTCGTCTCGGTTCCCTCGGCGGACACGCTCTTCGACCTCGAGACCCTGGAGAGCTCCGACGAGCGCATCGAGGCGTTCGGCGGCATCGTCCACGAATGGATCGGTCTTCTGGTCTATCGCCTGCGAGGCTGGAAGTAGTATCAGCTGATACTACTCATGGCTTGACGAAGCGCAGCACGAAGCGGTCGCCGCTGCCGCGACGTTCGCCCGCCGCCTTGGGCGAGGTGTTCCAGTCGCGCGCGTCAGCGGGGTTGCGCAGGAGGTCGCTCGACGCATCGAGCTTGAAGCCAGCGCGCAGCACGTCCTCCTTCACGAGCGCCTCGTCGATGCGGTGCAGCGTGCCGGTGTCGGCGCCACCGGTGCCGGCCTTCGCGCTCGAGTCGGCGATGACGTAGCTGCCACCGGAGCGCAGCACCGCAAAGACGGCCTTGTTCATCGCGTCGCGATCGATCTTGAGCCACACCGTGTCGTGGTAGGACATGTTGATCACGACGAGATCGAGCGGGCCCGTGTCGGCCGGGAACGGATCGTCGAGCTCGCGCTCGAGCGGACGCACGTTGGAGTCGGCGGCGCGCAGGAGGCGCTCGTCGAACGCCTTGCGGCCGATGCGGGCGAGCATGCTCGGCGCGTTCTCCGAGTAGACGACCCCCGTCGGGCCAACGCATCGGGCCAGCAGCTCCGTGGTGTAGCCACCGCCGGCTGCGAGGTCGGCCACGTGCCAGCCCGGCTTCACGCCGAGGAACGCGAGGAACGCGGCCGGCTTGCGGCCGCCGTCGAGCGCGCGATCGGCCGGCGTGCGATCGGGCGCCGCGACGATCGCGTCGTAGTTGATCTTCGTGCCCGTGGGCATCTGCGCGGTCGCCCTGACCGCCGTGGCGCTCGGCGCGGGCTCGTGATGCGCACAGCCGCCGAGCGCGAGGATGAGGAGCAGGGCGTTTCGCATGGGCGCAGCCTAGCAGTCCACCGGGAACGGCACGCGGGCCGCGTCGGAAAAGTTCGAAGGCCGCGAAGACCCGACCTGACGAGCTCAGCTCGCGACGTCTGCCACCGAGGGCTGGATGCCGTCCCCGGCGAACGTGCAAATGGGTAGCGGCTCGGCGAGCCCGCGCAGACGGACCGGCGGTAGCGCGCGCAGCGTCGGCAGGTCCTTGCTGTGCGCCTGCGCGGCCTGCGCGACGGCCTCGGACATGACGACCGCCACGTGCAGCTCCTTCGTGGCCGACTCGAGGCGGCTCGCGATGTTCACGACGCTGCCGACGACGGTCTGCTGCATCCGCGATGCGGTGCCGATGTTGCCGACGATGGCCGCGCCCATGTGGATGCCGATGCCCTGCGCGATGGGGGGCAGCCCCTGGCCGGAGCGACGCGAGTTGTGGCTCGCGAGCGCGCGCTGCATCGCGCGCGCGGTGCGGACGGCGTGCGCTGCATCGTCGGGGCTGGTGTCGGTCATGCCGAAGACCACCATGATCGAATCGCCGATGAACTTGTCGATGAGGCCACCCTCGCTCTCGATGGCAGTGCCCATCGCCTCGAGGTAGTCGTTGAGCTCCGCGACGAGCTGCTCGGGCTCGATGCGCTCCGAGTACTGGGTGAAGCCGCGCAGGTCCGAGAACAGGCACACCACCGGACGACGCTGCCCACCGAGCGCGAACTCCTGGCCGGACAGCGCACGCTCTGCAACCTCTTCCGAGACGAACGCACCGAGGTGACGCGCGACGCGCGCGGTGTCGAGCACGCTCATGGAGCCATCGATCATGAGCTGCCGGCCACGTATCACGATGGAGTAGGCGAGCGTCGCGAAGGTGGCGTAGAGCGTGAGCAAGGTGAGCGCAGCCTCGAGCTCCATCGGGCGGTGCTGGACCATCTGCTCGAACGCGAAGAGCGAGAGGAGCGTGGCGCCGTTCAGCACGAGCGCGACGGTCACGAGCGGGACCGAGAAGCGCAGCGCCGCACACGAGATGGCGAGCAGGATGAAGCCCGACGAGGGGGACTGCAGCATCCCGGCATACTCGGCGGGTGGCCATAGCGCGAGGCCCCACAGGCCCATCGCCACCATCGTGGCGTCGATGAGGATGGAGGCAGTCGCGACCGCGCGGTGCTGGCCCGGGCTCTTTCGCCGCAGCACCACGAGCACGGCGATCGACGACACCGCGCTGAGAACGATGATGCCGACGAGGACCAGGTCGCGGTGATAGTCGTGACCTGCAATGGTCCGCGTCGCGACGAGGCGCAGGCCGAGAAAGAGCGCCAGCACCAGGCGCGCCAAAACCATCGATCGCTCGCTGGCAGCACGCGTCTGCAGCAGGATCGAGTCCAGGACTGCGCGGAAACGGAGTGGAACGTCCATTGTCGTAACGATAACACGGCGTAGAGTGCGATCCGGATGAGCCGGATCGTATCGTTGATCGCGTCTTCCACCGAGATGGTGTGGGCGCTCGGACAGGGGCACCGCATGGTCGCCCGGTCGCACGAGTGTGACTACCCGGCCGAGGTGCTTGCGCTGCCCGTCGTCACTGAGCCGAAGCTGCGCATCGAGATGGATCGCGAGACGGGCCTGGTCCCCACGTCGGCCGATATCGACGCGCAGGTGCACGCGCTCGTACGCGAGGCGCTCGCCGTCTATCGCGTCGACGTTGCTGCGCTCGAGGCCGTGCAGCCGACCCTCATCATCACGCAGACCCAGTGCGAGGTGTGCGCGGTGAGCCTTCGTGACGTCGAGCAGGCCGTGCTGAAGCTGGTGTCGAGCCGGCCGAGGATCGTCGCGCTCGAGCCGAACTCGCTCGAGGACATCTTCCTCGACCTCCGCAAGGTGGCGGCCGCGCTCGGCGTGCGCGAGGCCGGCGATCTCCTCGAACAGACGCTGCGTCACCGCATGCAGTCGATCTCCATCCACGCGGCCGCGCGACGCGGCTCGGCCGCGCGGCCCACCGTCGCATGCATCGAGTGGATCGAGCCGCTCATGTCGGCGGGCAACTGGATGCCGACGCTCGTCGAGCTCGCGGGTGGCGAGTCGCTGTTGGGCCAGGCGGGCAAGCACAGCCCCTACATGACCTTCGACCAGCTCGTCGCGGCCGATCCCGACGTGATCCTGATCGTGCCGTGTGGCTTCGGGATCCCGCGCACGAAAAGCGAGCTCGGTCCGCTCGCCAGCCATCCTGCGTGGCAAAAGCTACGCGCGGTGCGCGATGAGCGCGTGTACCTCGCGGACGGGCACCAGTACTTCAACCGGCCAGGCCCGCGGATCGTCGAGTCGCTCGAGATCCTCGTCGAGATCCTGCACGACGACGACGGCATCGGCGCCCGTCACGAAGGCAGCGGATGGGAGCACTGGCCCACGGGCAGCTCTGCTAGGATGCGCGCCGGCGGCGGCCCTGTGCTGCGCGGCTCACGAGGGAGCACCATGGGGTTGGAAGAAATTCGAGTCTCGGCTGTGATCTCGGCGTCGCCCACGCGCCTTTACGACGCGTGGATCGACGCCGTCGAGCACGGCGAGATGACCGACACCCAGGCGACGATCGAGCCCCACGTCGGGGGTCGACACACCGCGGCCGACGGCTACATCGAGGGCACGATCCTCGAGCTCGAGCCCGGTCGCCGCGTCGTGCAGAGCTGGCGCAGCCTCGACTTCCCCCAGGGCTCCGTCGAGTCGCGGCTCGAGGTGCTCTTCCGAGCCGTCGCGGGTGGCACCGAGGTGACCCTCGTGCACACCGACATTCCCGACGGCCAGGGCGCCGACTACGAGGCGGGCTGGGTCGAGCACTACTTCAAGCCGATGCAGACGTACTTCGCAGGCCCCGCCGCGCCGCTGGCTCCGACCTTGAAGCGGAAGGCGCCAGCGAAGCAGAAGCCAGCGCCGAAGAAGGCCGCGGCGCCGAAGAAGAAGAAGTCCACCAAGAAGCCGGTGGCAAAGAAGCAGGCGCGACCGCACAAGAAGGCTCGACGCTAAGACCCAAGGCACCACCAGACACGAGGGAAACGACATGTCCGACAGCTTTTCGACGAAGGGGAATCTCACGGCAGGCGGCAAGACCGTCGCGGTCTACCGGCTCAACGCCATCGAGGGCGCGGCGGCGAAGGTGGCGCGGCTGCCGATCTCGCTCCGCATCTTGCTCGAGAACCTGCTCCGCAAGGAGGATGGCCGTGTCGTGAAGAAGGCCGACATCGAGTCGCTGCTCGACTGGAACCCGAAGGCGGACCCCGATCGCGAGATCGCGTTCTACCCATCGCGCGTGCTCATGCAGGACTTCACCGGCGTACCGGCGGTCGTCGACCTCGCGGCGATGCGCGAGGCCATCGTGGCGCTCGGCGGTGATCCGACGCGCATCAACCCGCTCGAGCCCGCCGACCTCGTCATCGATCACTCGGTCATGGTCGATTTTTACGGCAGCGACAAAGCGTTCTCGCTCAACGCGAAGCTCGAGATGGAGCGTAACCGCGAGCGCTACGAGCTGCTGCGCTGGGGCCAGCAGGCGTTCGAGGGCTTCCGCGTCGTCCCGCCGGACGTGGGCATCTGTCACCAGGTGAACCTCGAGTACCTGGCGCGCTCCGTCATGGAGAAGCAAGGCGTCATCTACCCGGACAGCGTCGTCGGCACCGATTCGCACACCACGATGATCAACGGCCTCGGCGTGCTCGGCTGGGGCGTCGGCGGCATCGAGGCCGAGGCAGCGCTGCTCGGTCAGCCCATCTCCATGCTCATCCCGCAGGTCATCGGCTTCCGCCTCCACGGTCAGCTCAACCCGGGCGCCACCGCGACGGATCTCGTGCTCACCGTCACGCAGATGCTCCGCAGCAAGGGCGTCGTCGGAAAGTTCGTTGAGTTCTTCGGCGCGGGCATCACCAACCTTCCGCTCGCGGATCGCGCGACGATCGCCAACATGGCGCCCGAGTACGGCGCGACGATGGGCTTTTTCCCCGTCGACAAGGAGACCATCGCCTACCTGCGCTTCACCGGACGCGACGAGGCGCACTGCCAGCTCGTCGAGGCCTACTGGCGCGAGCAGGGCATGTTCCATACGGCCGACATGCCGGACCCGACGTTCACCGACGTCCTCGAGCTCGACCTCGCCACCGTGCAGCCGTCGCTCGCCGGTCCGAAGCGTCCGCAGGACCGCGTACAGCTCGTCGACATGAAGGCGGCGTTCCGCAAGTCGCTCCCCGAGATGGGCGAGAAGTCGAAGGCCACGCAGGACGTGGATGCGCGCGTCAAGGCTCGCTACGCCGTGAAGGATGGCGGCAAGCACTTCGAGATCGGCGACGGCTCCGTCGTCATCGCCGCCATCACGTCGTGCACCAACACGTCGAACCCGGCCGTCATGATGGCCGCCGGGCTCCTCGCGAAAAAGGCCGTCGCCAAGGGCCTGACCACGAAGCCGTGGGTCAAGACGTCGCTCGCGCCCGGCTCGAAGGTCGTCACGCGCTACCTCGAGGACGCGGGCGTCACGTCGGCGCTCAACGCGCTCGGCTACAACCTCGTCGGCTACGGCTGCACCACCTGCATCGGTAACTCGGGGCCGCTGTCGGACGCGATCTCCGAGGCCATCATCAAGAACGACCTCGTCGTCGCCAGCGTGCTGTCGGGCAACCGCAACTTCGAGGGCCGCGTGCACCCGCTCGCGCGCATGAACTTCCTCGCGTCGCCGCCGCTCGTCGTCGCGTACGCGCTCGCCGGCAGCGTCGACATCGACTTCGAGAAAGACGCGCTCGGCCACAATGCCGACGGTCCGGTCTACCTGCGCGACATCTGGCCGACGCCCGTCGAGGTCCAGGCCGCGCTGTCCGCCTCGGTCAAGCCCGAGCAGTACAAGACCGAGTACGCGACCGTCTTCGAGGGTGATGCCTCGTGGAAGAAGCTCGAGGTCCCCACCGGCAGCACGTTCAAGTGGGATCCGAAGAGCACCTACGTGGCGAACCCGCCGTACTTCGACGGCATCACCAGGACGCCGAAGCCCGTGACCGATGTGGTTGGTGCGCGCTGCCTCGCGGTCCTCGGTGACTCGGTAACCACCGACCACATCTCGCCCGCCGGCAACATCGCGAAGAAGAGTCCGGCCGCGAAGTACCTCACCGAGCATGGCGTCGCCGTCGAGGACTTCAACTCCTACGGCGCGCGCCGCGGTAACCACGAGGTCATGATGCGCGGCACGTTCGCGAACATCCGCCTCCGCAACACGATGGTCAGCATCGAAGGTGGCTACGCGGTCCACTTCGACAAGGGCAGCACCACGCCGTCGGAGCCCGTGAGCATCTACGACGCGGCGATGCAGTACCAGGCCGAGGGCGTCCCGCTCGTGGTGATCGCCGGCGCCGAGTACGGCACCGGTAGCTCGCGCGACTGGGCCGCCAAGGGCACGCGCCTGCTCGGCGTGCGCGCGGTCATCGCCAAGAGCTTCGAGCGCATCCACCGCTCGAACCTCGTCGGTATGGGTGTGCTCCCGCTCGAGTTCAAGGCGGGCCAGGACGCGACGACGCTCGGCCTCACCGGCAGCGAAGAGTTCTCCATCGCAGGCATCGCCGCCGGCGTGAAGCCGGGTCAGGACCTCACCGTGCTCGTCGACGGCGGCAAGAAGTCGTTCGACGTCCGCCTGCGCATCGATACCCCCAACGAGGTCGATTACTACAAGCACGGCGGGATCCTGCAGTACGTCCTCCGCCAGCTCGCTGGGGTGGTCTAGCCGTGGGCGAGAACTATGGCCGCAGCTTCGCGGCGAAGCTCATCGAGGACGAGCGCTTCGAGGAGGCGCTCGTCGCCGGAACGGAGGCCGAGCAGCGTGATCGGCTCGATCCGGAGCCCATCCTCGATCGCGCGCGCGCGCTCCTCGCGCTCGAGCGCTGGACCGATGCAGTCGATGAGGTCGAGCGCGCGATGAAGCTCGATGAGGAGGCCGGGGGCATCCTCGAGACCGATCTCGTCGACGACACCGTCTTCCAGGCGCTCCTCGGTGAGGCCCGCATGGTCGCGAGCTCCGACCTGTCGCGCGCGCTCGCGCAGCTCACGCGGTACGGCAAGGTCATGCCGTCGGGCCGCCATCTTGCCGACGTGCAGACGTGGAGCGGTCGGCTGCGCGGCGAGGGCAAGAACGACGTCATCGTGAAGGACTTCGAAGGAACGAAGATTTCCTAGAGCGACAGCGCGAACTCGACGAGGTCGATGAGCGCTGGATCTTCACGCAGCGCCATCGCGCGCTCGTCGGGCTCGAGTGTGCCGGCGAGCGCTTCGAGTCCGGCGCGCAGATCGCCCGTGACCGCGTAGGCGACGCGGTTGGCCGTCAGGCGCTCTGCCTCTGCGTAGGCGCGTGCGCGCTCCGCGATGTCGTGCTCCACCACGAGCGTCGCGAGCGAGACCTCGAGTCGCGCGCGCGTGGTCTCGGGCAGGGTCTCCGGGCGTAGGCCGAGCGCGCTGAGCTCCGCCTGCCACGCGCGCACGAATGGACCGTCGGCGCGGAGGTCCGGCAGGAACGTCGCTGCAGCTGCGCGCAACAGTGCGGTGATGTCCTCGGGCGCGCGACCTTGCAGCAGCCCGAGGCCAGCGTGGAGAGCATGCAGCGCGCTCGCGGCGGCGAAGCGGACGGCCGGTGCGCTCGACGCGAGGCGACGCTGGAGCAACAGCCGCGGCGGCCGACACGGCTCGCACCACGCGGGATCGGCGAGGCGCCCGAGCAGCGCGACCTCGATGCGCGGATAGCCGAACAGCGCCGCCACGGGAGCCACCACCGCCTCGATCTCGGGGGCCGGCTCGACGTCGAGCGGCGCGACCGCGAGCCCGAGCACCAGAGGGCCGAGATCGCAGAGCGCGTCGCGCAGCGGGCCGCGTGCGCCCCGCGCGACGACCTGCTCGGCCGAGGGGTCGGGCAGCGGCGCGTTCGCGAGCGCGACGATGCGCGCGTCGAGATCGGGTGCATCGCCGGGTGCGGACGGCGGCGCGAGGAACGACACGAGCTCGAGCTGCTGGCGCGCGCGCAGACGGCGACCGACCTGCTCGTAGAGGAGCGCGAGCGCGAACCGCAACGTGTGCTGGCCCGGTTCGCGAGCGAGGGCCGCCTCGACCTCGGGCACGAGTCGCTCGCGCGCGAGGTTGCCTCCGCCTGCCGCTCTCAGCGCAGTACGCAGCGCCACCTCGAGGCTCGCCGGTGCGGGCCACGGCAGCGCGGCGATGGAGTCCGCGATCATCGTCGGCGTCGGTTGTGCGAGCGCCGCGATGATCGCGCCGCGTGCCTCGTCGCCGCGCAGCGAGATGCCGATCCCCGCGTCCATCGCCGCCTCGCCGAGCGGGGCACCGAGCGCCTCGATCTCCTCGACGACCTCCTGCATCGCCTGCAGCTCGCCCATCGACAGGTAGTGACGCACGAGCCGTCGCAGCGTCGGGGCGTGCGTGGGGTTGAGGTCCGCGGCCTTGAGGAATGCGTCGCTCGCGTCCTCGTGTTCGCCAGCGCGGAGGAGTGCCTCGCCGCGACGGAACAGCAGCTCGCCGCGCTCGTCGTCGCGATCGGCGTGTTCGAGACGCCGCTCGTACAAGGCGGCAGCCTCGCGCCACGCGGACGTGCGCTCGTAGACGTCGGTGAGCGAGTGCTGCACGTCGCGCCGATCGGGATCTTCGGCGAGCAGCGACTCGAGCAGCGCGCGCGCATCCGCGAGCTCCCCGAGTCGGGCCGCGAGCTCCCCCAGGTGGAGGCGCAGCTCGACCGCTCGCTCCATCGATTCGCGCGGCAACAGCTCGAGCACGGCGCGCAGCGCGGCGTACGCGCTGCGCTCGTCACCGAGCCGCATCGCCACGCGCGCAAGCGCCTGCTGCGCGGCGAGGTTGCCGGGATTGAGCGCCGTCGCTGCCGCGTACCCCGTCCTCGCCGCGGCGAGATCACCTGACTCCTCGGCGAGCTCTCCGCGACGCCGCGCGACCTCGTCGCTGGCCAGCAGCCCGGAGCGATCACCGAGGCGATCGTAGAGCGCGCGTGCGCGCTGCAGGTGGCGCGTGCGAAACGAGAGATCGGCCAGCGCGTCGAGCGCGGGCACGTGCTCCGGATCGGCCTCGAGCGCCGCCTCGTAGTCGGCAGCGGCGCCGGTGATGTCGTGGAGCTGCGTCTCGCCGAGCCGACCAGCATCCCAGTGGCGCTCTGCGCGCTCTCGTGCGTCGGAGGTGATGGCGGCGCGGGACCGCAGCAGCATCACGAGCGCGGGTACGTCCTTGCGCAGCTCGAGCACGCGACGGCGCGCAAGGAACGCGATCTGGTCGTCGGGCGCCTCGGCGAGCAGCTTCTGCGCCCAGCGATCGAGGCCTGCCAGATCCTCGTCTGGCGGGATGATGGAGACGAGCCGTCGCAGCAGCGTGAGGCGCGCCTCGCCCGCGGGCACGGTCGCGAGCCGATCTTCGATGAGGCGCCGCTGCTCAGCGGGTGAGGCGGACGCGAACGCGTCGTCATAGAGCGGCAGCGCGCGCGAGGCTTGCTGCGCCTCGGCGCGCCGCGTCTCCGCCAGCTCGTGGTGACCCGCGCGCGCGTGCAGCACGCTCGCGTGGAGGATGGCCTCGGCGCGGGCGGTCGGGAGCGCCTCGTCGGGCAGCGATGCCACGAGCTGATCCGCGGCTTCGGCCGCATCGGCGTGGCGCTGCGCCTCGGAGTACAGCCGGACGAGCGATGCCCACGGGCTCTCCGCGACCTCGAGCTGCAGGGTGCCAAACAGGTGCGCCGCCTGCTCGAGGTTGCGGAGCGCCGCACTGCTGTCGAAGAGCTTCTCCTCGTGGATCTGCGCGAGCCGCAGGTGGAGGCGCGCGCGCTCGATGTCGTCCTTGGTGAGCGCAGCCTCGCGGTGGAGCTGCTCACCTGCGACGGCCCATTCGCCGCGCGCCTCGGCCAGTGTCCGCAGCGCACGCACGGCCTCGCGCAGCGTCGGGTCGCACGCCACGGCCTCACGATATGCGCGGTAGGCATCGAGATCGCGACCGAGCTCGATCTCGAACAAGCGCGCGCGCTCGTGCAGGAGCCGCGCGCGCTCGCGCCGATCGGCCGTGAGCGTCGCAGCGCGACCGAGCAGCTCGGCCTGGCGCTCGTGATCATGCTGCGCGGCGGCGACCCGGATGAGGGCGTCGAGCGCGCGCCGATCGGCCGGATCGAGCGCGGCCGCGAGCTGGTAGAGGCGCTCCGCCGTCGCGGTGTCGCCTTCGGCGAGCAGCACATCGGCGGCATCGACCGCGCAGGCTGCCGCGCGCGATGGCTCGAGATCGGGCGCGTCCGCGGCGGCGATGAGGTGCTCGAGGGCGCTCGCAAGGTCACCGCGCTTGCGATAGACGTCGGCCAGCGCCGCGTGCGCGCGCCCCACCCGCTTCGTGGTGATGAGCGCGTGCAGGAACTCGGCCTCGGCCTCCGCGTCGGCATCGGCGGCGAGCAGGATCTCGCCGCGCGTGATCTTGAGCTGGGGCATCTCGTCGGCGTCCGCGTTCGCGAGCTCCTTGTCGACGATGCCGAGGGCGTAGATGGGCTCGCCCCCGGCGAGGTACAGCGTCCGTGCCCGTGCGGCGAGGTCCCGACGTTCGGGTCGAGCGTCGAAGAGCGCCGCGAGCCGTCGAGCCGCTTCGCGCGGCCGGTGCAGCGGACCTTCGAACAGCTCGGCCGCCTCGAGAAGCAGTGTGGCGCGCTGCTCGGGCTGGGCCAGGACGGCCGCGCGATCGAGCTCGGTCGCGAGCTCCTCGAAGCGCGCCTGACCGGCGAGGAGACGACGGTAGGCTGGCGGCTCGATGGAGAGCTGCACGCCACGCATCCGCGCGCGCTCGAGGTGCGGGAGCGCGCGCTCCGGGGCGACCTCGAGGAAGAGCGAAAGCAGGACCGCGTCGAGCTCGTCGCGGCCTTCGTCGCCGCGCGCGAGCTGAGTCTCGACGAGGACGATGGCGTTGGCCGCCCGTCCGAGAGTTCGCAGCGCCGAGACCGCAGCATGCACCGCCGCGACGCCACCACCGTGCTTCAATGCCATCGCGAACACGCGGGCGGCGCGCTCGAGGTCACCGCGCTCGAGGCTCGCGCCTCCGAGTTCCATCGCCAGCTCCGGACCTTGGACGGTGCCATCGGAGAGAGACTCGTCGAGCTCGCGCTCGAGGCGATCGAGCAGTGGTGTCGGATCCTCGGCCTCGCGGAGGCGCCTCAGCAGTCGCTCGCGTGCCGCCTCGTCGCCACGATCCAGCGCGAAGATGCGCTCGTCGAGCTCGGCTTGCGGCGCGTGCCCCATGAGGTCGCGTGCCTCGCGCAGGTAGCCGAGGCGCTCCGTGTCTGGCGCGAGATCGGCGAGCTGCAGCAGCGCCTGCTCGAGGCGAAGCTTGTCCTCGCGCTCACGGTACAGATCGACGAGCCGACGCAGCGAGATGACGTCGGGCGCGAGCTCGACCGCGGCGCGCAGGTGCGTCTCCTGCTCGAGGGAGTCTGCACGAAGCCGCGCGTACTCGGCGAGCCGACGGTGGATGACCGGCAAGAGCTCGGGCGGGGCCAGCTTGGCTTCGAGGAGCGAGCGGTAGTAGTCGCGCGCGGGCTGCCACTCGCCCGCCTGGTGGTGGTACTCGGCCAGCGGCTGGAGGAGGTGACGCCGCGACGGATCGGCCGCGTAGGCACGGGCCAGCGAGCGCGCGGCCGCGTCGGCGTCACCGAGTCGATCGCGCTGGATCAGGCCGAGGCGCTCCCACAGCGTCGCGTCTGTCGTGCCGAGAGGGACCGCCTGCAGCAGGATCTCGACTGCGCGCTGCGGCTCGTCGAGCGTGTCCGACAACAGCTGCGCCGCGCGGAGCAGATCGTGGCGGGCGTCTTCCCATGGACGGCCCGTCGCCTGCCGCACGAGGTGCTCTGCGAGCTTCCGCGGCTCGCCCGCGCGGTCGAGGGCGACCGCGTACAGCGGCCCGGGGTGGGCGAGGCGCTCGAGCAGCTGCACGGCGCCCTCCGCGTCCTGGCGCTCGAGGAAGAGCTCGGCCATCGTGCGTACATCGGCGTCCGTCGCTTGCCCGCTGTCGAGCAGCTGAGTCAGCGCCTGCTCTGCACGCGCTCCATCGTCCAGCGCACGCGCCACGGCAGCAACGGCGCGTGCTGCCTTGATGCCCAGAGCGTGATCGGTGGACTGCATCGCGCCCGTGAACGCGGCCAGCGCAGCCGGGTGGTTTCCGCGCGCGTCATAGAGCTCACCAAGACGCACGGCGACGCGATCGCGATCGACGGAAGCAGGCGCACCCGCAAGAGCGCGCTCGAGCGTGAGCGTCGCCTCGTCCGCTGACAGCGTGGCCGAACGCCCGAGCGCCGCATCGGCCCGCGTGGGGTCGAGCAGCAGCGCAGACGACCACGCCGTCGCAGCCTGCTCCGCGTCGAGGACGCGAGCGAGCGCAGCCCAGCGATCGGCCGTGGGGACGAGCTCGAGGGCGCGCTCGAGCGCAAGCTGCGCGTCGGCGGTGGTCCAGATGCGCGCCTGCTCGTCGAGCAGCTCTGCGGCACGCGCGGCGCCGACGACCGGTATGAGCTCCTCGAGCTGCGTGATGGTGGCGGCGGGGGAGAGGCCCGCGAGCAGCACGCCCAAGGCCTCGGCGTCGGCGCCGTCCGCGCGGATCGCCTCGAGCGCGGCGGTGCGACTCTCGACCTCTTTGCCGAGCCGAGCCGCCGCGGTGGCCCTGCGACTCGCCGACGCCAGCTCGCCCGCAGCCAGGATGGCCTTCGCGGACCGCTGCGTCTGACCGAGCCTCTCGTAGAGCTCGGCCAGTACGAGCTGCTCGGCTGGAGTGAGCGTGTCCTCGACGAGCGCCAGGTGCTGCGCGGCCTCGACATCGAGCCTCTGCGCGGCGAGATTCAGGCCGAGCGCCCGATGCGCGCGCGCATCGGCGGGCGCGGCCTCGACGGCCTCGCGCAGGTGGACCGCGGCCCGCGCCGGATCGGACGACAGCTCCGCGAGTTGCAGCAGGATCGTCGCCTCGGCCGGCGCACCCTCGTGGCGTCGACGCGACTCGTCGAGCAGGCGCTCGAGCAGCGCGGCGCGCTCTCCAGGCTCGCTTCGCTGGGCGGCGACGTCCGCAAGGACCCGCAAAGCATCGCGGTGTCGCGGCTCGAGCTGAACGAGCCTTCGAGCGACCGCTTCGAGACGGGTCGGCTGCGCGGGGTGGAGCTGCAGCAGTTGCTCGAGCGCGTATCGCTCGAGATCGCTGTTGCGGTCGGCCTCCGCGCGCGTGCGCAGGATCTCGAGCAGCTCGCCCGTGACCGTGGTCTGCCCCGCCTGCTGCTCGAGCTCGATGCGCAGTCGCAGCGCGCCATCGGTCGCGTGCTCAGGCGCGAGCGCGCGAAGGCGCCGCAGCGCACCGTCGTGATCGCCGCGTCCCGACAGCGTCCGTGCGCGCTCGAACACCGCAACGCCGCGAGCCTGCGGATCCGTCTCGAGTCCGATGAGCTGATCGAGCAGCGAGGCCTCGGTGGCTTCGTCCTTGGCACCTCGCGCCAGCGCGAGCAGCCCGCCAATGACGAGACGCGAGCCGGGCGCTCCCTCTCGTGCGTCCTCGAGGACCGCGCGCGCGCCAGCGGCGTCGTCGAGGCGATCGTGGAGCACGTGGGCCTGTTCGACGAGGAGCGCGGTGGCCTCTTCGCGGCGACCGTCCGCGGTGTGCTGCTCGGCGAGACGACCGAGCGCGTGTGCGAGCTGTGGCCACGCGGCGGCCCCGCGCAGCAGCTCGGCGAGTCGCCCCCACGCGACGAGGTGTGCCGGCCGGAGCGACGTCACCCGCTCGTAGCTCGCGATCGCGTCCGTCACGCGACCGGCCTGCTCGAGCAGCGCGCCTCGTCGCAGCAGGATCTCCACGGTGGCATCGTAGTCGGTCTCGATCTGCGCGCGCACGCCGAGCAAGGTCTCCAGCTCCGCGTTGCGACCGCCGCGGCTGAAGACTTCGTCGAGCAGCGCGAGCGACGCTGCGTGACGTGGCTGCTCGGCGAGCAGCCCACGCGCGAGGACCTCACCCTCGTCGAAGCGGGACGCGTCGACGAGGAGACGCGCCAGCCTCGCGATATCCGCAGCGTGCGTCGACGGATCAGCAGGATCCGGGCCGAGCGCGACGAGGCGCTGCAGGCGCTCGAGCTCTTCCGCCCGCTGACCCTGCGTGCGCGCGTCTCGTGCGAGGAACACCAGCGCGGGGCGGAAGCGCGGATCGATGACGAGCACGCGCTGGTACGCCTCGCGCGCAGCATCGTCGCGACCGAGTTGCTCCGACTGGAGGACCGCGAGGCGACCGAGGATGGCCTTCTGTTCCGTTGGCCGCCTGGCAGTGGCTGCGACCTTGCGAGAGAGGACCTGCGCGGCGCGCGCCCAGTCCTCGCGCTCGACCGCGATGGCCTCGAGGGCGTCGAGCGCGGGGAGGTTGTGCGGATCGAGGGTGAGCGCGCGGTCGTAGAGCGGCTCAGCCTCGTCGAGGCGGTTCACGCGGCGGCGCAGTAGATCGGCCGCTGTCACGAGTCGTCCCGCGCGCGTCGCGTCGCTGTCTGGCGTGCGCGCGTCCTCGGCGGCGCGGAGCAGCATGCGCGCCTCGGCTTCCCACTCCCCGCGCGCGTGGTGCAGATGAGCGAGCGCGCTGTAGAGGCGCTGCGCATCCGCGCCCGAGGTCCCGATCTCCAGCGCGGCATCGTAGAACTGCACGGCGTCCACGAGCCGGTTCTGGCGCTCCGAGATCTCGCCGAGACGAATCGCTCGATCTGCGCGCGGCTGTGCACGGAACACATGCTCGAGCGCCGCGCGCGCCTCGTCCCACAGCCGCAGCGCGTGTGCGGTGTCGCCGAGACCGAGCTGCGCGGCGAGGTCGGTGGCATCGGCGGCGACGGCTTCACGGTAGGAGTCGAGTGCGAGCTCGAGCTTGCCGAGCCGTGCACGAGCGCCGCCCTGCGAGACCAGCGCGCGCGCCTTCGCGTCGGGCAACAGGCGCAGCTCCGCGAGCTTGCCGAGCGCCGCCTCGAGGGAGGCGTCGTCGCCCTGGCGCATGAGCACGTCGCACAGCACCTCCATCGCCTCGCGCGCGGCCTCGACGTTAGACTCGTCGATGAGCGGTAGCACTTCCTCGAGGACGATGCGCGCCTGCGCCAGCTCGCCGCTCTGCGCGCGCAGGCGCCCGAGCTCGATGCGCGGCGCCGGATTGCGAGTCGCCGACGCGAGGCGCTCGAGGGCGCGGCCGAGCGGCTCGGGGCTGCCTTCCGCACGTCGCGCATCGACGAGGAGCTGAAGGGTGCCGGAGTCACCTGCGGTGGCGAGCACCTCGGCCTCGGCCGCCGCTTCGGCGGGACGATCGAGCTCGATGAGCAGCTCGATGCGGCGCACGCGCGCCTCGCGATCTCCGAGCTGCCCGAGCTTCTCGAGGAGCTCGTCGAGATCGCCGAAGCGCTGCTCCTGCGCTGCGAGCGCGGCAGCAGCCCGCAGGATCTCGAGGCTCGGGTTCGCTTCGCGCGCGCGGTCCAGCAGCATGCGCGCTCGACCCGTCTGTCCCTCGACGCCGAGGCAGAGCTGCGCCGCAGTGAAGTAGAGGCTCGCACGCATCGCCTCGCTGTCGCTCGCGCTGGCCGCTCGCTCGTACGCAGAGATGGCGTCGTCGAGGCGGCCGTGGTTCGCCGCGAGCTGCGCCGCGGCCTGGAGCACCTCTTGATCACTGCCGCTCTCCTCGAGCAGCTCGTCGAGGTGGCGGCGCGCGTCGGCCGGACGACCGGCACGATCGGCGAGCTCGACTGCAGCGAGACGATCGTGGCGCTGCCGTGTCGCGTCCGACATCGCGAGCGCCTGCTCCATCGCCTCGTACGCCCGCGCGACGTCCCCCGAGCGCTCGAGCGCACGCGCGTAGAGTCGGAACGTGGGCGCGTCCCCGGGGAAGAGCCGTAGCGCGCGCTCCAGCTCGTCGCGCGCACGTAGCGCGTCGTCGTTCGCGTCGAGCCAGACGGAGCCGAGGCGCACGCGAGCCTGCGCCTCCTCTTCCTGACCTCGCGCCTGCGAGAGCCGCCGCTTCTCGAGCCGCAGCAGGTCGGCGTTGCGACCCTCCGACGCATAGCGATCTGCGAGCAGCTGGGCCGCGCGCGTGTGCGTGCCGCGACCCGCGACGACGCGCTCGAGCAGCGGGGTCGCCTCGGTCGGACGCGTGTCGATGAGCAGCTCGGCCGCACGCAGCGCGGCCTCGATCGCCGCCGCCGGCTCGCCCGCCCGCTCCGCGAGGACGGCCGCGCGCTGGAAGAGCGCCGCGGCCTCGTCCATCGCACCGCGATCGGACAGCGCGAGCGCGAGCAGCGTCGTGGCCGACCCACGCTCCGGGTCCGTGGCGACGAGCTCGCGGGCGAGCGCCTCCGCCTCGGCTTCACGACCGGCCACCACGAGCAGCGTAGCCACGCGACGCTCGATGGCGACCGGGAGCGTGCCGAGGAGCTCGTACGCCTCGAGAGCGGCCGCGAGCTCGCCGGCGGCGAGGTGCGCATCGGCGCGCTCGAGCTGCCGTCGCGTCTCGAGCGGCATGAGCACGGCCTGCTGCTCTGCCAATCCGTTCGACTCGAAGAAGCCGAGCGTCAGCGCACCGTTTTTACCGTCGATGCGGACCGCATCGAGCGTGCTCGAGCGCGGCAGGCGCCAGCCGGCGGGCAGGAGAGCGCGCCACAGGGACAGGCTCAGCGCATCGACCTCCATCGAGTCGATCCCGCGCAGGACGAAGCCCGGCTGCTCGTCGCCGCCTCGTGCCGCCGCGGGCCGGGCGCCGAGCGCGTAGAGCAGGGCGAGCCCGACGAGCGGGGCCGCCGCAGGGAGCGAGTGGTACGTGCGAAAATCCTCGAGCTGCACGAGGATCTTTGCCTCGACCGCGACGAGCTGGGCGCGACACGTGAACGCCGTACGTCGATCGCCGATGACGAGCGCGCCCGCGAGCTGCACGGCATCGCCGGACAGACGACAGCGCAGCTCCTCGATGCCGTAGCGCCCAAGGGGTCGCGTCGCGAGCCATGACGACAGCTGCTCCTCGTCGATGCGTAGCGCCGCGTCGCGCACCGAGCAGCGTCGGTTGCGAAAGCGGTCGGGCTCACCCGATCCGTCGAATGGAAAGCGGAGGTTGGGGATCTCGAGATCGAGCCGCTCGAGGCGACCGAGCGGCAGCGACACGGGTGACTTCAGCCCGAGGAGCCCCTTGCCCTCGACGAGCCGGAGCACGAACTGTGGCACGAACTGTGGCAATTGAGTGGAGGCCACGAGGCCGCCAGCGTACCACCACTACGGGTGTCTTCGTCTCCTCAGAACGGCATGTGGCCGGCGCACGGCACGTATGCGGTCGTGTCGCCCGCGAATTGCCCCGGGCGGGGGTTGGGTGTGCCTTCGTAGGCGAGGATCTCGTTGGCGATGTGGATGTGGCCCGCGTCGCGTACCTCGAGGCAGCGGTTCCTGGCCCAGCTCGAGACGGCGGACGACCACTTCACGCGCTCGGCCTCGTCCTCCAGCTCGCGACGACGCTTCTCGAAGTCTTTATCGTCGGGCTCCTTCTTCTCCTTGACCTGCACGAGCACGTACGCGCTCGCGACCTCGAACGGACCGGCGACCTCGTCCTGCTTGAGGTCGAACGCCTGTCGCGCGAGCTCTTTCGAGACGCCGATGCCCTGCACGATCTCGCCGCGACGCGAGAACAGGCCCGTCTCCTTGATCTGCGGCTCCTCGGACTGCGCGGCGAGCATCCGCTGGAAGTTGGCCTCGGGAGACTTGTCGCCCGTCGAGTCGTCCTTCTTCACCGGGAACATCACGTCGAGCTTCTCGCCCTTGCGGACGCGATCGAGCGCGGCCTGCGCGTCGCTCTTCGCCTTCTGCTTGGCCTTGTCGCGGAGCAGCTCCTGCTCGGCGAGCTCGCCGACGGCCTGGTCGTACGTCACGTCACCCTCGCGGAGGTCCTCGACGAGGATGATCTCGTAGGCGCGGTCGGTGCGCTCGGGGCCGATGACGTCGCCCTTCTTCGCAGCGAACACCTTCGCGTCGACCGCCTCGTTGAAGCCGGTGAAGCCCTTCTTCTTCCAGCCCATCTCCCCGTGGCGACGCTGGTTGCTGGGGTTCGACGAGAACTGCGCGGCGACATCGCCGAACGGCTTCTTGTCGTCGAGCGCCTTCTTCGCCTCGTCGATGCGTGCCTTCACCTTCGCAGTCGTATCGGCCGTCGCGTCCTTGGGGAGGTCGATCGCGATGTGGCGCAGCTTGGCCTGCTTGTCGACCTTGGTGAAGAGCAGCGGCTTGCGCTCCTCGTACAGCTTCTTCAGGTCGGCCTCGTGGGTCTTCTCGTACGCGGCGAGCTCCGCCGCGGAAGGCTCCTCATCGGCCTCGAGGTGACGCGACGAGAACCGCACGAACGCGAGGTTGACCTGCTTGCCGTGATCGTCGAACTCCTGCTTCACTTCGGCGGGCGATACGCGGATGCCGGCCTTCATCGACTCGCGCATCTTGTCGGCGAGGAGCTCCCGCTGCTCGATCTCGATGAAGCGCATCACCGACACGCCGAGCTGGTTGGTGCACATGAGCTTGAAGCGCTCGTAGTCGAACGCGCCATTTTTCGTGACGAGGTTGTCGATGCGGCGCGAGTAGCCCATGACGAGCATACGGCCGTCGGCGACCATGTCCTCGACCTCCTTCTGCGAGACCTGGAAGCCGAGCTTGTCGGCCTCCTGCGCGAGGAGCTCACGCTCGATGAGCTTGTCCATCACCATCTCTTTGATGCGCTGCTCCTTGGCCTGCTTGGGCGGCAGGTTGGAGCCACCAGCCGCGATGTACGCGAACTGGAAGTCCTGCTCGCTCAGCGTCGATCCCTGCACCTTCGCAGCGACGGTAGCCGAAGCATTCGTGGGCCCGAGACCACCAGATCCTGCTCCGAAGAAGAGCACGAATGCAGCGATCAGGATGCCGAACAGTACATAGACGATCGCACTCCGAGAGTTGCGACGCATCGTCTCTAGCATGATGGAAATGCCTCCATGGAGGCGGCAAGCTAGCCGACGGTCCGTCTCGAAGCAACCCTTGGTGCTACGTCTGCGGCAGGAACAGGTCGTCACCGGGCGAGCCGTAGAGGCCCTCCTCGGTGGTGGTCATGTGGATGGCGGTGACGTCCTCGATGGCCACGAGCTGACCTGCATGGACGGACTCGTAGTCGGCCTCCATCTCGATGACGAGCTCCTCGGCGATATCGGTGGCGTCGAAGATCTCGCGCAGGTTGAGGCGGCGGTCGTGGCGCAGATCGCCGGCGCGCCGCTCGGCGTGCGGATCGACGTGCGCGCGGTCGTGGCGGCGCTCTTGCCAGCGGCGGTCGCGGCCGAGGCGCTGACAGAGCGCGTCGACGGAGCGGGGCACCGGCTCGAGCGTGTCTGCCGTGGATGCACAGTTGTGGCAGAGCACCGTCCAGCGACCGCCAGCCGCGTTGAGGCGCAGGCCGACCTCGAAGTGTCGGAGTTGCTCGCGACGATGGTTGTTGCAGCCGACACAGCAGGCGCCCACGCCGACGGGTCGCGCCCGGACCCACTTCTCGTAGCAGCGCGCGCAGCGACCGCGACGCAGGGTCTCGCCGTGCCGAGGTGCGAGCGTACAGGCCCCGCAGCGCACGAGGGGACCGTCGGCGGTAGGGGAGGTGGTCGGCGTGCCGGGCGGTATCATGCTCGCGACAGCAAATCGTGCCCTGTGGCATCGCGCAAATTTTCTGCCCCCGTTGTGACGAAAGTGGTAAGTGCGGGTGCGTGGTTGTAGGTGTAGATCGCTGGTGGATCTTCATCCTCCACAAGCTCACACTCGGTTTCCTCGAACTTTGTCGTTTCGCTTCGATTGCTTGGCAAGATTTGGTCACAGGACGCACTACAGGACGCACTACAGGACGCACTACAAGACGCACCACAGCCTGACCGTGGCTTGACGACAGTCGTTGCGGGGTCGGATGAAGGGAACACATCGATGCTCTTCGACTGGGTGAACGGCCTCTTCTCGAACGACCTGGCGATCGATCTCGGTACCGCGAGCATCCTCTGCTTCGTCAAGGGCAAGGGCATCGTCTCCAACGAGCCCTCCGTGGTCGCGGTCCAGCGTGCCGCCAACGGCACCAAGAAGGTGCTGGCCGTGGGCCGCGCCGCGAAGGAGATGCTCGGCCGCACGCCGGGGAACATCGTCGCTGTCCGACCGATGAAGGATGGTGTCATCGCCGACTTCGAGGTCACCGAGGCGATGCTGCGCTACTTCATCAACCAGGCGCACAACCGACGCACGCTCGTGCGTCCGCGCATCATCATCTGCGTCCCGTCGGGCATCACCGAGGTCGAGAAGCGCGCCGTGCGTGACTCTGCGTATGCGGCCGGCGCACGCGACGTGTTCCTCATCGAGGAGCCGATGGCCGCGGCCATCGGCGCCGGGCTCCCCATCACGGAGCCGTCGGGCAACATGATCGTCGACATCGGCGGCGGCACGACCGAGGTCGCCGTCATCTCGCTCGCCGGCATCGTCATGTCGAAGTCGATCCGCGTCGGTGGCGACAAGATGGACGAGGCGATCATTCAGCACATCAAGCGCAAGTACAACCTGCTCATCGGTGAGCGCACCGCCGAGGAGATCAAGAAGCAGATCGGCTCGGCCTACCCGATGGATGAAGTCCTCACCATGGAGGTGAAGGGCCGCGATCTCGTCGCCGGCGTCCCGAAGACGCTCACCATCAACTCCGACGAGGTCCGCGACGCGCTCTCCGAGCCGGTCAACGCCATCGTCGAGGGTGTGCGCGTCGTCCTCGAGCGCACGCCGCCCGAGCTCTCCGCCGACATCGTCGACCGTGGCATCGTGCTGTCGGGTGGTGGCGCGCAGCTGCGCAACCTCGACATCCTGCTCCGCGAGGAGACGGGGCTGCCGGTCATGGTCTCGGAGAACCCGCAGCGCGCCGTCGTCCTCGGCACCGGTCGTCTGCTCGACGACATGAAGCTGCTCAAAGAAGTCACCGTCCACGGCTAGCTCCGGTCGTCCCATGCAGCTCGGAGCTCGTTGAATGCTCTCGCGTCGGGCGAGAGAGATCGTGGTCGTGGCGGCGCTCCTCGCGCTGCCGATCCTGTTCCTGCGCGCGAACCTCAAGTCGCCGACGGACCTCAACTTCTTCGATCGCTTCCTCGTCCGCGTCTCCGCGCCGCTCCAGTCGCTGTGCGGAGGCATCGCCCGCTCCGTCGGTGGCGCGTTCGGCCGCTACGTTCACCTCGTCGGCGTCGAGGCCCAGCGCGAGAAGCTCGTCGAGGACAACGCGCGACTCCGCGCCGAGCTCGCCGAGGCCAAGCACACGGCCGAGCGCGAAGCGCAGCTCGAGCGACTGCTGGGGCTGAAGACGCACGAGAAGGTCCCATCCGTCACGGCGCGCGTCATCGGTGCCGAGACGTCGCCGTTCTTCCGCGTGATGCGTCTGCGCGTCGATCGTGGCGAAGGCGAGGTGAAGCCGGGCATGCCGGTCGTCTCCGCCGACGGTGTCGTCGGTCGAATCCAGCGGGTGGCAGGCAGCTTCTCCGACGTGCTCCTCGCCGTCGATCCGAAGTGCGCCATCGACGTCGTCGTCCCGCGCACCGGTGCGCGCGGCATCCTGCACGGCGTCGCGTCCGACAACAAGTACCGCGCGCGCATCGAGTACCTGTCGAAGAAGGACGAGGTCGCCGTCGGCGACGAGGTCGTCACCTCCGGTATCGGCGGGCCTTTCCCGCGCGACCTCCCCATCGGCAAGATCGTCTCCGTCGGCAAGAGCGAGGTCGGCCTCTACCAAGAGGCGGAGCTCGAGCCCGCCGTCGACTACGGTCGCCTCGAGAACGTGCTCGTGCTGCTCGCCCTGCCGCCCGAGAGCATCGCCGCGCAGCCCGCTGTGAAGAAGTAACCATGCGCGGCGTCGTCTTCGGTCTCATCGCGTACGGCTCGCTGCTCTGGGAGAGTGCGTGGGGCTGGCTGTTCCGCGACGTGCGAGCGTTCTTCGCGGCGCCCGAGCTCGGGCTCCTCGTCGTCGTCTACCTCGGGCTATGCGGCCGCGGCAGCCCCATCGCGCTCACGGCCACCGCGCTCGCCGTCGGTTACCTGCGCGACCTGCTCGTCGGCTCGCCTCGAGGCGTCGAGGCGCTGGCGTTCGCGCTGTGTGCGCTCGCTGCGCGTCTCCTGCACGGACGCGTGTTCCTCGATCGCTGGGGGCAGCTCGCCATCGTCGGCGCCTTGTTCGCCACGCTGCACGCGTTCCTGCTCATGCTGCTCGCACCGGGTGACTCGAGCATGAGGATGCTCGTGCCGCTCGTGCTGAGCGCGCTCTGCTTCGCGCCCATCGTCTTCGTGTTTCTGCGACGCGTAGACGATCGCATCGCCCCCGAGCAGCGCAGCCTGCACCTCGAGCGCGACGTCGGTGCAAGGTGGCGATGAGCACGGCGCCGCGCGCGCGTCCGCAGCGTCCGTTCCTGTGGGTGCAGCTCGGGGTCGGCCTCGTGTTCATCGCCCTCGTCGGGCGGCTGTGGATGTTGCAGGTGATGGCGGGCGACCACTACTTCCGTCGCTCCAACGACAACTTCGTGAAGGAGATCGAGCTGCCATCGTCGCGCGGCGTGATCCTCGATCGCAAGCGGCGCGTCCTCGCCGAGAATCGACCCGCGTATGATGTGTACCTGACGCCGCGCTTCGCCACCGACGAGACCATCAACCGCCTCGGCCGCTTCCTCGGGCTCGACGAGGCCACGCTCACGCAGCTCTCGGCGCGCGCGGCGCAGTTCCACGGTGCCGATCGCTATCGCCAGATCCTCGCGGTGAAGGACATCACGCGTGATCAGCTCGCGCTCATCGAGAGCGAGCAGGCCGATCTGCCCGGCGTGCAGGTGCAGCCGCAGATCGAGCGCATCTATCCGAACGGGGCCGTCGGCGCCCATACCATCGGCTACCTCAACGAGGTCACCGCCGAAGAGCTCGCCACGCATCGTCACGAGAACGGCTATCGTTCGGGCGATCTCGTCGGACGCGAAGGCCTCGAGCGACAGTGGGACTCGTTCCTGCGCGGCAAGGACGGTCGTGAGCGCGTGATCGTCGATGCGCGCGGTCGCAGGAAGAGCGCAGAAGAGGTCCCCGATCTCACGGCGCTCCTCGGCACCGACGCACGCGTGCCCGCGCAGCCCGGACTCAGCCTCGTCTCCACGCTCGATCTCGACATGATGAAGGTCGTCGATCGTGCGCTGCGCCATCACTCGGCCGCGGCTGCCGCCGTCATCGACGTGGAGACCGGCTATGTCCTCGCGCTCGGCAGCCAGCCCAGCATCGACCCGAACAAGATGACCCAGGGGCTCTCCCGCGAGGAGGTCGAGCGCTACACGACGGACCCGGCTCGCCCTCTCATCGACAAGACCGTCCGCGAGAACTACTTCCCCGGCTCGACGTTCAAGATCGTCCCGATGCTGGCGGCGCTCGAGCACGGTCAGGATCCGTACGAGCGCATCACGTGCCATGGCTCCCTCAACTACGGCCGGCGTACGTTCCACTGCGTCGAGACGCACGGCTCCATCAACCTGCTCCAGGCGCTCTCGGAGTCTTGCAACGTCTACTTCTACATCCTCGGCGATCGCATCGGCATCGATCAGATGGCCGGCACCGCGAGCGAGCTCGGCTTCGGATCGTCGACGGGCCTCGGCATCAACGGTGAGGCGCAGGGGCTCGTACCCACCGTCGAGGACTACAAGAAAGAAGGCGCGTTCCAGAAGGGCATGACCCTCAACACGGCCATCGGGCAGGGCTCCGTGAAGCTGACGGTGCTCCAGGTCGCGATGGCGTATGCGGCCATCGCCAACGGGGGGCGCCTGTGGGTGCCGCAGCTCGTCGAGCGCGTCGAGAACACCGATGGCAAGGTCGTGCAGGCGTTCCCGCCGCGACTGCGCCGGCAGCTTCCGTTCTCGCAGGAGCACCTCTCGATGGTCCGGCGCGCGCTCTACGACGCGGTCCACGACCAGAAAGGTACGGCGTACGGGGCACGCGTGATGGGCTTCGAGGTCGCTGGAAAGACGGGCACCGCGCAGGTGAGGAACGGTCGTCGGCAGGCCGCCGAGGGAGACGAGGACGCGGACCACGCCTGGTTCGCGAGCTTCGGGCCGTACGATGATCCGAAGATCGCGGTCGTCGTCCTCGTCGAGCACGGTGGCTTCGGCGCGAAGGCAGCGGCGCCCACCGCGATGGAGATCTTCCGCGGCTGGTACGACAAGGTCGCACCGGAGAGCAAGCCGGCGTCGTATCGCTCGGATGCGGTCGCGCATCCGAAGCAGGCGGCACGGACCAAGGCAAAAGCGCGAGGTCAACGGTGATGGCCAGCATGCAGGCGCGAATGCGCGGAGCGGTCACGCGACTGCGCAGTCAGTTCGACTGGCCGCTGGCCGCCACGATCTTCGTGCTCATCGCGATGGGGCTCGTGAACCTGTGGTCGGCGACGCGCGTGGCGCCGAAGGGGCTCTACACGCAGCAGCTCGCGTGGCTGGCCGCAGGCGTGGTGGCCTGTTTTCTCGGGGAGCGTCGTCGCTCCGCTCCTTTTGCCCCCCGACCCCCCGGCTCGCTGCGGCGGCGCAGGTCCGCCTTCGCGCGCTCCTCGGCGGAGGTGGGGTGATGGCCAGCATGCAGGCGCGAATGCGCGGAGCGGTCACGCGACTGCGCAGTCAGTTCGATTGGCCGCTGGCCGCCACGATCTTCGTGCTCATCGCGATGGGGCTCGTGAACCTGTGGTCGGCGACGCGCGTGGCGCCGAAGGGGCTCTACACGCAGCAGCTCGCGTGGCTGGCCGCAGGCGTGGTGATCTTCATCGCGGTGTCGCTCGCCGATTCGCGCATCTTCGATCGGATGGCGTACGTGTTCTTGGCCGTCATCATCGTCGTGCTCTTCTCGGTGCTCGTCGGTGGCAAGGTGGTGAACGGCTCTCGTCGCTGGATCGGCATCGGGCCGCTCGGCGGCCAACCGTCGGAGCTCGCGAAGGTGGCGCTCATCCTCGCGTTCGCCAAGCTGTTCGCCACCGATCCCACCGATCTGCGTCTGCGTCCGTGGCGCTACGTCGGCATCGCGCTCGCGATGTTCGCGGTGCCCGGGCTGCTCATCGCCAAGCAGCCCGACCTCGGGACCGCGCTCATCCTTTTCCTCATCGCCATGACCGTGGTGCTGGTCGTGCCGCTGCCTGCACACGTGAAGCTCCTCACCCTTGGCATGGAGGCCGTGAGCGGCGTCGTGCTCTTCTTCTTCAAGCTGCACGGCTACCAGAAGAAGCGGCTGCTCACGTTCCTCGATCCCTCGCTCGATCCGTCGGGCGCAGGCTGGCACGCGAGGCAAGCGCTCGTCGCCGTGGGATCGGGCCGCTGGATCGGCAAGGGCTGGACGCACGGTACGCAGAACCAGCTGCAGTTTCTGCCCGAGCACTGGACGGACTTTCCGTTCGCGGTGTGGGCAGAGGAGTGGGGCTTCCTCGGCTGCGTCGTGCTGCTGAGCTTCTACGCCGTGCTCGTGCTGTGGGCACTCAACCTCGCATCGGAGGCTCGCGATCGCTTCGCGCAGGGCGTGTGCCTCGGTTGCGCCGCGCTGCTGTTCTGGCACGTGACGTTCAACATCGGGATGGTCATCGGCGTGCTGCCCGTCGTCGGCGTGACGCTGCCGCTCGTGTCCTATGGCGGCAGCTCGCTCATCACCGTGATGATCACCCTTGGCCTGCTCATGAACGCGAGCATCCGCCGCTACAGCTACTGATTCAGCAGCAGCGCGAGGAGGACGGGACGCAGGGAGCGGCCCGTCGGCACGTCACAGCGGCGAGGCGTAGTGGCGCTGCACGTAGCAGAGCCCATCCGAGTCGAGGTGCCCCTGCGTGCTCTGGTCGTAGACCATGAAATCGCCGTAGCCCCGCAGGTACGACGACGGATCGCCGGACGGGTTGTAGCCGAGCGTGCGGCTGTCGAAGCCCATCTGCGGGCTGGAGTTCGGCGCGACGTACCCGTCCTGGCACGCGTGCCACGGGAGCGGCTTGCCGCTCTGATCGGTGAAGGCCGTGTAGTCGGCCGCGGTCGTGTCGTCGAGGGTGACGAGCCAGGTCCCGTCGGTCTGCTGCTTCGCGAGAGCGGCGAGCTGATCGAAGTGCGCGGGCGAGTCGTGGACGATGCTCTCCCAGAATGGGTGATCCGAGTGGAAGGTCACCTGAGCGATGGTCTGCGCGTTGTTGGTGACGTGGATGCCACGCTGGTGCTCCTCCGCGCCGAGCGCCTTTGCGGGATCGTTGTCGGGATTCTGGCAGTTGAGATAGCTCGCCGGCGTCGCGAAGCCGAGGCGAAACGTCACCGGCGACGGCAGCTTCGAGAAGTCGTACGACGAGTCGGTGCTCGTGCAGCTCTTTCCCTTGAACGTCGCGGTGCCGACGTAGAGGACGTTCCATCCGCGCGACACCATCTCCGCGTAGTCGGCGTCGTCGGCGACGAAGTTGAGCAGCTTCGCGCCCGCGGTCGCGGCCACCGACGCGTAGCTGAACGCGTAGCGGACACTCGGGTCGAACGACGAGCCATCGCTCTTCGAGTCGATGGTGCCGACGGCGAGCGCCTCCTCGTCGGCGCCGCCCTTGCCCTCGATCGGTCCGCCGCGCGAAAGGTCGACTGCCCACGGTCCGTCGAGCTCCGCCACCACCTTGCCCGTCTGCGCCTGATCGCCCGGGTTCGTATCGGGATTTTCGGCGATCGTCACCTTGTCGAAGACGGTGATGAAGCGCTGGAACGACACCTCCCACCCGTCGACGAATGCTGCGTCGCCGCTTGCCTGGGGCGGGAATGGATAGCCCGCGAGCGCGAGCGCCTCACCCGACGCGGTGATCTCGATCGTGCCGCCGCCGCCCGCATGCGACGAGCCGCATGCGCCGCACGACACGACGAGGAGGAGGGCGATGGCACGCACGGCCGCCTTCTAGCCCGCGGCGCGTGCACACGGCAAGGAGGGCAGGCGAACGAATGCCCGACGTGTCTGGTCGCGACTGACAGGCGATCGCTACGAACAAGGATTCAACGCGACCTTCGAGCGGTCCCCTCGTCGCCGAGCTTCTTCTGGACCACGAGCTCCATCCGCTCGTCGATGTGGTCGTGCGCCCAGGCCTGGCCGCCCTCGTTCCGCAGGCCCTTGTCGAACCCGAGCGCGAAGCTCGAGCACGTCGTGGCGTATGTGCGCCGGCGTGGCGCTACTGCACGGCCTGGAGCGTCGCGAGGATGATGTCCTGCTGCGTCTTGCCCGTGACCACGATCCGCATGAGGCCGTCGCGCGAGCGGCACACCACGAAGTAGCGACGCTTCCGGAAGATGCGCGTTCCCAGCAGCATGAACACGAACGCGAGCGCGCCGAGCCCGATGCCGGACACACGGGTCTTGAGGACGTCCATCTTGTAGACGGCCTGCTCGGGGTGCGCATCGACGCTCGGATCGTCCGGTAGCTCCTCGGTCGCTGGAGCGGCCGGCCGCGCGGGCTCGTCTCCACCCTCGGGGTTCACCGTCTCGTCGCCATCAGCGGCGTCGCTCGAGAAGAGCTTCGGTAGCGCGGTGTACGGCGCACCCTCCATGCCGAGCACGGTGGAGTAGAGGTAGCCGCCCGCGAGCGCTGCGCCGAGCGCGAGGCAGAGGAACAGCGCACCGACCGCCGCATAGGGTCGCGACTTCGCCCGGCTCGTCGCGATGAGCGACTTCACGGGGATGACCCGCTCGCCGGCGCCGTGCGGAGACCGCTCGATGAGCCGCTGGTTGGTGACGACGTAGGGCGGACGCTCCGCCTCCACGTACGGCATCGGGAAGAGGATGGTCTCGCCCCTGGCGAGGGTCAGAGCCATGGTTCGTCCATTATTACGCGTCCTCCGGGCCGAGACCCCAAGATTGACACGCAACTTTGCGCGGCCCTCTGCCGATAACCAGGATGCGGGGGAGCCCTGCACATGGCGTGGTAGGATTACGCTGACTTGGGGCGCGCCGCCCTCGAACCGGGAGTTCGGAACATGAGCCTATTCGGCAGCACGACCGCGTTCTCCGACAAGGAGAAGAACACCAAGATCGATCACGTGCTCATCGGCATCGTCACCGCGAACGCCGACGACAAGGGGCACACCTACCGCGTGAAGGTCCGCATCCCGTCGCTCGAAGGGGGCGGCGAGGACGACAAGGTCCAGGACTCGACGCACTGGTGTCGCATCGCGTCGTTCATGGCCGGCGAGCACGTCGGCGACGACGCGAGCAACGGTCCGCGTGGCGCCTACTTCATGCCGGAGATCGGCGACGAGGTCCTCGTTGCGTTCGAGCATGGCGACATCTCGCGTCCCATCGTCATCGGCCGCATGTGGTCCGACGTCGCGCCCGACAAGACGGCCAAGGGCGGCGACGACGGTGCGCCGAACCGTCCCGTCTATGCGCATACGTCGCAAAAAGGTGTGCTCGCCGAGTCGCCCGACGAGAAGGACGTGAAGGGTCCGTCGCTCAAGACCAAGCACGAGAGCAAGAAGAACGACCTGTCCGGTATCTCCACGCGCTCGGGCCACAAGCTCGTCTTCAACGACAACAAGACCGAGGGTGCCATCTACCTCGGCACCACGAAGAAGCACCGCATCGAGCTGGTCGATGGCGGCAAGCAGGGCATCCTCATCGCCGATACCAACGGCAACTACGTCTGGCTCAAGAGCGGCTCTTCGAGCGGCGACATCGAGATCAAGACCGAGGGCAACATCACGTTCGACGCGAAGAAGAGCATCATCCTCAAGGCCGGCAAGACCATCGAGACCACGTCGGACAGCGATACGAAGGTCACGTCGAAGGGCAAGTTCCAGGTCGACGCCCACGCCGAGTTGTCGCTCACCACGGCTGCGTCCGGCTCGTTTCACGCGTCGGGTAGCCTCAAGCTCACGGGCAGCCCCATCAACCTGAACTAAGGAGCGACGATGGCAGCTCTCGGACGCAAGAACGGTAAGGACTTCGCTTTCTGCGAGAAGCACCAGTGCAAGCGCTGCTCGCGCTGCCCGCACCCCGTGCAGGGGCCAGCGGTGAAGGGCTCGACGAAGACCTTCGTCGACAGCATGCCCGCGCTCCGCGTCGGCGACACCGGTGTGCACGACAAGCAGACGTGCTGCGGCCCCAACCGGTGGAAGGCCATCAAGACCGTTCAGGATCGCAAGGTCTTCATCGAGGGCAAGGAGGCCTTCTGCGTCGGCGACATCACGCTCCACGACGAGAAAGATCCGGGCAAGCTCATGGTCGGCTCGTCCACGGTCTTCGTGAAGGGCTAGCCTCGTGCCCCAGCTCCAGCCCAACAAGCTCCTCGGGGCGCTGCGCTTCCAGTCGAAGGGCATGCGCCTGCCGATGGACTACATGACGGTGACGCCGGCCGAGCGCTCGGAGTACGTCGGCGCGTTGCCGCAGGAGGATCGCAACGCGGTGCCTCGGCTCATCCCGCAGTGGTTCAAGCCCGAGCTGCCCATCGCACCGCACCAGCTCATGTGCGACCACGTCGGGCAGGGCTTCAAGGATCTGCACGACACGCTCTGCGATGCTGTCGCGTACGGGCACAACATGTGGCGGCTGCAGGCCAAGTTCAGTGCGCTGCCCATCGCGGGCCCGAGCGTCATCGGTCCGCCGGGCTGCCTCCTCGGGCCGCCGCTCGCGTCGCTCATCAAGCAGTACCCGGCGTGCTCGTCGATGACGCCGATCCAGGAGCCGTACAAGGAGGCCGTCGCGCTCGGCGTCTCTGCTGCGTTCCTGGCGTGGCAGTCGGCCGTGGTGATCCCGGGCCTGCCGCTGTTCCCGGCGTACTCGATGCAGCCGCCGGGCCCCGCGATCCCGACGCCGGCCATCCCGCAGAAGCTCATCGCGTTCGTGTCGACCAACGTCGCGAGCCTCATGGTGCCCACCATCATGAAGGAGCTCATGATCGGCTTCTTCGATCCGACGGCGAAGTCCGACAACCCCAACTACGAGGCGTTCTTCGACGCCATCTCGACGGTGCTCGCGCTCGCGTTCATCAACTGGCTCAGCAACCAGATGGTCATCGGCCTCGTCGGCTCCGGTGCCGTCGGGAGCCCGCTCGGTGGACCCGTGGCGGGCGTCACGCTGCCCACCGCCGGTCATCTCGCGACCTAGCCATGGATCTGCGCGAGGTCGATCGACTGCAAGCGGAGCTGCTCGCGATCGTCGACGAGATGACCGCCGAGCCCGATGTGGAGAAGCAGCAGGCGCTCGTGCGCCGTATCACGGAGATGTCGGACCGGCTGCAGCTCCTGTGCGATGAGCTCGAGGCCGAAGCGCGCGCGACCTCACGCGATCAGCGCGGCACGTTCGAGGTCGAGCTCACGGCCGATCAGCGCGACAAGGTGCGCACCGAGACCGGGGTCACGATGACGAGCCTCTCGGTCTCCGACGATGGCGGTGGCCTCATGCGCGTCATGCCCGCCATGACCCGCGAGACCATCCTGTCGATGGCGCTCGACGAAGCGTGGCGCAGGCGACGCGACGAGGAGGCACGCAAGGTGGCGGCCGCCGAGCTCGAGCGCATCACCGAGGAGCTGCGTCGCGACGCACCCGAGCAGGTGCGCCAGGAGATCGAGCGTCTCCTCGCCGACCCGGCGTTTCGCGCGGTCTTCGAGCCGCGCAACCCGAAGCAGCGATTCTAGTAGCGAAGCTGCAGACCCGTCGTCGCCGGCGCGCCGGGACCGATGTCCGGCTGGTTCGACCACTGCGGGGCGGGACGTCCGAGCACCACGCCGAGCGTGATGGCTGCGCCTACCACGACGACACCGCCACCGATGGCGGTCCAGAACCACCATTTTTTGAGGTACGGACGGTCGTTGTGAGGCTTCGGTTGCTCGGGCGCCGGTGTGACGACCATCTCGGGTTCGGGCTTCGGCGCACGGCGTGCGGCCTCCTCGGCCGCGAGCTGCTCGTCGAGCTTCTCGAGGTGGCCCTTCGCGTCCGCGAGGTTGGCACCATCGGGATGGAACGACACGTACGTGGAGTAAAGCGTGCGCGCGCGCTTCAGATCGCCGCCGAGCCGGGCCGACTGGGCCGCGTTGTAGAGCAGGCCGGCGTCGGGTCTCGCGGAGTACGCGGCCTCGAACTCGACGGAGGCGTCGAGGTATTTGCCGAGGCTGTAGAGCGAGTTCCCCTTCTTCGCGTGCTCGCGCGCATCGGAGCGCTCGCTCTTGCTCACGGGCGCGGCGCCTCGAGCGAGCCCGGGCGAGGCCACGGCGAGACACGCACACAGCAGCGCCACGGTCCTCATGGCACCACGAAGGTCGCACGCACGGGATAGCGAGCGCGATCGTCGACCGCGGTGAGCGTGTACGTGCCGGAGGCGACCTGCGGTACGTGCCAGGTGAGCGACGGGCTCGCGCTGCCCTGTGCGTTGGTCGTGCCGCTCGCCGCGACCACACCGGCGGTGTCGCCGGAGAACGTCACCGTGACGTTCGCGTTCGCGGCGAAGTTGCTGCAGCTCAGTGCGACGACGGTGCCGGGTGCTCCCAGCTGCGGTCCCGGCTTGACTCGCGGACCATAGGCCTCGACGTTCACGACGGGGGTGCCCGCGGTTCGTCCCCCGATCGCATAGACCCGTCCGTCCCAGCCACGCGCGACCGCGCTCGCGGCGCGGGCGGGCGAGATGGAGACGATCGGCGTCCAGTGGCTCGCGTTGGTGGTGAGCGCCTCGACGTCGGCGAGCGCGCCACCGAAGTCGTTCTGGCCACCGACCGCGTAGATGCGACCATCGGCGCCGCGCGCGGTACCGAGCTGCGCGCGCGGTACCATGAGCGGCGCGCCGCTGCTCCACGCCTTCGCGGTCGTGTCGTAGACGTCGACCTGATCGCTCGCCGTCCCGTCGACGCGCGCACCACCGATCGCGACGATGCGACCGAGGCTGTCGTCGGACGCGGCGAGCTGGCTGCGCGCGAGGGGTAGGACTGCCTGCGCAGTGGCGGCGCCCGATGCGTCGACCGCAGGATCGATGGACTCGAAGGTGTCGAGCGCGCCAACCGTCGGATACGGCATGCCGCCGACGATGTAGATCAGGTTGTCGGCACCGACCGCCGCCGCGTGGAACGCGCGGGGCGCCGAGAGCATGCGTGCGACCTGTCCCCATGCGCTGACGCTGGCATCGGAGGCCTCGATCGTCG